>JACESM010000209.1 GCA_013911835.1 Porphyrobacter sp. | reverse complement strand
ATGCGGGCGACGGGATGACCAATGACGTCCAGCGGCTGGTGATCAACGAGCGCGGCGAGGTGCTGCGCAGGTTTGCGCGCTTTGATGTCGATCCCGCGGCCGATGTCTTCACGGTCAATTGCGGGCCGCAGAACGGGCAGTTCACCAAGCACAAGATTCGCCCGCTGGCCGATTGCATCACCTGGATTGCGGCCCATGCAAGCGCGGATGCGCTGGCGGTGGTCAAGGCCAATGCGGTGCCCAAGCCGATGGTCGAGTGCGGGCCGGAGGACAAGCCGCACCCCGGCGTGCTGACCCGCCAGCTGATCCCTTGCGTGCATGTCGGGCGGCGGGACGACCGGAAGTAACACGCGCTCGCCTTGGCAGCGCCGCCGCTTGGCGCTAAAGGCGGCCCCCTCATGAAACCTGCCTCTCCTCCCCAGACCTACCGGGTCAAGAGCTTCGGCTGCCAGATGAACGTCTATGATGGCGAGCGTATGGGCGAGCTGCTGGCGACACGCGGCATCACGCCCGCGCCCGAGGGCGAGGAGGCCGATCTCGTCATCCTCAACACCTGCCACATCCGCGAAAAGGCCGCCGAGAAGGTCTATTCGGATATCGGCCGCTTGGTGAAGGCGGGCGAGGAAGCGGGCAAGAAGCCGCTGATCGCAGTCGCGGGCTGCGTCGCGCAGGCTGAGGGCGAGGAGATCATGGCGCGCGCCCCGGCGGTCAGCATCGTGGTCGGCCCGCAGGCCTATCACCGCCTGCCCGAGATGCTCGACAAGGCGGCGTTGGGCGAGCGCGCGACCGATACCGACATGCCCGCCATCGCCAAGTTCGATGCGCTGCCGGCGCGGGCCAAGCGGGGGCCGAGCGCCTTCCTCACCGTGCAGGAGGGCTGCGACAAGTTCTGCACCTATTGCGTGGTGCCCTATACCCGCGGCGCGGAAATCTCGCGGCCGTTCAGCCATCTGGTGGCCGAAGCGCGCAAGCTGGTGGAGCAGGGCGCGAAGGAGATCACGCTGCTCGGGCAGAACGTCAACGCCTGGGCGGGCGAGGATGACAAGGGTCGCCGCACGGGGCTGGGCGGGCTGATCCGCGTGCTGGCGGGTATCGATGGCCTCGCGCGCATTCGCTACACTACCAGCCACCCCAACGACATGGACGACGACCTCATCGCCGCCCACGGCGAGGTGGCCAAGCTCATGCCCTACCTCCACCTGCCGGTGCAGGCCGGTAGCGACCGCATCCTCAAGGCAATGAACCGCCAGCACACCGCGACCAGTTATCTGCGCCTCATCGAGCGGTTTCGCGCCGTCCGCCCCGACATCGCGCTGTCGGGCGATTTCATCGTCGGTTTCCCCGGCGAGACCGAGGCCGATTTCGAGGACACCCTCAGCATCGTCGATGAAGCACGTTACGCTGCCTGCTTCAGCTTCAAATATTCCCCGCGCCCCGGCACGCCCGCCGCCACCATGGAGGGCCAGATCGCGCCCGAGGTGATGGACGAGCGCCTCCAGCGCCTCCAGCAGCGCATCGGCGCGCATCAATATGCCTTCAATCAGGCGACTGTGGGCAAGACCTGCCAAGTGCTGGTCGAACGTACCGGGCGGCACGAAGGCCAGTGGCTCGGCAAGTCGCCGTGGCTCCAGAGCGTGCATTTCGAAGGCGAGCACGCCATCGGCGATCTCGTCGAAGTGACGCTGGCCGAGGCGGGGCCGAATTCGCTGAGGGGCGAAGTGATAACAAGTTGAAGTCCCTCCCCGTTCCGCAGGAATGGGGAGGTGGCAGACGCCGCAGGCGGCTGACGGAGGGGGCACTCCGCCCGTGCCGCCCTTACCCCTCCGTCACCGCTTCGCGGTGCCACCTCCCCATCCTTGCAGGACGGGGAGGGACTGGTGCCTATTGCTTCTCTGCGCGCTCCGCCGCCACCGCCGCGCGGGCAATGTCGTTATAGACCCGCCGCGGCTTGGCATTGCGCGAGGCATCGTAGAGTTCGCGCACCAGCGCCTTGTCGTAATCGGTCAGCCCCGCGGGCGGCGCGGCGTCATCGAACAGGGTAAGGATCGTGCGCACCGGCGCGCCCCCCTCGACTGCGCCGGTGCCGAGCAGCGCGCGCATTGTGGCGTAATCGGCCAGCTGGCCGAGCGTGAAGCCGTGCGCCGCCTCGCGCGAAATGAGCACGGCTGCGCCCGTGATCTCGGTGGTGACGATGGGGTCGGTAGCGCTCAACGGGTCCAAGAGAGCGGGAACGCTTACGCCACCCTCCAACCATGCTTGCGGATCGCCATTGGGCAAGGGCCTGCCCTCGGGATCGCGCACCACAATCCTGTTCCACGCCCGGACCGGCCCCGTTTCGCCCAGCACGCGTTCGCGCTGATAGCCGGTAAGGTGGGCGAGTTGGGGCGACCCCGCACTCAACCAGCGCTCCGGCGCGCCCGCCGCCGGGGCCATGAAGGCGACGCGGACCGTCGGCACGCAGTCGGGCGAGCGATCCGCCCCGACTCCGAGCGTCTCGGCATTCGCGCGAATGCGCCCGGCGATTGTCTCGGCATCTTCGGGTGCGAGGCCGAGCACGGTGACGCACACCGGAAAGAAGAACTTCGCCACCGGTTGGTCGAGGCGCGGTGGGCGGATCACGTCGCGGGTGAATTCGCGCAATTCCTTGTGCCTTTCGGCCTCGGTCGGGGGCGGGCGCACGATGATCTCGGGTGGAGCGCTGGCGCGGCTTTCCTGCGCGGCGGCGCTCGCAGCAATCGGCAACACGGCCATGGCGACTGCAAACCTGCGCATAAGCTTAGACCTTTCATACGCTTGGCTGCTTCAGCCTACCACAGCAGGGCTGCGCATGTGAAGCATCCGTGACTTTCCACCGCCATCTCGCCGCACCCGGCTTGCCAAGGGGCGCGAGGGGCTTAGGCTTGCGACTCAAGGGCAAGGGATCGTCCTTTTCGCCCTCAAGCAAAGGACCTTATGGGCCGACGACCCTCTCGTGCCGGACACCCGGCGCTGTCACCCGATCCGCGTGGTATTCCGGCACAGCGGCGCGCGCGTGTCGATCTGACCTTCGAAAACCAGGCGCTGCTCGGGCCCCTGTTCGGGCAGTTCGATTCCAATCTGGTGCAGGTCGAAAACCGGCTCGGGGTCTTCATCCACGCGCGCGGGCATCAGGTGGTGATCGAGGGGCCCGAGGACGACGTCGCCCGGGCGCGCGAGACCTTGAAGACCATGTATGACCGGCTCGCCCGCGGCGAGGCGCTCGATGCTGGCGCGATCGAAAGCCTGATCGCGATGTCGGCCGAACCGACGCTCGAGGGGATCATCTCCGGCGATGACGGCGCGCCGCCGATCATGATCCGCACGCGCAAGAAAACCATCGTGCCGCGCTCGGCGACGCAGATCGAATATATGCGCGCGCTGGCGAAGGAGGACATCATCTTCGCCCTCGGCCCGGCAGGCACCGGCAAGACCTATATCGCGGTGGCGCAGGCGGTGAGCCAGCTGATCACCGGGAGCGTGCAGCGCCTGATCCTCTCGCGCCCGGCGGTCGAGGCGGGGGAAAAGCTCGGCTTCCTCCCCGGCGACATGAAGGAGAAGGTCGACCCCTACCTCAGGCCCCTCTACGACGCATTGAACGACTGCATGCCGCCCGAACAGGTCGAGCGCAGGCTCGCCAATGGCGAGATCGAGATCGCGCCGATCGCCTTCATGCGCGGGCGCACGCTGGCGGATAGCTTCATCATCCTCGACGAAGCCCAGAACACCACAAAGGAACAGATGAAGATGTTCCTCACCCGCTTCGGCCAGAACAGCCGGATGGTGATCTGCGGCGACCCGCGCCAGGTCGACATCCCCGGCGGCCCGAGAATGAGCGGGCTCAACGATGCGGTGGAGCGGCTTGAGGGCGTCGAAGGCTTCGGCACGATCCGCTTCACCGCCGCCGACGTGGTGCGCCACCCGATCGTGGGGCGGATCGTCGAGGCTTACGAGGGCAGGGACGGCGAAGGCGACGGGGCCTAGCGCGCGCCAGCGATGCTGACCGCTGCGTGGTTCGTGCTGCTCGCCGCTGCGGGCTGGCTGGTGTGGACCGGCTGGCTGATGGCCTTTCGCCCCTCCAGCGCGCTCGACCTGCTGCGTCGCACCGCGACGAGCCATCGGATCAACGCCATCGAACAGGTGCCGCGATTGATCGCGGGCGCGGCGATGGCGGTGCGGGCCGAGGTGTCGCACTTCCCGCAGTTCTTTGCCGTCGCGGGAATTTTCATTGTCGCCAGTTCGGTGGTGTTGCTGATCCTCCCGCTGCGCTGGCACAACGGCTATGCGGTGTTCTGGGCGGAGCGCATCCCGCTGGCGGGGGTGCGCGCGATCGCGCCTCTGGCGGTTCTGGGCGGGATCGGATTGATCTGGGCGGCGTGAGGCCGCTACAGGGCATGCCGATGCAGCTTGATATCGACATCGAAGACTGGCCTGCGGGCGATTGGGACGCGCTGGCAACCCGCGCCGCAGCCGCCGCGGGCGAGGGCGAGCCGCTGCTCGCCAATCCGCGCCTGATGGCGAGCCTGCTGTTCACCACCGACGACGAGGTTCACACCCTCAACCGCGAATGGCGCGAGCGGGACAAGCCCACCAATGTGCTCAGCTTCCCCATGCTGGAGCGCGGGGAACTCGAGGAGCTCGCCCCCGATGGTCCGCCCGAAATGATCGGCGACATCGCGCTGGCTTACGAGACCTGCGCGCGCGAGGCGGCGGAGAAGGGCACCACCCTCGAGGCCCACGCGGCCCATCTCATCGTCCACGGCCTGCTCCACCTCGCCGGCCACGACCACGTGGAAAGCGACGAACAGGCCGAGGCGATGGAGGGGCTGGAAACCCGCATACTTGCCAAACTGGGCATCGCTGACCCATATGGCGACAGGTAGCAACAGGAGCCACTTGCAAGGCCATGGCCGATTCCCATTCGTCCGCGTCCCCGTCGGGAGAAGCGGACAGTAGCAGCGGGCTTATATCCGCGTTCCGCAAGATGCTCGGGTTCGAGGGCGCGCGTTCCTTGCGCGAACAGCTCGAAGAAGCGATCGACGAGCACGAGGACGAGAACGGCGGCCCGGGTGAGGGCGCGGCCACCAGCGGCGATCTGTCGCGGGTCGAGCGGCAGATGCTGCGCAACCTCCTCCACTTCTCGGACCATGATGCCGATGATGTGGCGGTCCCGCGCGGCGAGATCATCGCGGTCGATGCCGCGATCAGCTGGGAGGAAATGGTCGCGGCCTTCTCCGAGCATGGCCATTCGCGCATGCCGGTTTACCGCGACACGCTCGATAGCGTGATCGGGATGATCCACATCAAGGATATCTTCCCCTTCCTCGCCAATAGCACGCCGCCACCCGAGGACTGGACCACGCTGATGCGCCAGCCGCTCTATGTGCCGCAGGCGCGCGGGGCATTGGATGTGCTCGCCGACATGCGCACCCAGCGCGTGCACCTTGCGATCGTGCTCGATGAATTCTCGGGGACCGACGGGCTCATCACCATCGAGGATCTGGTCGAGGAAATCGTCGGTGATATCGAGGACGAGCATGACGACGCCCCGCCCGAACTGATCACCCCGATCGGCGATGGCATGTGGGATGTCGATGCGCGCGCCGAGCTCGATGACATCGCCGAGAGGATCGACCCGCGCCT
>JACESM010000208.1 GCA_013911835.1 Porphyrobacter sp. | reverse complement strand
TCTGGCAGCAGCGCTTCCTGACCTGGGGGATCGCGATCGCGGTGTTCGGGATGCGGATTGTCTTCCCGCTGGTGATCGTGATGATCGCCGCATCGCTCGGCCCGATCGAGGCGATCAACCTCGCCTTGAATTCGCCGAGCGAATACCAGCGGATCGTCGAGGGCGCGCATGTCGGCCTGATGGGTTTCGGCGGCGCCTTCCTCGGGATGGTCGGCCTCAACTACTTCTTCGATTCCGACAAGGAGATCGACTGGATCGCCGCGATCGAGCGCCCGCTCGCCAAGGTCGCGGACATCGAGGCGGTCTCGATTGGTCTCGTGCTGGCGGGCACCTGGGCGGTCTCGACCGTGCTGCCGGGCGAGGAGGCGCTGACCTTCATCACCGCCGCGATCGCGGGCCTGCTGACCTATCTCGGCGTCGAGATCATCAACCACGTGCTCGAACCGCCGACGCCCTCGACCGGTGATGTCGCCAAGGCGGGCTTCGGCGCGTTCCTCTATCTCGAAGTGCTCGATGCGAGCTTCAGCTTCGACGGGGTGATCGGCGCCTTCGCGCTCACCAACAACCTCATCATCATCGCCATCGGCCTCGGCATCGGCGCGATGTTCGTGCGTTCGATGACGATCTACCTCGTGCGCGCAGGCACCTTGAGCGAATACCGCTACCTCGAGCACGGGGCGTTCTATGCGATCCTCGCGCTGGCGGTGATCATGTACCTCAACACCTTCATGCACATCTCCGAAGTCATCACCGGCCTGATCGGCGCGGTGCTGATCGGGCTCGCCTTCTGGTCCTCGGTGAACTGGAACAAGGCCAACCCCGACGGCGAGCCGGAAGGGGACGAAGCCGCCGCCTGACGGGGGCAGGATATTTCATCGGGCGCAAGCATCCGGGGCCGTCCCGGATGCCGCCACCACAAGGAAAGGAAGACGTCACATGGCTATTTCACTGTCGAAGGGTGGCAATGTCAGCCTCTCGAAGGAAGCACCCGGCCTCGACCGCATCATGGTCGGCCTCGGCTGGGACGTGCGCGCGACCGATGGTCAGGATTTCGACCTCGACGCCTCGGCGTTCCTCTGCAACGCGGGCGGCAAGGTCCGCAGCGACATGGATTTCTGCTTCTACAACAACAAGAACGTCGCCGGCGGCGCAGTCGTCCATCAGGGCGACAACCGCACCGGCGAGGGTGACGGCGATGACGAGCAGGTCGAGATCACCCTCTCGAAGCTGCCCGCCGATGTCGACAAGGTCGCGGTGGTCGTGACCATCCATGACGGCGACAGCAAGGGCCAGACCTTCGGTCAGGTCTCGAACGCCTTCATCCGCCTCGTTGATGCCAACAACAACAACGAAGTCGTGCGCTACGACCTGTCGGAAGACGCCTCGGTCGAGACCGCGATGATCCTCGGCGAAGTCTATCGCCACGGGGCCGAATGGAAGTTCCGCGCCGTCGGCCAGGGCTTCAAGGGCGGCCTCGGCCCGCTCGCCGCGCACTACGGCGTCAACATCGGCTAACGGGCAAGGCGCGCGGTCGGGGACAATGTCGTCGGCCGCGCGCTTCCGCAAAAGGGAATAGGGATAATGGCGGTTTCGCTCAGCAAGGGTGGCAATGTCTCGCTCTCGAAGGAGGCCCCGGGCCTCAACGCAGTGATTGTCGGCCTCGGCTGGGACGTGCGCAAGACCGACGGCGCGGGTTTCGATCTCGACGCCTCGGCCTTCGTGCTGGGGGAGAACGACAAGGTGCTCTCCGACGCGAATTTCGTGTTCTACAACAACAAGACCTCGCCCGATGGCGCGGTGGTCTACAGCGGCGACAACCGCACCGGCGAAGGCGCGGGCGATGACGAGACGATCCTGATCGATTTCGCCAAGCTGACGCCTGCTGCCAAGAAGGTGGTGATCGCGGTCACCATCCATGATGGCGAGATCAACGGCCAGAACTTCGGCTCGGTCTCGAATGCCTTCGCGCGCGTGGTCAACCAGGCCGACGGCAAGGAGCTGGCGCGCTACGACCTGTCCGAAGACGCCTCGATGAACGTCGCGATGGTCTTCGTCGAACTCTATCGCGGCCCTGCGGGTGACATCAAGGTCAAGGCGATCGGCGAAGGCTGGCGCAGCGGCCTTGCGGGTCTCGCGGGCGCGATGGGCGTCAACATCGGGTAAGGCGAGACGGCGATGCAGCCCGCCCAGCCCGGACAGCGGGTCAAGATCAGCCCCAAGGCCGATTGCCGCATCCACATGCGTGGGGGCGAGGCCGCGCGCATTGCCATCGCTGCCATAGGCCGCGACGCGAGCCAGCACGGCCGCGTGCTCGCCTTCGACCGGGTTGATCCGGCGCAATGGTTCATGGAGGGCATGGCCGAGCTCGAAGGCGATTTCGAGATCGTCGCCTATGTCATGGACGATCGCCACGGCGGCTTCACCAATCACGCCTACCCGCTCGAATTCGAGGTTGACGGCACCACCTGGCAGATGCCGCAGCCGACCGAACAGCTCGCCGCAGTGATCCTTGCCGAGGTCTACACCAAGAATGGCGAGCGCCGCATGAAGCTCTCGAACGAGGGCTTCACCTTCGGGATCGACGCCTATGTGCGCGCGCGCAACATGGGCGGGATCGAAGTGCCCTACCGCAATTCTCCCGGCGTGCCGCTGCCCGGCAACCCTTATCCTGGGAGCGGGCCGATCCCGCACCCCGACGGGCGTGGGCATAATCGTCCGGTGCCGGTGCCGGGGCAGATGCTCGGCACGGGCAGCGGGGTGCTGATCGCGCCTGACCTGATCGTCACCAACGCCCATGTGGTCGAGGACGGGCAGAAGTTCGAAATCGGCCCGGCGCGCGATGCGGGCACGGTGATCGCGGTCGATGCGGGACATGATCTTGCGCTGCTGCGCTGCACGACCCACGGCGCGCCGCTGCCCTTGCGGATCGCCTCGCCGCTGTTTCTGGGCGAGGATATCATGGCCGCGGGCTTCCCGCTGATCGACGTGCTGGGCGCTGACCTCAAGGTCACCACTGGCAATGTCTCCGGGCTGACCGGGGGCGGGGGCGACATTGCGCGCTTCCAGTTCAGCGCTCCGATCGGCTCGGGATCGTCGGGCGGGGCGATCATCGATGAATTCGGCAATCTTGTGGGGGTGACCTCGGCGAGCCTCGCGCATCAGAACATGCGCGAACGCGGCTCGATCTCCGAGAACGTCAATTTCGGCATCCGCGCCGCGCTGGTCTACGAGATGGCGGCGGCGGCGGGGGCAGAGTTGCCGCCGCTGGCAATCTCGACCGACAATGTGCGCCGCAATGTCGTCGCCCGGGCGCGCAGCGCGGTGGTCAGCATCGTCATCCATGCCTGATCGCGGGGCCGCTGCGGCGGCGCAGGAGCACACGGTCACGGTCGAACTGCCGACCGGAACGCTGGTGCTGTCCGGTGTCGCGCGGGAGCGTGTGAGCGAGTTGTGCGATTTCGCTGCGCGGGCGAATCCGAAGCGCGGGTTCCTGATCGTCTCGAAGGTGCTCGGGCGGCATGTGCCGACGCCGCCGGAAGCCTTGCGCGCCGCTGCCGATGCGCTCGCGGCGCAGATCTCCGCGCTGCCGGAGCCGGTGCTGTTCTGCGGCATGGCCGAAACCGCGACAGGTCTTGCGCAGGCCGTGTGGGCCGCGTGGCGCGGTCGTTACCCGGTCCTTGCCAGCGCATATGTGCAATCGAGCCGCCAGACCGCGCTGGGTGCGCGGGTGCTGTGTCGTTTCGAGGAAGGCCACAGCCACGCCGCCAGCCACATGGTGCAGGTATCGGGCGCGGTCGAGGAAGTGCTCCCGCAGGCCCGCAGCCTTGTCATCATCGACGACGAATGCAGCACCGGCAGCACCTTCGTGGCAGCCGCCGAGGCGCTGGTCGCCGCCCTGCCGCAGATCGAGCGGATCGCCTGCGCCAGCCTCACCGACTGGAGCGCGCAGGCCTTCCTCTCCCGCATGCCGCGCCCTGCGAGCGCGCATTCGCTGATCGCGGGGACCCTCCATTGGACGCCCGGCGCCGCGCAGGCGGCCGCCAGCCTTGCGCTCACCGCCAATCGCCATGGCACTGCGCCTGCGACCGGCATGCGCAGCCGGACCGGATTGCTGAAACCCGAAGCCGCCACCCGCGCCCCCGTCACCGCCGCGCCGGGCGAGCGGGTGCTGGTGCTCGGCGACGGCGAGCACGCCTATGAGGCGCTGCGCATCGCCGAGGAGTTCGCTGCACAGGGCGCGGTCACCGCCATTCAGTCGATCACTCGCACGCCGGCCATGCTCGGCCATGCGATGCAGAGCGTCACCACGCTGGAAGACGCCTATGGCTCGGGCGCGACCTGCCATGTCTACAACCTTCTCGCCCACCGCCCGGACCGCATCGTGATCGCCGCCGAGATCGCTGGCGGTCAGGCCGAGGCGCTGGCCCGGTGGTGCGCCGAAGCGGGCTCTCCCGTCATGGTCGAGACGCTGTTGTGCCGCTATGGCGAACCTGCATGACCGCGCCCCCCCTTATCCTCGCCGATCTCGATGACAGCCTGTTCCAGACTCGCCCCAAATGCGGCGACTGGCCGGAAGAGCAGCTGCGCCTGATGAGCCGCCTCGTCGATGGCAGCCCCAGCGGCTATGCCACACCGCCGCAGCAGGCGCTGCTCGGCTGGCTGGCACATGGCGAACTGGTGCCGGTGACCGCCCGCGCGCGCGACGTGCTCGCCCGGGTCGACATCGCGCAGGCCCCCGCGATCTGCGCCAATGGCGGCTGCATTCTGCTGGCGGACGGCACCCCCGATCCGGTCTGGCACGCGCGCCTTGCCGCCGAGGCGCAGTGCGCCGAGGCCCCTGCGGCGCTCTACCCCGCGCTGACCCAGAGCCTGGGCGAAGAATATCGCCACTGGCTGGTGAGCGAGGACGGTCTCGATCTCTACATCGTCATCAAGAGCAACATCGGCGACGTTCCGGCCCTCACCGCGCTCGCCGAAAGCCTGCGGGAGCGCCTCCCGGAAGGCTGGCGTATCCACGCCAACGGCAACAACCTCGCCTTCCTCCCGCCGTGGCTGAGCAAGCGCGCGGCGGTGCGTTACATGCTCGAACAGGTGCGCAAGGAAACCCCCGGGCGGCTGATTGTCGGCATCGGCGACAGCTGGTCGGATGCGGGCTTCCTCGACCTCACCGACATGGCAATGATCCCGACGCAGGCGCAGCTGTGGCAACACATCGCGCGCGGGCACGACTGGATCGACGGATGACGCCCTTCCACGGCTCCTACGCCCCCGAGGATGTGACCTTCCTCCTCAAGCCCGCCGCTGTCGCGCTGACCGATGTCGCGGAGAAGGAGGCGCTGATCCAGTCGGGTGCGCGGCACTATTCGGAGCTGCTGTCCGAAGAGCGCCTGCCCGATGCGCGCTACCTCGCGCTCTATGAGGCGGCGCTGGCGAGGAATGCGGGGCGGCTGAAGCGCGACATCGCGGCGCTGGCCGAGGCAATCACCGCGCGGCCTGAGACGGCGACAAGCTGCACCATCATCTCGCTCGCCCGCGCGGGCACCCCCATCGGCGTGCTGCTGCGCCGCGAACTGGCCGCGCGCGGGGTGGACGTGGTGCACTATTCGGTCAGCATCATCCGCGGGCGCGGGATCGACCGCGTCGCGCTCGCCCACATCGCCGCCGCGCG
>JACESM010000207.1 GCA_013911835.1 Porphyrobacter sp. | reverse complement strand
GCCGGGGAGGATTGATGACCTGGGCCAAGGAACTCGAAGAACTGCGCGCCCGCGAAGCGCTCGCGGAGCAGATGGGCGGGCCGGACAAGGTGGCGCGGCAGCACTCTCGCGGGAAGATGGACGCCCGCGCGCGGCTCGCGGCGCTGTGCGACGAGGGCTCTTTCCGCGAGATCGGCAAGATCGCAGGCTCGGCCAAATATGACGCCAATGGCGACCTCGCCAGCCTTACCCCCGCCCCCTTCCTGTTCGGCAAGGCGCTGATCAACGGCCGCCCGGTGGTCGCCACCGCCGACGACTTCACCATTCGCGGCGGCGCTGCGGACGCTGGCATCGCGCGCAAGATGGTGCAGGCCGAGATGATGGCGCACCAGTTGAAGCTCCCGATCATCCGTATGATCGACGGAACGGGCGGGGGCGGCTCGGTCAAGACCCTGGAGCAGATCGGCGCGACCTATATTCCGGCGGTGCCCGGCTGGGGCGATGTGGTGACGAACCTCGACACCGTGCCGGTGGTGGCGCTGGCGCTTGGGCCGACAGCGGGCCTCGGCGCGGCACGGACAGTGGCGAGCCACTATTCGATCATGGTGAAGGGCCTCTCGCAGATCTTCGCGGCTGGCCCCGCAGTCGTGGACGGGCTGGGCGAGGCTTACAAGGGCGGCGCGGCCAATCACGAGGAAGCGAAGGAAGCGCTCGGCGGATCGGCGATCCACACTCGCAACGGGGTGGTGGATGACGAGGTCGCCAGCGAGGCCGAAGCCTTCGCCCGCGCGCGGCATTTCCTGAGCTTCATGCCCGAATATGTCGGCCAGCCCGCCCGCCGCTCGGCCTGCGACGATCCCGCCGACCGCCGCGAGGAGGCGCTGCTATCGTTGGTGCCGCGTGACGCGAAACAGGTCTATTCGATGCGCCGCTGCATGGAGATGCTGTTCGATCACGGCACCGTGTTCGAGATCGGCAGGCACTGGGGCCGCGCCGCGATTACTGCTTTTGCGCGGCTCGATGGCTGGCCGATGTGCATCATCGCTTCTGATCCGAGCTACCTCGGCGGGTCGTGGGAGGCCAAGACGTCCGAGAAGGTGGAGCGGTTCGTCAAGCTTGCCGACCAGTTCCGGCTCCCCATCGTCCACCTTGTCGACAACCCCGGCTTCATGATCGGGCGCGAGGCGGAGATGGCGGGGACGATCCGCTACGGCGTCAATGCGATGAACGCGATCTACCGGGCGACGGTGCCGCTTGCCAGCATCGTCCTTCGCCGCGCCTATGGCATTGCGGGCAGCGCGATGAGCAATGCCGAGCGGTATCAGTACCGCTATTGCTGGCCGAGCGGCGACTGGGGGAGCCTCCCCATCGCGGGCGGGCTGGAAGTTGCCTACAAGGCCGAACTGGAAGCCTCGGATGATCCCGCCGCACTGCTGGAAGAAATCCGCGAACGGCTGGCCAAGGTCACCTCGCCCTTCCGCTCTGCCGAGCGCTTCAACGTCGAGGACATCATCGACCCGCGCGATACGCGGCCGCTGCTGTGCGAGTTTGCGGGGCTGGCTTGGCGGCGGTTGGGGGCGGATTGATCCTCCCCTTCAGGGGAGGTGGCAGACGCGAAGCGGCTGACGGAGGGGACTCTCGGCAAGAGGCGGCGCTTGTGGCGAGTCCCCTCCACCATGCTGCGCATGGTCCCCCTCCCCCAAGGGGGAGGATTACCCACCCATCTCCGCATCTGACGGCCCGAACAGCTTGCCCTTCTCGCTCCACAGCACCAGCGCCAAACACGCAAGGCCGCTCGCCAGCAGTGCCAGCGCGAGGGGGCGCGCGGTGCCATCGTAAGCATAGCCGATCGCCCCGCCGAGCAGCGCCGCGGTGGTCATCCGCACGAAGCCATGCGCCGAGCTCGCCGCGCCCGCGATGGCGAAGAAGGGGTTCATCGCGATCGCGCCGAAATTGCTGCCGATGAAGCCCAAGAGCGCCATGTTGATCGCCATCAGCGGGACGAAATGCCACAGCTCCTCGCCCGGCTGGAAGGCGAACATGACCTGCACCGCGCTCACCCCGATGAAGGCGAACAGCGCGGTGTGGCTCACCCGGCGCGCGCCGAACCGCTCGACGATGCGCGAGTTCGACCAGCTGGCGATCGCCATCGACCCGGCGCAGATCGCGAAGACCAGCGGAAAGATGTCGCCCGCGCCGAAGGTCTGGGTGATGAGCTGCTGCGAGGAATTGATGAAGCCGAACAGCGCGCCAAACACCAGCGCCGAGCCGATCACGTAGCCCGCGACGCTCGGCTGGATCAGCGCGCGGGTCATGTTGGCGGCGATGGAGCGCACCGCGATCGGCTGGCGGTTTTCCTCGGTCAGGCTCTCGGGCAGGCGGATGAACACCCAGCTCGCCATCACCACGCCCAGCACCGCCATCACGGCGAAGATCGCGCGCCAGCTGCCGAAGCTCTGGAGGATGCCCTCGCCGATGGTCGGCGCGATGGCGGGCACCATGAGGAAGATCACGAAGATGAGGCTCATCATGCGCGCCATCTTGTCACCGCCCACGCGGTCGCGGATGATCGCGGGCGGGAGCGCGACGATCCCGGCGGCGAAGAAGCCCTGCGCCGCGCGCACCGCGATCAGCGCGTCATAGGTCGGCGCGAGCGCGGAGAGGATCGAGAGGACGATATAGACCGCGACCGCCCCCAGCAGCACTGGCCGACGCCCGAAGCGGTCGGCAAGCGCGCCCGGCACCAGCGAGCCGATGCCGCCGGTCAGGAGGTAAATGCCGATCACGAACTGGCGGTCATTCCCGCTCACCGAAAGATCAGCGGCGAGTGCGTCCAGCGCGGGCAGGATCGCATCGATGCCGAAGGCGTTGAGCGCCATCAGCATCGCCATCATCCACATCAGCTCGGTCTCTCCGAGTGCCTTGCGGGCGGGCATGACAGAGGCTTGCGAGGTGGCCATCGCGGGGCCCTTGCCTATGGGTTCGCCGGAAGACCACTGTTCTTTTCGCATGTGCACAAAATGGCCGCGGGGGTGAATTGTTCCAGCAACAGTTCCTTGATTGCCGCGAAGCTTCTATTTGCGAGGAATGACCCGGAGGGCTCCGTCAGACGAGGATGACAGCGCGCGCGCGGGCGAGCTCGGCCTGCGCAAGATCATCCATGTCGACATGGACGCCTTCTTCGCCAGCGTCGAACAGCGCGACAATCCCGAGTTGAAGGGCAAGCCGGTCGCCGTGGGGGGCGCGGGCGGGCGCGGGGTGGTCGCTGCGGCAAGTTACGAGGCGAGGAAGTTCGGGGTGAGGAGCGCCATGCCCTCGGTCACCGCGCAGCGATTGTGCCCCGATCTCGTCTTCGTGCGCCCGCGCTTCGATGCATACAAGGAAGCGAGCCGCCAGATCCGGCGGGTGTTCGAGCATTACACCCCGGTGATCGAGCCATTGAGCCTCGACGAAGCCTATCTCGATGTCACCGACGACCGCCTCGGGATCGGCTCTGCCACCCGCATCGCCGAGCTGATCCGCCAGGAAATCCGCGCCAAGACCCGGCTGACCGCGAGCGCGGGGGTGAGCTACAACAAGTTCCTCGCCAAGCTGGCGAGCGACCAGAACAAGCCCGATGGCCTCTGCGTGATCCGCCCGGGCGAGGGCGCGCAGTTCGTGGCGGGGTTGCCGATCCGGCGGTTCCACGGGGTCGGGCCGAAGGCGGAGGAGCGGATGCAGAAGCTCGGCATCGCGACGGGCGCGGACCTTGCGGCGAAGGACATCGCCTTCCTGCGTCAGCATTTTGGCAGCATGGCGGATTACCTGTTCCGCGCCGCCCGCGGCATAGACCTTCGCCCCGTCGCCGCGCACCGCATCCGCAAATCGGTCGGCGGGGAGCGGACGTTCTCGGAGGACATCGGCAGCGGCGCGGCGCTGCGCGAGACGCTCGAGAACATCATCGACATCGTGTGGGAGCGGATCGAGGGATCGCAAGCGCGCGGCCGGACGGTGACGCTCAAGCTGAAGTTCACCGACTTCCAGATCATGACCCGCGCGACCTCGCAGCCGGAATATGTCGGTGGCAAGGACGAGTTCGGCAGGCTCGCCCGCGCACTGCTCGAGGCGGAATTGCCGCTGAGGGGGCCAATCCGGCTGATGGGGCTGACGCTCTCGGGGCTGGAAGGATCGGCGGACGAGAAGCCAGCGCGTGACGAGGCGCAATTGCGGTTGTTGTGACTGGCGCGGGGCGGTTTTGGGTTCACGCGGAGACGCGGAGACGCGGAGGATTCTGGAAGGGGTTCGCGCCAAGGGGCCAAGAGGCCAGTGCTGCGCCGCAGGCAATTCAACTGACTTGCGCGGCCGCCAATGAGGTGGGCGACTTCGCCGCAAGTGCAACATCTTGGCCCCTTGGCCCCTTGGCGCGAACCCCTACCGGCGCGAACCTGAAAATCCTCCGCGCCTCCGCGTCTCCGCGTGAATCCAAAAAAGGACCGCCCCCTAACCCACCCCCCGGCCCCGCCACACCGCGATCCGCCTGCGGGTGGTCTCGCCCAGCGGTTCGGGGAGCGAGTGCGAGGGGAAGAAGCGCGCCTCGGTCACCTCGCGGCGATCGGGCCTGGGCTGGCGGTCGCACACGCCGGTGAAGATATGCGCGGTGTGGGGCGAGCCGGAGAGCACCTCTTCGAGCGTGCCCACCGCTTCAAGCCGCGCAAGGTCCACCCCGAGTTCCTCGCGCACCTCGCGCCGCGCGGCGGCAAGCGGGTCTTCCCCGCGCCCGAGCCCGCCGCCGGGCAGGCTCCACACCTGCGGGCCGTAGGAGTGCTTCAGCAGCAGCACGTCGCCTGCAAGATTGGTGACGATCACGCTCACCCCGGCAATCGGGGTCTTGCGCCACAGCCGCCAGCGGTGCCGGAGCGCATGGGCGAGCGGCAGCAGGGCGCGGTGGAGCGGGGCGGGAAGCAGGCTCTGCGGCATCGGATCAGGCGAAGACCGTGACGGGAATGCCGCGCGCCCGCGCTGCGCCGAGCAGGCGAGCGACGGGCAGATCGTTCTCGCCCAGCAGCGCCGCATCGAAGACCGCGCGCTTGTCGGCCGCCCCGCCGAGCGTGAACAGGATTGCGTCGGTCGCCAGCAGCGCCGGGATCGTCAGCGTGATCCGGTCGAAGGGCGCATGGGCCGGGAGCGGATCGGGGGTGAGGCGGCGCACCGGCGCGGGATCGTCAACCTGCGGGTCGGTGTTGGGGAAGAGCGAAGCGATATGTCCGTCAGGCCCCATCCCGAGCCAGGTCAGCCGGAAATGCGGCGGCGCGGCGTCCTCGGCGAGCGGCACGACCTTCGCGCCCAGCGGCTCGAGCAGCGCGCGGATCTTGCCGGTGTTGGAGGCTTCGTGATCCTCGGGAACGATGCGGTCGTCGTTGGGCCACACCTCCCAGCCCGGCCAATCGACACCGCCATATTCGGTTAGCGCAGCGATATTCGGGAAGGGGGTTGATCCGCCGGGCACGGTGATTGCCCCGCTCCCGCCCATCTGCGCCAGCAGCCAGTGGGCGACCGCAGCATGGCCCTCGCCCTCGATAATCGTGATGTGACCCATGGCCGCAACCATAGCAAAAGGGCCGCCCCCGGCAATGGCCGTCGGGCACACCCGTTATGGAAAGCTATGCGGGAAAGCGCGCTTGGATGCCGATGAAGAGCGCCGCTATGGCGAGGCA
>JACESM010000206.1 GCA_013911835.1 Porphyrobacter sp. | reverse complement strand
CGAGGGCGAGGCGCGGAACTTCGTTCCTGAGGCGCTCGCGCTCTTCCATCGACCAGCCCTTGACCAGATCCCACGCCGCATCGAGCGCGCCCTGATCATAGAGCAGCCCGACCCAGAAGGCGGGGAGCGCACAGATGCGGCTCCACGGGCCGCCATCGGCACCGCGCATTTCAAGGAAGGACTTCAATCGCACCTCGGGGAAGGCGGTCGAAAGGTGGTCCCACCAGTCGCTCTGCGTCGGGCACTCGCCGGGCAGCACAGAGAGCTTGCCGTCGAGGAAGTCGCGGAAACTCAGCCCCGCCGCGTCGATATATTTCCCGTCGCGGAACACGAAATACATCGGCACGTCGAGCATGTATTCGGCCCAACGGCCATAGCCGAAGCCGTCCTCGAAGACGAAGGGCAGCATGCCGGTGCGCGCCGGATCGGTGTCCGACCAGATGTGCGAGCGGTAGCTCAGGAACCCGTTGGGCTTGCCTTCGGTGAAGGGCGAATTGGCGAACAGCGCGGTCGCCAGCGGTTGCAGGGCGAGGCTGGTGCGGAACTTCTTCACCATGTCGGCTTCCGACTGGTAATCGAGGTTCACCTGGATCGTGCAAGTGCGCAGCATCATGTCGAGGCCCATGGTGCCCACGCGCGGCATGTGGCGCAGCATGATGTCATAGCGGCCCTTGGGCATGATCGGCAGCGCCTCGCGGGTCTTGTCGGGCCACATGCCCAGACCGAGATAGCCGACGCCGCATTTCTCGCCCACTTCCTTGACCTGCGCCAGATGCCGTCCGGTCTCGGCGCAGGTCTGGTGGAGGTTCTCGAGCGGCGCACCCGACAGCTCCAGCTGGCCGGCCGGTTCAAGGCTGACCGCTCCGTCCGCGCCCTTCAGTGCGATGACGTTGCCGCCTTCCTCGACCGGGCTCCAGCCGAATTGTTCGAGGCCTTTCAGCAGGTCACGGATGCCGCAGGGCTCGTCATAGGAGGGCGCACGGTGGTCGGAGGTCTTGAACACCAGCTTTTCGTGCTCGGTGCCGATGCGCCAGTCTGCGGGCGGCTTTTCGCCCTTGATCATCGGGGCGACCAGCTGGTCGAGGCTCTCGATCACCGGATCGTCGGCAGTGGAAGCTTCGCGTGTGCTCATAACAGGCCCTCTCTGGCCGGTTGCTTTAGAAAACGGGTTTGACAGTGGGAAGGCAAATTCGCCTTTGGGCATGGTAAGCTGGTTTGTCTTGCAAAATCCGTCGAAGGGCTCCGCTGTCACCAGTCCCCCGCGGCCGCCATCCACGTGGCGAGCGCGGCGATGGCGGCGGTCTCGCCCCTCAGGATGCGCGGGCCGAGGGTGATGGCGCGGGCCTGCGGGTGGGCGCGGATCGCGGCACGCTCGGCCTCGTCGAAGCCGCCCTCGGGGCCGGTGAGGATCGCGGCGGGGCCTTGATGAGACGCGAAGGCGGCGGCGGCGGGTTCGCCCCCATTCTCGTCAGCGAAGAACAGCGCGCGCTCCTCGGGCCAGCCCGCCAGCAGCGCATCGAGCTTCACCACCTCGGCCAGCTGCGGCAGTGCGGTGCGGGCGCATTGCTCGGCGGCCTCGATAGTGATCGCGCGGGCGCGTTCGAGGTTGAGCTTGTCCGCGACGCAGCGGCGGGTGACGAGCGGCTGGATGCGCGCGGCGCCGAGTTCGGTCGCTTTCTCCAACACGAGGTCGAAGCGGTCCTTCTTGAGCAGCGCCGGGCACAGCCACAGATCGGGCACCGCCTCGCGCTCGCGGAGCATTTCCGCCACTTCCAGCACCACATCGCGCTTGCCCGCATCGACGACCCGCGCCGCCCATTCGCCCGTCGCATCGTCGCACAGGATCACGATGTCGCCTGCGCCCACACGCATGACGCGGGCGAGGTAATGCGCCGGATTGCCCTCGATCCGCACGGACGCGCCCGCCCCCAGTGTCTCGGCGACGAACAGGCGCGGCGCGCTTTTCGGGGGCCAAGCGGGGGTGGCGGGCATGGCTTGGCCCTAGGCGCTTGCGGCGCTAGGGAGCAAGTCATGTCCGCGCGCACCGCACAATTCCTGATCGCTGCCGTGTTCCTTGTGCTGGGCGGCTGGAGCCTGTTCGCCCCCGCAAGCGTGATCGAACTCGCCATCACCGAGTCCTTTCGCGACAGCGCCTACATCACGCGCTTCACCATGGCCTGCTTCGGCGCGCAGGCGGTGCTGTTCGGGCTGATGGCGCTGGTCACCCGCTGGGACGCACGCAGCTTCGCGATCTTCGCCGTGCTGCTGCTGCCGTTCTTCGGCTTCAACTACTGGTTCCACTACGAGGTGCCGGTGCTGACCAGCATCGGGATGCTCGACTTTGCGGGCAACGTCACCATGCTGGTGCTGGCGGTGCTCGGCTGGCGTGCGGCGCAGAGGGAAGCGGCATGAGCGAGCAGGTCGTCCCCGACAGCGAGCATAGGGGCCTCGTTGCGCGCTTGCCTCAGCTTCCGCGCGATCTTGCGCTGCTGGCGCGGTTCGACCGGCCGATCGGGTGGTGGCTATTGTTCTGGCCCTGCGTCTTTGCCGTGTGGCTGGCGGGAGCGGGGCCGCAGTTCCCGCTGCTCGGCTGGCTGTTGCTCGGGAGCATCGCGATGCGCGGGGCGGGGTGCGTCTATAACGACATCGTCGACGCCGATCTTGACCGGCAGGTCGCGCGCACCGCGCTGCGCCCCGTGGCGAGCGGGCGGGTGTCGAAGAAGGCGGCGTGGGTGTGGCTTGTCAGCCTGTGTCTCGTCGGCCTTGTGGTGCTGCTGCAACTCAGGTGGCAGGCGCAGCTCGTCGCGCTCGGCAGCCTTGCGCTGGTTGCCGCCTATCCCTTCATGAAGCGCATCACCTGGTGGCCGCAGGCGTGGCTCGGGATGGTGTTCACCTGGGGCGCGCTGGTGGGGTGGACGCAGCTGCGCTGGGACAATTGGGATTCGCTTGCGGCGCTTTATACCGGGAGCATCTGCTGGGTGATCGGCTATGACACGATCTATGCCCTGCAAGACCGCGAGGACGATGCGATGGTCGGCATCCGCTCCTCGGCGCTGGCAATGGGGGCGCAGGTGCGCGCGGGAATCGCGGTATTCTTTGCCGCCGCGATCGGACTTTGGGCGCTGGCCTTCTGGCTCTACCGCGCCGACAGCCTCGCGCTCCTCGCGCTGCTGCCGGTGGCGGGGCATCTGGCATGGCAGGTGGCGACGCTGGACGCCGACGACCCGATGAACCCGCTCGCCCGATTCCGCTCGAACCGCTGGGCGGGCGCGCTGATGGCGGCAGCGTGCTTCGTGGTCGGGAACGCCTGAGCCCATGTGCAACCTTTACCGCATGACCAAAAACGTGACCGAAGTCGCGAAGTGGTTCGATGCGGTGGAGGGGGCAGGGGGCGCGAATTTCGCGGCTGAGGTCTATCCGGGCTACACCGGCCTTGTGGTCGCAGAGGGCGCAGTGCGGGCGATGACCTGGGGCTTTCCACTGGTGCTGAAGGGCGCCAAGGGCCAGCCGTTGAAGCCCAAGCCGGTCAACAACGCGCGGACCGACAAGCTGGGGAGCGGCTTCTGGCGCCATGCCTTCGCAAACCGCCGCTGCCTCATCCCGCTCGAAGCCTGGGCCGAGGCCGAGGGGCCAAAAGGGCGGATGACGCGCACGTGGATGTCATTGCCGGACACCTCTCTGTTCGCCGTGGCGGGGGTGTGGCGGCCCTCGGACGAGTGGGGCGATTGCTACTCCATGGTCATGACCGACAGCGAAGGCACCGGCGCGGCCGCCGTGCACGACCGCATGCCGGTGCTGCTCGGCGCAGCGGACACAGAGGTGTGGCTGACGGGTCAGCCCGACGCGGCGCTCGCGCTGTGCCGGGCATGGAGCGGGCCGCTCGCCATCACCCGCACCGCCGATCCGTGGGGGAAGGGCGCCGCACCCGCTGCAACGCCCTCCGCACAGCCCGGGCTGTTCTAGGCGTAGCTCACCATCTCGAACTCGATCCCGTCCCAGTCGAAGAAATAGAACCGCCTGCCCGGTTCATAATCGCCGTGGCTGAAGGGGACGAGACCCGCTTCGATCACCACCGCTTCGGCCGCGTCGAGATCATCGACCACCAGCCCGACATGGTTGAGCGGCACGCCCTTGGCAAAGCGGTCCGCGACCGGCGTGCCCTTGGTGTAGACCGCGATGTAATCACGCTCCCCGCCGACATGGATCGTCTCCCCGCCAAGCTGCGAGGGCCCGCGCCAGCGGATGTGCCAGCCCATCAGCCGCTCGAGCAGCGCGGCGCTGCGGTCGATGTCGCTGACGGTGATGTTGACGTGTTCGAGATAGGCGGATGACATGGGGGAAGTCCTTTCGTGGCAGGGGGTGCGAATCACCGACTTGCCTCTTGTGCAATCTCAACCTAACTTGAGGTCAAGCTTCATCGCGAGACCCCCGCACCATGCGCCCTGCACCCGCGCTCCCCCGCCGCCTCAAGCCCTCCGACCTTATCCCCATCGGCGAGATCGCGCGCCGCACCGGGCTCAGCGTTTCGGCGATCCGCTTCTACGAGGAGCGGCGGCTGATCGAACCGGTGCGCACCGGCGGCAACCAGCGGCGCTTTCTGCGTTCGGACATCAGGCGCCTCAGCTTCATTCTCATCGCCCAGCGACTGGGCCTCAGCCTATCCGAGATCGAGGCCGAACTGGCGAAGCTCCCGCAGGGGCGCACGCCGACCGCGCGCGATTGGCACGCGATCAGCAGCGCGATCCGCCACACGCTCGATCAGCGCATCGCCGAACTCACCCGCACCCGCGACCGGCTCGACGGCTGCATCGGCTGCGGCTGCCTCAGTCTTGAACATTGCGCGATCTGGAACCCGGAGGACCGGCTCGCCGGTGAGGGGCCGGGCCCGCGCAAACTGCTCGTCTGAGTGGCCTGCCAGCGCCCTGGTCTTGCGCCAAACCGTTTACCTGCATCGACGAACGGCATTGCCGTCGATCAATTGCACGCCCGCTCCCACGAATGCGGCTTTATCGCTGGCAGGCTTGCGCTAGAGTGTAAACGATTGAACAACAGGGGCCTCTTCTCACCATGCTCGAACTCAGCGGCGTCAGCCACACCTATCCCAATGGCACCAAGGCATTGGACGATGTGAGCCTGTCGATCCCCAAGGGGATGTACGGGCTGCTGGGCCCCAACGGCGCGGGCAAATCGACCCTGATGCGCACCATCGCGACGCTGCAGGCGCCCACCCACGGAAGCATCCGCTTCGGCGATATCGACGTGTTGGCCGAGCCTGACCGGCTGCGCCGCACGCTCGGCTACCTGCCGCAGGATTTCGGCGTCTATCCGCGCATTTCGGCGGCCGCGATGCTCGATCACATGGCGGTGCTGAAGGGCGTCAACAACAAGGGCGAGCGCAAGGCAATGGTCGAGCATCTGCTCAATCAGACCAACCTGTGGAGCGTGCGCGGCAAGGCGATTGCGGGCTTTTCGGGCGGGATGCGCCAACGCTTCGGGATCGCGCAGGCGTTGATCGGCCAGCCCGAACTCATCATCGTCGACGAGCCCACCGCAGGGCTCGACCCGGAAGAGCGCAACCGCTTCCTCAACCTCCTCGCCGGGATCGGCGAGAATGTGGTGGTGATCCTCTCCACCCACATCGTCGACGATGTTGCCGACCTGTGCCCGCGCATGGCGGTGCTCGCGGGTGGCAAGCTGCGGCTGG
>JACESM010000205.1 GCA_013911835.1 Porphyrobacter sp. | reverse complement strand
GGACGTTGCAGGGCATTTCCCAGCCCAGATGTCCAAGGCCCCGGAACCGCGACTTGGGCATGCCTTCCGCGCCGAACATCGGCACCGGCGGCGCCACCTGCGCGCGGCGCGCGGTCTGGAAGGGGCTGAAGACGCCGGGGATCGCGGCCTTTTCGCCCTCCTGCTTGAAGCGGGCGCAGATCGTGTTGAGGCACACCACCAGATATTCGGTGAGCGTCCCGTTGCCCGCCATTTCGGGGCCGGTGCCGGTGACGGCGCAGCCCTTGGAGCCGGTCGCGAACATCCGCGCGGCAGCGACGAGCTGGTCGGTGTCGAGCCCGGCGCGCTCGGCGGCCACCTCGGGCGGAAAGGCCTTCACCGCCTCGGCAAGTTCGTCGAACCCGTCGACATGTGCGGCGACGAAGTTGCGGTCGTAGAGGCCCTCCGCAATGATCACGTTGAGCATTCCGGCCAGCATCGCGGGATCCTCGCCCGGCTTGACGGGGAGGTAGATGTCGGCGAGCCGCGCCACATCGCTCTCGCGCGGGTCGGCGACGATGAGCTTGAGGCCCGCCGCCTGCTGGTCGCGGATGCGGCGCGAGGGGCTGAAGGGCGGGACGCCCCCGACAGGCGAATAGTGCGAGACGATCGGATTGTTGCCGATGAAGAAGGCAACGTCGCTCTCCGAGAACGTGTTCGGCCCCGCCATCCACTTGCCGTAACGCGCGGTGGTGAAGACCTTGGCGGGCTGGTCGAGCGTGACCGAGGTGTAGAAATTGCGGCTCCCCACGGCGTTGGCGAAGCTGAGTGAGGCGGACATGGCGGCCGAGTTCTGGAAGCCCCCCGATCCCATGAACACTGCGACCGAATGGGGGCCGTGGGTGTCGATGATGCGGCGCAATTCGCTCGCCACATGGGCAAGCGCCTCGGGCATCGGGGTCGAGACGAATTCGCCCGCCGCATTGCGCACAAGCGAATGGTGCAGGCGGTTTTCCGAATTGTGGCTGTCGGGCAGCTCGCGGCCCTTCATGCAGGTGTAACCGCCAAAGGCCGGATCGTCGGGATCGCCGCGCACCTCGACGACCTTCCCGTCGGCAACGTCGACCTCCATCGCGCAATTGGCGTGGCAGAAGCGGCAGAAGGTCTTGTGAGTCTGGATGCCCATGATGCTCTCCCTTTGGATAGGAGACTACCACAGGGCCCGAAGCGCTCGACTGACACTTTTGTCCGTGGAGAGCGGGGCGGCGCGCCCGCAATAGGGCAAGCCAACAAAGGAGAGACCGATGCCCACCACCACCCGCCAATGGCTCCTCAACGGACACCCGCGCGGCCGCGGGATCGAGATCGAGAATGATTTCAAGCTGGTCACGACCGAATTGGGCGACCCGGCTCCGGGCGAGATGCTGCTCAAGCTGCATTATCTCGGCTTCGATCCGGCGCAGAAGGGCTGGATGGAGAACATCGCCGATTACGTCGCCCCGATGGCGATCGGTGATGTGATGCGCGGCAGCGGGATTGCCGAGGTGGTCGCCTCGAACGGCGGGCGCTTTGCGGTGGGCGAGATGGTGTTCGGCACCACGGGGTGGACGGAATACCTCGTCACCGACGGCAAGGAGCTGACGAAAGTCGAAACCGACCTCTCGCCAACCGCCGTGCTGTCGGTGCTCGGAACGACCGGGCTGACCGCCTATTGCGGGCTGTTCAAAGTCGGTAAGCCGGTGGCGGGCGATACTGTGCTGGTCTCCGGCGCGGCCGGCGCGACGGGGAGCATCGTCGGCCAGCTCGCCAAAATCGCCGGGTGCCGGGTGGTCGGCATCGCAGGCGGGCAGGACAAGTGCGATTGGCTGGTGAAGGAGGCGGGCTACGATGCCGCGATCGATTACAAGGCGGGCCGCGTGAAGGAACAAATCCGCGAGCTGTGCCCGCGCGGGGTGGACGTGATCTACGACAACGTGGGCGGCAAGATCCTCAACGATATGCTCGCCTGCATCGCCACCAATGCCCGCGTGGTGATCTGCGGCGGGATCAGCCGCTACGAGACCGGCTCGCTCCCCGCTGGGCCCGAGAACTACTTCAACCTCGTCTTCCGGCGCGGCACGATGGCGGGCTTCATCGTGCTCGACTGGGCGAGCGAATTCCCCGGCATCCGCAAGCGGCTGGAGGGCTTCGTCAAGGACGGCGCGCTGAAGTATCAGGAGGACATCCAGCACGGCTTCGAGAATGCGCCGACCACCTTGCAGCGGCTGTTCTCTGGGCAGAACCGGGGCAAGCAGTTGCTGAAGCTGTAACGCCTCAAGCCGGGGGCAAGTCTTCGGGCCGGTTGACGTTCATCAGCGGCGCGGCGAAGTCCACTCGCCGCGCGCTGGCATGGTCGGCGAAGCGGTAAAGTGACCGTCCGCCCGCCGCCAGAAACTCCTCGAGCATCGGGCCGACGCTCACCGGCCAGCGCCCCACAACCGGCTGGCTCTCAATGATTGCCGCTCCCTCGCCCGCCAGTGTCACGGCAAGATCGAAGGGCAGGTCGGGCACGTCCACCCCTGCCGACAGCACGCCGGAGAACCCCCGCTCCCCGGCATGGCGCAGCGCTGCCGCCAGCCCGCCGAGCGGGCCGAGGCCTGCCTCCGGCCAATCGGGGAGGCACACGAAGCCGGGCTCCTCGCGCCCGCACACCACCACATTAGCGCATTGCGCGCCGAGCGCTGCGGCGACGCGGTCGATGAGGCGTACGCCCTCATAAAGCGCCTGCGCCTTGTCGCTGCCGAAGCGGCGCGCCTGTCCGCCCGCGAGGATGGCTCCGAGAAGGATCAGTCAAACGCCTCGGTCGCGTTGCCTTCGGCATTGTAGACCGGCCCCTCGGCGTCAACCCGGTACTTGGCGCTGACCGCCGCGGTGATCCCGAACTGCCCGATATGATCGCGCATCCCGGTATAGGCCGGATCGCGGAAATGGGCGGCGAGGGCTTCCTCGCTCTCCCATTCCTCGAACACGTTGACGCGGGCGGGGTTCATCGAACAGGCGCTCCAGTCGTAGTGGATGCAGCCCTTCTCGGCCAATGCCGCCTCGATATGCGGGCGGGCGGTGCGCAGCGCCTCGTCGCGCTGCGCGGGATCAAGGTCGATCTGCGCCGAGATCAGAATTTTTGCCATGGTTATCAGCCTTCCACACCGAATTCGGCGATAATCTTGAATGTGCGCGAAGTGAACAGCCACTGCCCGTCAATCTTCGCCAACTCGTCTTCATAAAGCCCGCCGACATGGCGCGCCTTGCCGTCCTTGGGCTTGAGGATCTCCTGCGTCTGCACCCGCGCCCTGGCGGTGTTGCCGGTGACTTCGATCATGCACGGCACGCAGTGGAAGCTCACTGCCTCCAGCCCGCTCATCGCCCCGTTCCAGAAGGTGACGATCGCTTGCCTGCCGTGGGTCTGGTGGCCCATCAGGTCCCAGTCGGCATCCTCGGCCCAGACGCTCGCCCAGGTGTCGCTGTCGATCCGCACCACGCCGTCCGCATAGGTGCCGTTCAATTCCTGGATCGCCACGCGATCTTCGAGGGGTCCTGTGAACATTGCTCTCTCCCGTGTTGGGGTCGGCTATCGGCCCCTAGGGGCGCCGCCGACAATGCCCACTTTTGGGAAGGGTGGGGACGGGGCGCGGCGTGTTACTCCGCGCCCGAGAGAGGAGACATCTGATGGGACAACTCGAGGGCAAGAGCGCCGTCATTCTGGGCGCGGCGTCGGAGGGCAACATGGGCCAGACCATCGCCCGCCTGTTCGCAGCCGAAGGCGCGAAGGTGATGGTCGCGGGCCGCAAGGAAGGCCCGCTCGCCGCGCTGGCCGACGAGATCGCTGGGGAATATACCCTCTGCGACATCACCAGCCGCGCCGAGGTGAATGCGATGGCCGACCAGGCGGCAACGACCTTCGGGCGGGTCGACATCGCGATCAACACCACTGGCTGGGGCCTGCTCGCGAGCCTCGAGGAGATCACCGACGAGCAGCTCGACCAGATCGTCGACCTGCAGTTCAAGGGCGTGCACCACTTCCTGCAGGCCTTCGTGCGTGTAATGAGCGCGCAGGCCCCCACCGGCGGCTCGCTGATCTCGCTGTCCTCGGCCACGACCAAGGCGATCATCACCAACCACGCGGCCTATATCGGCACCAAGCGCGGCTCCGAGGCGCTGATCGAGTGCGTCGCCAATGATTACGGGCACTTGGGGATCAAGGCCAACACGGTCTCCCCCGCCTTCACCGACAGCCCGATGACCCACGCAAGTTTCCAGGTGCCGGGCCTGACCGACGCCTTCCTTCCGCGCTACCCGATGGGACGGCTCAACACGGTCGAAGATGTCGCCCATGCCTGCCTGTGGCTGAGCACCGATCAGGCCTATGTCACGGGCGCCAATATCCAGCCCAATGGCGGGCTGATCATGCGCGGCAATCCGCAAGCCGGGGACGTCGCTGCAGCGATCGGGGCGGCGATGGCGAAGCTGCAGGGGTAAGCGAAACGCCCCGTCGGTGTTTCACGTGGAACATCAGACGGGGCGGTGACGAACCGGCAACCACCGCGCAACGACTGCGCAACGCCCCGCTCAATACTGCGCCGTCCCCCCGTCGACGCTGATCTGCTGGCCGGTGATCCCGCCGCCCGCCTCGCTGGCGAGCAGCACTGCGACGGCGGCGACCTCCTCGACCGTGTTCGGGCGCTTGATCGCGGCTTCGGAGGCGAAGAGGTCGATCATCTCCTCGAACTCCATGCCCATCGCTTTCGCCGTTGCGGGGCCGTTGTTCCTGATGATGTCGGTGATGACGATCCCCGGGCAGATCGCGTTGACCGTGACGCCCGCCGCGCCGACTTCGCGCGCGAGGCTCTTGGTCATGCCGTTCACCGCGTGCTTGGCGGCAGAATAGGCGGTCAGCACCGCCTTGCCGTGCTTGCCCTCCATCGATGAGATGTTGATCACTCGCCCCTTGCCCTTTTCGAGCATGGTCGGCAGCGCGCGGCGGGTGGCCCAGAAGGTCGAATAGACGTTCCACTTCATCGCCTCGTCGAAGGCGTGGTCGGAGAGGTTGACGAGCGGCTGCAAGTCGCCCGCCCCGCCCGCGTTGTTCACCAGAATGTCGAGCGTGCCGAAATGGGCGATCACCTGATCGACGAAGCCTTCGAGGTCGCCCTGCTGCATCACGTCGCCCGCAATGAAGATCGCGCGGTCGCCTGCACCCAATTCCTCGAGCACCTTCGCGCCCTTCTCGGCATTGCGCGCGAACAGCGCGACGCTCGCGCCCTCGGCGAGGAACGCCTCGGCGATCCCGCGCCCCATGCCCGCCGTGCCCCCGGTGATCGCGGCGATTTTTCCTGCGAGTTTCATGTGTTCTCTCCTTTGCCCTCGTGGGTAGCGGTACAGGGGCAGGCGCGCACCTTGCCAAAATGACGGGTTGCCCCTCGCGGGCCGGAAGGCGTCTAATCTGGGACATGAACGAAGTGGACGTCATCATCCTCGGGACCGGTGCATCCGGCATGGCCGCCGCGCTGGCCGCGCACGAGGCTGGCGCGAAGGTCGCCCTGATCGAACGCTGGGACCGCGTCGGCGGCACCTCGGCGATTTCGGGCGGGGTGATCTGGGTGGCGGACAATCCGCGGATGCGCGCGGCCGGGATGCAGGACAGCCGCGAGGACGCGCTCGCCTATTTCCGCAGCCTCGATCACGGCGATCTGGTGGACGAGACGCTCGAGGC
>JACESM010000204.1 GCA_013911835.1 Porphyrobacter sp. | reverse complement strand
GTGCGCCAGATCATCGCGAGGCCGCTCGAAAGCTGGAAGGCGAGCGCCAGCATCAGCAGCGTCTCGGCCAGCAGGTTGCGATAGATGGGCCGAAGTGCCTCCATCGCGGCGATATGCGCCGCCTGCCCGGCGAACATCGCGAGGTGGTTGCCGATATGCAGCACCGCGAAGACCGCGATCAGCAGCCCGCTCGCCAGATGGAGCCCGCGCAGGGAGCGGTTGCGGTCTTCAGATGCGGTCATGTGCAGACCAGTAATCGAAGGCTTCGGCCTGTCGAGCCTCGGTGTAGCGGCGCGCTTGGGTGCCCTCCCACTCCAGCGGGAGATCGGCGTAGACGCCCGTGCGGCTGACGAACCAGCCCTGCCCCGGCAGCCCATCCGATTGCCGCACCACCAGCACCGCAAGCCCCGGTTCGCCGCCGGCGCGCCCGTCCTCGTCGATCCGGTCGAGCACCTTGCACAGGTGGCGCATCAGCGGGCGGGTGAAGGTGTGGCCGAGAATGCCCAGCAGCGCGCCATAGGTGAAGGTCTGCCGCGCGCGGGCGGCTTCAATCAGGAGGAGGCGGACTTCGACGGGATCGAACATCATTCTCTCGTCATTGCGAGGTGCCGAAGGCGACGCGGCCACCCATGCGCTGCCGTTGCCTGACGATGAAGCATCCGTCCATGGATTGCTTCGCCTGCGGCTCGCAATGACGAGGCTCAGTCGAAGAGGCTCGAGACCGAACTCTCGTCCGCAATCCGCCGGATCGCCTCGCCCACCAGCGGGGCGATGGGGAGGATGCGGATGCGGTCGGAGGCTTCGGCGGCCTCGGTCGGGCGGATCGAATCGGTGATCACCAGCTCCTTGAGGCTCGACCCGTTGATGCGCGCCACCGCGCCGCCCGACAGCACCCCGTGGGTGATATAGGCCGCGACCGACTTGGCGCCGCCTTCCAGCAGCGCCTCGGCCGCGTTGCACAGCGTGCCGCCCGAATCGACGATGTCGTCGATCAGGATGCAGTGCCGCCCGGAGACATCGCCGATGATGTTCATCACCTCGCTCTCGCCCGGACGATCACGGCGCTTGTCGACGATCGCGAGCGGGGCGTTGTCGAGCCGCTTGGCGAGCGCGCGGGCGCGCACCACGCCGCCGACGTCGGGCGAGACCACCATCAGCTGCTGGTCGCCGTAACGCGCCTGGATGTCGGCGGCCATCACGGGCGCGGCATAAAGATTGTCGGTCGGGATATCGAAGAAGCCCTGGATCTGCCCGGCGTGAAGATCCACCGCCAGCATCCGGTCGGCCCCGGCTTCGGTGATCAGATTCGCCACCAGCTTGGCCGAGATCGGGGTTCTCGGCCCGGGTTTGCGGTCCTGCCGCGCATAGCCGAAATAGGGCACCACTGCGGTGATCCGCTTGGCCGAGGCGCGGCGCAGCGCGTCGATGCAGATCAGCAATTCCATCAGGTTGTCGTTCGCCGGGAAGTTGGTCGGCTGGACGACGAAGACGTCCTCCCCGCGCACGTTCTCGTGGATTTCGACGAAGACTTCCTCGTCCGAGAACCGCCGCACGCTGGCGTCGGTGAGCGGGATTTCGAGATAGGCCGCGATCGCGCGGGCGAGCGGCAGGTTCGAATTGCCGGACATGATCTTCATGGAAACGCGAATCCCCGTTGGCGCAGACACAGCCCGCCTAGCGATGCGTCATGGAATTGCAACGGATGGGGGGCGCGTTGTCGTCAGCTCAAGGGTGCATCATCCCCAGCCTGTCCGCTTTCGGAGACGCGCAGCGCTTGCGCGAATGACGGCAAGTGGGTGGGAAGCTGAAGGTCAGCTCACTACGGATGATGCTGGGTTTCAGCGCCAGTGATGTTGACCCAGGGCTGCCTGCTTTTCTCGTATATCGAATATGCGGGATGCGGAAAATCTGCCGCATCGAAAAGGCCCAAAGGGACCGCGATCAGGTCTGGCCACGCATCGATCATATAGGACACCGTCGATCCGCAGCGCGCGCAAAACCGGTAAGTGACCTCGCGTCCACTGTCAGCGGTCCGAACAAATTCAAGCCAGTTCCCCTCAACAGTCACGGCGTCTACGGGAAAGCGGACTTGTGCCGAAAAGGCGCTCCCGGTCCGTTGCTGGCAGGCCCGGCAGTGGCAGACTGAAAGTCTGAGGGGCTCGCCTGAGCAATTGGCTCTAAGGCTGCCGCAGCGGCAAGTGGCGACGCGCATCAATTTGCTTCCTGATTGCCGGCACCTGCGCCCAGCAGGCAGTCGATGTAGAGCCGCACGTCTTGGGGCCAGTGCGCAATGGCGGATGCAAACATGGTGCTGTCAGAACGGTAAAGCGCGCGCAGCGCCTCCTCGTAGCCTTCCATATCGCCGCACAGGCCCTGCATGAACCGATAGGCCGCGTCTTGGCGCTCACGGACAGTGCGCCCTTGTGAGCGTGCCGCATCCACGAGGCGTCGAAGTGTAGCCGAAGCGCCGCCACTTTGCTGAGAGAGCCAATCCCAGTGGCGCGGAAGCAACGTCACCTCTCGCGCTTGAACGCCCAGTTTCGGGCGCCCGACAGGCTGCGGCGCATTCCCTGCCATTGTTCCGCGAAAATCGAGGTCCGTCACCCGCCCGGTCTCGTCATCGAGTACGAGGATGGAGTCCTTGTGCTCCGCCAAGTCCGACAGGATTTGCCTTTGGACCTCATCGCGCGTGCCAGAGGCGACCCGCTCGTGAGCGAGAAAAGCGGTGAAATTCGTCATCTTCGATTGCCTCCTGAGAGGCCGGATTATACCCGGATGAAAATAGAGTCAATTATATCCGGGTAATATCATCATCGCGTCTGATTGATGGCCGCTGAGGGGGCGATAGCCGAACGGCGGCTTTTGGCCCGGCGACGGCCAATCCAGCCATTTCCTACAGGCCTGGCGCGCGCTAACCTGCAGCCTGTTCTTTCGCATTGTCGGTCAGGGATAGCTCACCGCGTCGCGGCGCGAGTTTTAGCTCTCCGGTTTCCGTGTCCGTCCGGCCCGTATCCGGACGGCAAGCTTATGGAAAGAGACGGAAATAGGGAAAGTAGGGAAGTTGACAGGGTGAAACCTTTGTCACCTTCCCAACACGCCTCACGCCTCCAGCTCGACGTCCCAGTACAGCCAGTCGCGCCAGGTTTCGTGGAGGTAGCCCGGCGGGAAGAGTTTGCCCGCCTGTTGCAGCTGCCAGCTCGTCGGGCGGATCGGTGCCTGGTGGAGCGGCATCGCGGCCTGCTTGGGAGTGCGCCCGCCCTTCTTCATGTTGCAGGGTGCGCAGGCGGTGATGATGTTCTCCCACGTGGTGCGCCCGCCGAGACGGCGCGGCACCACGTGATCGAAGGTCAGGTGATCGTGGCTCCCGCAATATTGGCACTGGAAGCGGTCGCGCAGGAACACGTTGAAGCGGGTGAAGGCGGGAAACTCGCTGTGCTTCACATATTGCCGGAGCGCGATGACGCTCGGGATCTTCATGTCGAAGCTGGGCGAATGCACCTCGCGGTCATAGCTCGCAACGATATCCACGCGGTCGAGAAACACCGCCTTGATCGCGGTCTGCCACGGCCACAGGCTGAGCGGGTAATAGGACAGCGGGGTGTAATCGGCGTTGAGCACCAGCGCCGGGCAGGCCGACAGGTTACGCGTCGGATCCTCGTCGATCCCGCGGAACTTCGCCACTCTCTCGATCAGTTCGGCATTGAACACGACGCGCGTTCCTCCCTGATTGACCTCTATCCTGACGTGGCAGGGCAAAGAGTCAAACCCGTGACAGGGTGGCTATCCACAGGGACAGGCTGTGCATGAGCTGTGGATAGCGCATAAAAATGTCCTGTGGCATGGGCCTTTGCGATGGAGAGCCCCGCCCCGCCCGTGACCCGTTTCGCGCCGAGCCCCAACGGGCACCTGCATCTGGGCCATGCGCTGTCGGCGATCGTGGCGCATGATCTGGCGCAAGCCGGCGCCGGGCGGTTCCTACTGCGGATCGAGGATATCGACGGGCCGCGCTCGCGCCCGGAACTGGCCGCAGAATTCCGCCGCGATCTGGAATGGCTGGGGCTGGAATGGGAGGAGGTGCCCGCCCAGTCCACCCGTCTCGCCCGCTATGCCGCCGCCGCCGAGGCGCTGCGGCAGCGTGGACTGCTCTACCCCTGCACCTGCACCCGCAGCGAGATCGAGGCGGCAGGCGCACTGCCGGGAGCAGACGGCCTGATCTACCCCGGCACCTGCAAGCACCGCGCGCCCGATCCCGCGCGCCCGGCGCCATGGCGGCTCGATTCGGACAAAGCGGTGACGGCAACCGGACCGCTGGTGTGGGAGGATGCGCTGGCAGGCCCCCAGCGCGTCGACCTGTCGGGCCTCGGCGATGTCGTGCTGGTGAGAAAAGACCTGCCCGCCTCCTACCACCTCGCCGTCACGCTCGACGATGCGGCGGACGGCGTGACGCTGGTCACCCGCGGGGCCGACCTTTTCGCCGCGAGCCATGTCCACCGCACGCTGCAAGCCCTGCTCGGGCTTCCGGTGCCGCGCTGGCACCACCACCCGCTGCTGCTTGGGGACGACGGCGAAAAACTCGCCAAACGCCGCGGCTCGCCCGCGCTGGCAGAGCGGCGCGAAGGGGGTGAGGACGGGCGCGTGCTTGCCGCACAACTCAGGATGCAACTTTTGGCACTTGGAACCTGAGGCCCCAAGGTCCATTTAGACACGCATGACCTATGTCCTCATCCCCGCGCTCCTGATCCTCATGGGCCTTACCGCCTTCTCGCTGGTCAAGGGCATCATCGCCTTCCTCCAGACAACCAAAATCGACCTCGAGACCGGGGAGGGCAGCACCGCGACCGACATGCAGCTCGCCCAGAACAAGGCGATGTTCGCGCGCATCAAGTATCAGGGGCTGGCGATCGCGGTGGTCGCGATCCTTCTGGCGGTTTCGCGCTAAGCCCTTCACGCGATGGTCAAGCTCAACCGGATCTACACCCGCACCGGAGATGACGGGACGACGGGCCTCGTCGATGGCTCGCGCTGCCCCAAGCACTCCGCGCGCATCGCGGCGATGGGGCTGGTGGACGAGGCGAACAGCGCCATCGGCCTTGCCATCTGCGCGCTCGAAGGCGTGGCCGAGAGGGCGCTCCTGACCCGGGTCCAGAACGACCTGTTCGACCTTGGCGCCGACCTCGCCACGCCCTCGGCCGATGGCGACTTCACTCCGTCCGAGATGGTGCTGCGCATCGTCCCCAGCCAGCCGGAGTGGATCGAGACACAGATCGATGCGCTCAACGAGCGGCTTGAACCGCTCACCAGCTTCGTCCTGCCCGGCGGGAGCGAGGCGGCCGCGCGCGTCCATGTTGCCCGCGCCACCACCCGCGCCGCCGAGCGCGCGATGGTGATGCTGGCCGCCGAGGATGCGGTCAATCCGGCCGCGCTCGCCTATATCAACCGCCTGTCCGACCTGCTCTTCGTCCTCGCCCGGGTGGCGAACAACGATGGCCGCGCGGACGTGAAGTGGGTTCCCGGCCAAAATCGCTAGCGCGCTAATCGCTAGGCAAGACCTGCGTTCCTCGCTAGGGCGGCAGCCTTGCTGCACCTGCGAAGGAACCGACTCCCCATGACCAGCCCCATGCGCAACATCGCCGTCATCGGCGCCGGTCAGATGGGCACCGGCATCGCCCAGACCTGCGCCGCCCAGGGCATGAGTGTCATGCTGACC
>JACESM010000203.1 GCA_013911835.1 Porphyrobacter sp. | reverse complement strand
GAGTGGCGCGCAGCGCGGGCCTGTCGGCCCCCGGGCAAGCGTCGCGACGCAGCCAGCGGGCTTCCTGACGCGACCCCGCAGGGGCGGGCCGATTTTGGCCCACCGCGGCGTCTCTCCTCGCTCACTATGCGTTGGCATGGCTCGTTCGTCGTTCCTTGCGCTGGGCCAAAATCGGCTCCGTCAGGGCGGGTCAGGATGGGCGGGAAGTGCTCACCTCACCAGCCAATGCGGATGGATGCGCGCAAAGCATAGCCGATATTGCCGAACTGCTCTTCCAGCCCGACCTCCCCGGCAATCTTGTAGCTGCCGTCCCCGCCCAGCACCCGTGCGCGCGCGAACCAGCCGCTGTCGCGGTCTTCGGGGGTGAGGGTGAACTGCTGGCCGGTGTTGTAGCGCGCGCGGGTTGCGCCAAGGTCGCTGGTCAGCAATTCGCGCCAGCCGCCCTCGCCCTCGATCCGCAGCCAGCCGCGGTCACGCGCCTGCATGCCGAACAGGTCAGCGCCGACCGCCACTGCGCCGTTGATGCCGACTTCCTTGCTCGCCCGCTCCTCGACCGTCAGGTTCAGCGCCGGGCCGCCGCCCGCTTCGGTGTAGCCGTCCTCTTTCAGACGCAGGTAATCCACCACCACCGAGGGGCGAAAGAAGAAGAACTGCCCGCCGCCCTCGATCGAAGCCCCGGCTGTCGCGGTGACGAAGTCGCCCTTCCAGTCGCGGGTGATGGTGTAGTTGGCCGCATTGGTGCCCGTGCCGCCCGCGAAGACCCGGCTGCCCGAGAAGTCGGCCTTGCCTGTCCCGGCGCGCGCGAAGGCGATCACGGGGCCGAACTTCCCCCGCCAATGCGCGCCTACCTCGTAGCTGTCGGACAGGACGGAATTGTCGAAGGGCCCGTTGTCATACTTGTTCCACAGCCAACTGCCGGTCACTCCGAAGGCGCCCAGCTTGGTAAGGTATTCCGCACCGCCCCGGAACCCGAGACCGGTGAGGTCGAAGGCGGCCGACTGCCCGCGGTCCTTCTCGACATTCCAGTTGGCGAAGTCGGCGATGATCCGGAACTTGCCCTCTTCGTCGAAGGGGGAATTGGGGTCCATGAAATGCCGGTCGAAGGCGCGCAACCCCTCGCTCAGCCCTGCGAAACTGCCGCCGGCGTGGTCGGGCAGGGTCTGGGCGACGAAGGCCTGGAACACCTCGGCATTGTTGATCCCGAGGAACAGGTCGGCGACCCTGCTGTCCCTGCTGAACGCCGCGAACAGCCCGTCGAAGGCCGCCGCTTCCGAGGCGTTGAGGCCGAGCTCGTTATTGGCCTTGCGGCTGATCGCGACATTGACGTTGGTCCCGCTCACGGCCAGCGCCGCCCTGTAGAGGAACGGCACCAGCGCGGAATCCGCGGTGAGGTTGCTCGCACCCGTCAGACTGCCTGCCGAGATGACGGTATAGGTGCCCACCGCCGAGTTGATGTCGGCAAGGCGGATGGCGATCCTGGAGCCGGTGCCGAAGCTCGCCCCGCCGGTGACAGTGATCGCGGTGCTGTTGCCCGCCGCCCCGCCGAGCGTCACGCCGATCAGACCGTTTGCGCCGACATCGAGGCTGGCAATACTCGTCGGCCCCTGAAGCGCCAGCGAACCGCCGCCGAGATTGACCGCGACATTCTGTGCGTTGAGGAGCCTGCCCGAGAAAGCCGCCGTGCCCGCAAGGCTCAGCGTGCCCGCGCCGCCGCCGAAATCGGCATTGCCGACCATCACCGCATCGCCGCTAAGGCTCAGGCGGTTGGTGCCCGCACCAAAGCTGACATTGCCGGCAAAGCCGCCGTCGAGCAGTTCGAGCAGGTCCGAACCGCTGCCGAAGCGGATGTCGCCGGTGATGCTCGGCGCGGTGGTGCCCGCTGCGACCGCAGTCTGGCGCACGATGCTGTCGCCGGTGCGGGCCGAAAGGTCGATGGCAACATTGCGGGTCGCGGTTGCGTCAGCCCCGGTCGCGCTGATGGTCCCGCTGTTCTCGATCAGTCCGAGCGTGCCCGAAAGGTCGCGGATCGCAAAGGCGCTGCCGGTGGTGATGGTGGTGGCGGTGATGCTGCGCGCATTGCGCAAGGTGGGGAGCGCGGCGTCTGCGCCGATCAGCACCGCGCTCGCCGTGCCCGTGCCAGTCGTGCCGCTCACCGTGGCGGCGATGGTGTTGGCATTGCGCAGCTCCGGGGTCGAGGCTCCGGCGGCAAGCTCGACCGCGGTCGCATTGCCGCCGCGCGAGGTCGCGCCGATCTGGCCATTGATCTGGATGCCGTTGGCGATGCTTACATCCCCGCCGCGCCCGCCGAACCGCATGCCCGTGGCGTTCACGCCCTGATAGACGCCGTCGCCCAGGATCGTGCCGGCCATGACGATGCCGAACTGGTTCGCCGTGCCCTGCGTCGCCCCGATGGCGATATCGCTCGCGCCGCCAATCTGCACTGCGGGCGCCGCACCAAAGGCGACGATCCGGGTATTGCCCTCGCGCGCATCCTCGATCCCGTCGTCGTCCTCGTCATTGTCGGTGGAGACGGTGTCGGTCGGGGCGATCTCGAAGATGATCCCGCGCGCGACATTGCCCTCGATCACCAGCGCACTGCCGCCTTGCAGCAGATCGTCGGCATCGAGCCGCGAGGTATCGGACGGCAGCGTGGTGTTGCGATAGCCGGTCGCGGTGATCGTGCTCTGGACGCGCAGCGCGCTGCCAAGGTCGCCGCTCAGGACCGCACCTTGCGAACCGCTGCCCCGCACGGTGATCTCGCCCGCCAGCCGCACATTGCCCGACACATCATCAAGCGCCACGCCGACGGAGTTGTTGCCGGTGACGGTGGTCCGGCCCTCGATGGTGACCGTCCCGGTGATCGGCGCGCTGACGCGGATGCCGGCCGAGTTGTTGCCTTCGACCACGATCGTGCCCGTATGAACGAGGTTGCCCGTCAACGGCCCGTCGATGCGGATCGCGGTGCGCCCGGTGCCGATTGCAAACGGCCCGTCGAGATCACCGTCGTTGTCGGTATCCGTAGCTGTAAAAGCCTCGTCGATGGTGATCGTGCCCGAATTGGTGATGTTGGCGGTGCGCGCGCCGGTCACCAGAATGCCGGTCGCGTTGTCGGCATTGCTGATCGTGATGTTGCCGGCATTGGTCACCGAATTGTTGCTATCGACCGTGACCGCGGTGCCGCTGGTGACGGTGACCGATCCGGCGCTTTCGATCCGCACATCGGCGGGCTGGCCGCCGTTGACCGTCGAGGTGACGACTGGCGTGGTGCGCGCGGTGTTGATGACGGTTTGCGCGGAAAGCTTCGATGCAACAAACGGCGCGGCGATGGTGGCAAGCGCGGTTCCGGCGAAAAGCAAGCGGGGGTTGAGCAAGGGGGTCCTCCTGGTCCTGTTGACCAAGAGACGGAGCCCCCGCGGGCCTGCCTTGATGGAGAAATGAAAAAACTCAGAAGCGCGCGTCGAAACCGATGCGGATGGTGCGCGGCTGCAACGGGGTGATCTGCGCGCGGCCCGTGGCGAACGGCGTGCCGAGCGCGAAGCGGTTGCCCTCGCTCCCTGCGATATTGGTGACCGATAGCGTCAGCCCGGCGTTATCCCGGCCCCAGCGGACAATCGCCCCGCTGTCGAGGTAATCGCCCTGCAAATCGCCCAGCTCCGGCCCCACCCCGAGGCGCGATGTGCCGACATAGCTCACCCAGGCATCGGCCGTCAGCGCGGTGCCGTTGCCGAACTCGCGCCGCCATTGCAGCCCCGCCCTTCCCGAGAAGCGCGCGATGTTGGGGATGCGCGACAAGCGCGGCGCGGCTAGGAAGCGCGCGCTCGCATCGGCCCCGGCCGGAGCGACAAGATCGAAGCCCGCCAGCGAAACCTGCGTCGGCGCGAAGAACACCGGCTCGTCGACCTTGCTGTCATTGAGGGTGGCTCCGGCCTCGGCACGCAGACCGGGCGCGATGCGGACCGAGCCTGAGACACTCGCCGCCCAGATCTCGCCATTGCCGATATTGGCGGTGGAGGGCAGGCCGCCGACATCGATGAAATCGGCCTGAATGTCGCGCCAGCGGGTGTAGGAAAGGCTCGCCGAGAGGTCGAAGTCGCCGCGCCCCGGCTCGCCCCAGCCGCCGCCCAGCTCCACTGTTCGCACATGGTCGGAGCGGAACTGCCGCACGAAATCGCCCGCCACCGCAAGGCCGCCGGGGCGGAAGCCCTCCTGGTAGCGCAGATAGGCGCGCGCCCTCTCGCCGATGTCGAGCAGCGCCGAAGCCGAGGGCAGGACAGCCGTCTCGCGCCGCGTGGCGGTGATCGCGCGGGCCTGCACGGCGAGGGCGAAGTCGGGCAGGACATCCTCGCCCGCCCCGCCAAGCTCGACATTGGTCACCCTGAGGCCCGCCGCCAGCGTCAGCCAGGGGAGGACACGGTAGCTCGCCTCGCCATAGCCCGTGATCTCGAACACGGTGTTGCGCACGCCCGTGGCGGTGGGGATTGCCGCGATCAGCGCGCGGGCATCGCTGGTGGCGGCGAGGCTCTGGGCGATGCCCGCGGCCGCGCCTGCCTCACCGACTTCGCCGAGCCTGCGGGTCACGGTGTTGCGGTTGTCGATGATGCTGGTGCCCAGCACCCAGCCGAAGCCGCGCGGACCGACCGGCTGCCACACCCGCGTCTCGTTGGCGATCATCCGCATCTGGTTGCGCTGGCGGAACAATCGCGCGGGGCCGCCGGGCGCGGTCGCATCGTAGCGTTCGGTGAGGTCCTGCGCGCCGATCCCGGTCGAGGACTTGATCTGCACCTCCCCGATCCGCCCGCTCACCACCAGCTGCGCCTGCCCGTATTGCGCGGCCGAGCCCTCGGTCACCGCGGCCGAGCTTTCGAGGCGGCGTCCGGCGCGGTCGGCATATTGGCTGTCGTCAGCGCGGGTGTCCTGCCCGAGCAGGATCACATCCGCCTGCCAATCGGGCGCGAGATCGAACCGCAGCGCCGCGCGGCCCGACAGGATCGCGGTGCGGTTTACATCGCGCCGGCCGATCACAGGCTTGTCGATATAGCCGCCCAGCGTTGCCGCATCGAGGTTGAGGCGCAAGGTCGCGGTTTCGCCTGCGAGCGGCAGGTTCATGGTCGCATGGGCATCGCCGCCCGGTTCCCCCTGGGTGACCGCGCTCGCCCCGCCCGAGATCACGAGGCTGGTTTCCCCCGGCTCCGGCGCGCGCGGCACCAGCCGGATGATCCCGCCGAGCGAACCCGCGCCGTAGAGCGTGCCCTGCGGCCCTTCGAGGATCTCGACCCGCTCCATGTCGGACAGCCTGAGGTCGGGATCGGGGGCGTTGTAGGACAGGCGCAGGTCGCCGAAATATTGGCCCACGGTCGCCTGTGTCGGCCCGGTGAAGCTCGAATCCGCGATGCCGCGGATGAACAGCTTGTTGCGCCCGCTGCCGAGATAGGTCGAGCTGACGGTGGCGGCGCGCTGCGTGATCTTTTCGGTGCCGCCCACCCCGCCCGCTTCCAGCCGCGCGCCATCGAGCAGGGTCACCTGCCCCGGGGTCTCGGCATAGGTGAGGTCGCGCTTGGTGGCGGTGACGATGATCGGGGGGCTCTCGGCCTCGGGAGGGGGCCCGCTGACGGTCGCGGCGACGCGGACCACGCGCGCCTGCCGCTCTGGGCGAGGCCGCGAAACCGAGCGACGCGGCGCGGCGACCAGCCGCCAGGCATTGGGGCCAACCCGCACCGCCTCCATCCCGCCCGCCCGCGCGACCGGAATGCGCTTCACCAGCACCGACA
>JACESM010000202.1 GCA_013911835.1 Porphyrobacter sp. | reverse complement strand
GTCCGCGCAAGACATCGATGTAGCTATAGGTCGGGATAGAATTCAGCGTGAATGCATAGTCTGGCCGGTATCGTGCCATCTCGCCGCGATAATCGGCGAGCACAGCGGAGATCGAACGATATCTAGTGCCTTTGAATTCGATCTCGGTCGGTATGATTATGGACAAGCCGATGGGGGTGAAGAAGCTGACCATCGACGCTTGCTGGGTTATGCTGCGGAATGACGGATGGGGCAGGATAGGCTCGCTAGCCTGAAATCCCGTCTGATGGCCCGGTGCCATTGACAGCCACACCTTGCCGCGGTGCTTTGCCAGCGTTTGTGCAAACTCCGCATCACTCGCCGGCGTCGCGGGATCGGCGTGGGCACGATCGAATACGATACGCTTGACCCCGGCTTGCACAAGCCGTTCGAGAAGCTCGCTATCCTGATGCCGGTTGGGCAAGGGCTGACCGAGTTCATTGAGCGTGGAATCATCGATCGCGATCATGACGATATCCTGCGACGCGGGGCGCATCCGCAGTTGCGCCCGGGCCAGCCGCAGCGCGTCCTCGGCAGGCAATGGCAGGTCGACCACCCCCGAGACCACCCCGAACAGGATCGCGATTAGCGCCACCTTCATGCGCTTGCGGCGCAGCAGGTTCGCGCCCGAACGGCGGTCCAGTCCGGCGTTGAGCACGGCCTCCTGCCCCCCGGACGAACCGAAGAAGCGCCGCATCCTGTCGGCCAAAGACTTAAGCGATGCGATCATCAAACGCGTCATCCCGTGGGGAAACCCAAGCTTCTCCCTAGGCTGCGTTGGTTAATTCATTGCAAACGACGCACCCTCGCCCGCCTGTGCGCCACAACGGCTAGATGATCTGCGGCGCAATCAGACCGATAATGATGGTCAGCCCGCCGAGCCCGATCGAAAGGTGCCAGCGCAGGCGCAGGAAGTCAGGCGCAGCAAACCCCAGCGTCCGGTCAACCAGCGGCGAAGCGAGGATCAGCGCGCCGAGATAGAGCAGTGCCGGCCCCGGCCACTCCCAACCGAAGCTCCAGGGCAGGAACAAGGCCACCGCGATCAGGCTGGGCATGACAGCAAGAATGTAAGCGCCGGTGGTCGCGCGCCCGCTTGCCATGGCCTGACCCCACCACACCCCGCCCAGAAAGCTGAAGATCGCCGCCGCATAGGCATAGCCCCCCGCAAGCGCCGCATAGCGCCACTCGTGACCTGTGACGATCATAGCCAGGCAGAAGATCTGCGGCAGCAGCCCGGCGTAGCCGAGCGCGCGGGCCGCCGGGGAGAGCGAAGTTTGTCCGTCCATGGGAGGGCAAATCGCGAGGCTCGCCAAGGGTTCCCGCGCGGCTTGCGGACGAGGCGGCTTTGGGCCACTTGAGCGGCCATGGAACTGTTCGATCTCACCGGCCGCACGGCCGTCATCACCGGCGGCAATGGCGGCCTTGGTCTGGCCATGGCGCGCGGGCTTGCCAAGGCAGGCGCCAACGTGGCGATCTGGGCGCGCAATGCGGTCAAAAATAATGCAGCCTTTGAGGAGCTTTATGCGCTTGATCGGGGTCGGCCGCTGGTCACGCAATGCGATATTGCATTGGAAGACGACATTGAAGACGCCATGGCCATGACGCTCGATGTGTTCGGCAGGGTCGACGTGTGCTTCGCCAATGCCGGCATATCCGGCGCGGGCACGGCCATCCCCAACATCACCGCGGAAGGCTGGGACCATACCCTCGCGGTCAACACGCGCGGCGCGGCGCTGGTCTACAAGCATGTCACGCGCCACATGATCGACCGCGCCAAGGGCGGCGAGCCCGGCGGCAAGCTGATCGCGACCTCATCCGGCCAGTCGATCATGGGGGTCAACCGCAGCTCCGACTACGCCGCCTCCAAGGCGGCCCTCAACGGCCTCACCCGCGCCGCCGCCTTCGAGCTGGCGCGTTATCAGATCACCGCCAATGCCCTCCTCTTCGGCTTCTACGAGACCGACATCACCGCCAAGGCCGATCCCAAATTCGCCGAATGGATGAGCCGCCGCATCCCGCTGCGCCGTCCGGGGGACCACGCGGGGCTCGAGGGCCTCGCGGTGTTCTTTGCCTCGCCCCATTCGGATTACATTACCGGGCAGTGCCTCCCGGTCGACGGGGGCCTGTGCATCTCGTGAGAGGGGAACGACGAACCTGCCTGACCGTTAGCCTTCATACCCTTCTCCCCTCTGCGGAAAGCCACCACCCCCCGTGTCCGACGACGACCAGACCCCCGAATTCGCCGACCGCCCCGAAGATCGCGCCCGCCAGCGGGCCGTGCCTGCGGGCCGGGTAGCGCGGCTGGGCACCTTCGGGCGGCTGGTTGGCGGTGTTGCGGGCGGGATGGTGGCTGAAGGCGCGCGGCGGCTCGCGAGCGGGGAAGGCATCAGCCCGCGCGACCTGATCCTCACCCCCGGCAATGTCCAGCGCATGACCGACCGCCTCTCACACCTGCGCGGCGCGGCGATGAAGATGGGGCAGATGATCAGTCTCGATGCGGGCGACTTCCTGCCCGAGGAGCTCTCGAAAATCCTCGCGACCTTGCGCGATCAGGCCAATTTCATGCCGACCAAGCAGCTCGACCAGGTGCTGCGCGCCGAATGGGGGTCTGAGTGGCGCAAGCAGTTCCGCTGGTTCAACCCCCGCCCGATCGCCGCCGCCTCCATCGGTCAGGTCCACAAGGCCCTCACCCGCGATGGAGAGGAGCTGGCGATCAAGGTGCAATACCCGGGCGTCGCCAAGTCTATCGACAGCGATGTCGACAATGTCATGACCCTGCTCAAGGTCGCCGGTTTCGCCCCGCCCGAGCTCGAGATGGACAAGCTGATGGCCGCCGCCAAGCAGCAGCTCCGCGAAGAGGCGGACTACGAGCGCGAGGGTGCGCAGATGGCGATGTATCGCGCCATGCTCGCGGGCACGCCGGGATTCGTCGTCCCGCGTCTGCACGAGGGGCTGACCCGCGGTTCGATCCTGGCGATGAGTTTTGAAGAGGGCGTCAGCATCGAGGAGCTCGGCAACGAAAACCCCGAGCGCCGCGACGCGGTGTTCGCACGACTGATCCGGCTGGTCGCGCGCGAGCTGTTCGATCTTGGCGTGATGCAGACCGATCCCAACTTCGCCAACTTCCGCTACCGGCGCGAGACCGGCGAGATCGTGCTGCTCGATTTCGGCGCCTGCCGCCCGGTCGATCCGGTGGTGGCAAACGGCTATCGCAAGATGCTCGCGGCCGGTCTGCGCGGGAATGCCGAAGACGTGCTCGCGGCCACGATCGAAGCCGGGTTCATGATGCCGATCGTTGCCGAAAAGCATCCCGAACGGGTGAACCGCATGATCGACATCGTGGTGGGCGAAATGCGCGCCGATGCGCCCTTCGACTTCGGCGACCGTGCCTTCATCCCGCTGCTGCGCGAGGAAGGCTGGGCGATCGCGCAGGACAAGGACACCTGGGCCTTCCCTCCCATCGAAACGCTGTTCGTGCAGCGCAAGGTGAGCGGGATCGCGCTGCTCGGCGCGCGGCTGAAGGCGAAGGTCAATATCCGCCGCATCACCGAGGAAGTGCTTGCGAGCACCACGCCACTCGGTGAGGCGGCGGCCTGATTGCGGCGGCGCGCGCGTCCTTGCGGCCAAACCGACTCCGCGCCATCAGCCCCGCCCGCCCCCGTCTGTGATGCCCGTCACACATCTGGCATGATGTTTCACATGAAACCAACAAGATAGGCGGTAGACAGGGCGCAATATTTGTAATACCGCCCCCGCCATGCATCGGGGGATCGATCACAAGACAGGCGTGCTGTTCGTGTGTCTCGGCAATATCTGCCGGTCACCGATGGCCGAAGGCGCGTTCCGCGCGGCGGCGGAGGCGCGCGGCCTTTCGTTGCTGGTCGATTCGGCCGGAACCGCTTCCTACCACTTGGGGCAGGGACCCGATGCGCGCGCGATCACGGTCGCCCGAAACCATGGCGTCGACATCGCCGATCAGGCCGCGCGCCAGATCGAGCGGGACGATTTCTACCGCTTCACCCACATCATCGCGATGGACCGCGCCAATCTCGAAGGTCTTCGCAGCAAGGCCCCACGCGACGGGACGGCGCGCCTCGCGATGCTGCTCGATGCGGTCGAAGGACGGCGCGGCGAGCCGGTGGCCGATCCCTATTACGGCGATGCCGCCGCCTTCGAGGCAGCCTGGCAGGTGATCAGCCGCGGGGTCGAGGCCTGGGCCGAAAAGCTCCTGCGCGAGAGCACGGAGCAGTCCGTCTGACTTGATCCGAGGGGCCTTATAGCCCCTTGCGCCCGAACCCGCCCGCGCGCGCCGGGGCTGCGGGGGGTGTGGAAGGCTGACCGCCGCGCTCGTGCCAGCCTGCGGGCGCTGCCGCCGGGGGCGTCGGCGCGCGGCGCGGCAGGGGATAGGGCTCGGGATCGGGCGCGCCATTGGCGATCAGATCGGCGACGCCCTCGCACCCACCGAAGCGCTTTTCGAGCCAACGTTCGGCAAACTTGATAGTCCCGCCGTGCCCTTCGTGCGGCACAATGACCAGCGTGCGGGTGGTGACACCATTCACTTTCTGGGTCTCAACCATGATGTTCGCGATCTGGTCGAGGCGAAGGCGGCGGGTCGAGACCATGCCGTGGAACTCGATCCCCGTCGCCCCGACCGACAGGATCTTGTTGTCGAGCAGGTAGCGCGCGAAATAGACCAGCAAGTAGGCAAAGCTTATCGCGAGGATGCCGCCAGCCAGCATGGCTTTGAGGCCGCCAAGCGTGAGCACCCACACGCCGAGCCAGAACATTCCGGCGCTGCCGAGCAGCCCCAGGGCGACCTTGGCCCGCGAAAAATAGACGTCCGACACGATGCACACCCCTTTCGACAGTGGGCGAAGCTTAGACCGCAAGTTGCAAACGTCTCTTTAACACAGCAATTTTTCGACAGCTTTTACCCCCCGCGCAGCAGCTGCACGCCCCAATCGCGCTCGAACAGGTAGAGCAGCATCCGCGCTGCCTCTCCGCGCGGCGAGGTCAGCCCGCCGTCGCGTTCCATCAGTAGGCGCGCATCGCCGTGTGCCACCGGCAGCAGGCGCTGGGTTTGTTCGAGATCGGCGATCCGGAACCCCACCTCGCCCGATTGCCGCGTGCCGAGGAGTTCGCCCCCGCCGCGCAGTTCCAGATCCTCCTCGGCGATCCGGAACCCGTCCTGCGTCTCGCGCATCAGCGCCAGCCGACGCTTGCCCGTTTCGGACAGTTCATCGCCGCGCAGCAACACGCAGCGGCTCTTGAGCGATCCGCGCCCCACCCTGCCGCGCAGCTGGTGCAATTGCGCGAGCCCGAAGCGTTCGGCCTGCTCGATCACCATGAGCGTGGCGGTGGGCACATCAACGCCGACCTCGATCACGGTGGTTGCGATCAGCAGTCGGGCCTCGCCGGTGACAAAGCGCTCCATCGCGGCGTCCTTGACCTCGGGGCGGAGCTGGCCGTGGACCAGTACAACCGCATTGCCAAACCGCTCCTTTAAAGCGGCATAGCGCGCTTCCGCCGCAGCGATGTCGGCCAGATCGGGAACGCCGTCGAGTTCGCGCACCATCGGGCAGACCCAATAGGCCTGTTGCCCGCTGGCAAGGTGCCGTTCGACGCCGGCAACAATCTCGTCCATTCGCGCCTGCGGGAACACCAGCGTTTCGATTGCCTGCCGCCCCGGCGGGAGTTCATCGAGGCGGCTCACGTCCATCTCGCCATATTGCGCCAGCGTCAGCGAGCGCGGGATCGGGG
>JACESM010000201.1 GCA_013911835.1 Porphyrobacter sp. | reverse complement strand
GAAGCGCACCTTGCCCTCGGCGTCGAGCGCGGCGAACAACGCGGCCTTGTCGCCATCGACCACGGCTTGCGCGGTGATCGTGCCCTTGGCGGGACGAACATAGGCGATGGGCGAACTCGCCGCGACCGGGCGCAGCATCGCGAGGCGTTCGAGGAACATTCCCGCCATCGCCGCACCCGAGGCCGCTTCGGCCAGCGTGAACAGCGCGCCGGCGTGCATCGTGGCGATGTGATTCGAGGTGTTGTGGCTCTGCTCGAGCGTGGCCGTGGCGCGGCCGTCCCCGATCTCATCGAGGGTCACGCCGACATAGGACGCAAAGGGGACGATTGCGGAGAGCTGGGCCTTGAGGGCATCGAAGGGGGTCATGGGAATCGCCTCGTGTGGATTATGTATCCACTGGATACATAGAGTCCGCACAAGGTCAAGACCGTGCGGCACGGCTGCGGCATTCCCTACTCCTTGAACGCCGGCCGGCCGACCGGCTTCGACACCTCGCGCGGCATCCCCGCCTCGATCACTGGGAGCCATCCTCGCGCGTTCATCCCGATATTGACCTGCGGGAGCGAGGCGAGGAAGCGCGCCTTGGCCTCCCATTCGGCGACCGAGCGGCTGGCGGCCTGTGCAGCCACCTCGAGCCCGACCGGCTGACGCAGCGCGCGGTTGATCAGCGCGTCGCCGAAGAAGGTCCAGTCATTCTCGGCAACGCAGCCGAAGGACGAGCGGGTGCTGGCTGCGGCGGTGAGGATCGCGGTGTCGGGGCTCGCCAGCACAGGGACGAAGACGCCCGAGTAGCAGGCCGAGAGGATCAGCACCCGCCGCCTGATCCCGGCCTCGGCGAGCGCCTCCCTCAGCCCCTTGGGGCTGAGCACGCCGTAGCCACTGTCGCCCCAGTGATAGGCAAGGCCAAGGTCGCTGCCGTGGCTGGTGGTGTAGAGCACCAGCACGTCCTCCTTGCCGTCCATCAGAGTGCCCAAGTGGCTGAGGGCGAGGCGCAGCGCGGTAATCGAGCCGTGGGGGGCATCGTCGCGCGACCCGTCGGGCCCGGCAAGGATCAGCGAGCGTCCCTCGGCACCATAGCGCGCGGCGAGCACCCTGGCTGCCTCGCGCGCCTCGCGGGCGAAGACCGGATCGCTGTCGAGCGCGATGGTCAGCACATAGGCGTCGGGCGTGCCGGGCCGCTGGGGTGCAAGCGCGGCGAGCGCCGTGTCGAGGCGGCGGGCTTGCGCGCGTATCTCGCCCGCGCTGACACCGCGCCGCAGCTCGGGCGAGAGCTCGTAGCTCGCGCGCCGCTCGGCCATGGTCTTGCCGCTGCCGAGATCGGGGAACGGCGCGGTGTGCGGCGGCGGCTGGTTGGGGTCGGGCGGGGTCGGCGCGGAAGACTGCGAAAGCGCAGGGATCGCCGCCAGCAGCGCGACCATCCCGGCCCAGAGCTTCCCCATGATCGCGCCCCTGTTCATGCAGGGCCCAAGCTGCCCGCGCGTGGGGCGAGGGTCAAGCGCGATGAAAGCGCGGGCCCGAGTTGCCGGAGTTACCAGATTCTGGTATTGCAGCGGCCATGGGTAAGAACACCTCGATCTCGCTCGGCGAGCACTTCGAAGCCTATGCCCGCCGCAAGGTGGAATCGGGCGAGTACGCCACCATCAGCGAAGTGGTGCGCGACGCGCTGCGCAGGGCGGAGGAGCGGGAGAAGCGGATTGAAGCGCTCGATGCCGCGTTGGCCGAGGGTCACGCGAGCCCGGTGGATGAGACGTTCAATTGGGACGACTTCATGCGTGAGCATTTCGGCGAAGATGCCGATGCGGATTGAGTATCGCGCCTCAGCGCGAGCCGACCTGAACGCGATCGCCATCTACACGAAACAGGAATGGGGGCCGGCCAAAGCGCGGCATTACCTTCGGCAATTGCGGGTCGTTGCGTCGAGCCTGTCGGAGTTTCCCAACCGGTTCCCGTCGCACAACTCCCGCCATGGCCAATTCCGCAAAGTCGCCAGTGGCGAGCACTTCATTTTCTACATCGTTTGCGAAGACCGGATCGAGATCGTTCGGGTGCTGCACAAAGGCATGAACGTCGATCAAATTCTGTGACGCGCCCTCAAATCAACCTTGCACGCTGCTCCGGCGTCAGCAGCTGGCACGCCTCGGCGGTCTTGCCGAACCAGCGGTAGCGGTTGAGCGCGACGCGGTCGTAGACCCAATCGCGCAGCGGGCGCGGAATGATCCGGAACACGAGGGTGAGGCGCCACCATCCGCCCAGCACCCGCGCGACTTCGAAATAGCCGTCGCTCTTGGTGTAGGCGCGGCCATCGCGGACGAAGACGTAGGTGGCGTTCCAGTCGATCCCGAAATGCTCCGCCAGCGCCGACCCCAGCGGGCCTTGCGCGGGGGTGAAGGCGATCTTGCCTTCGCGGTCGTGCTTCATGATGAAGCTGACCCCGCCCGAGCACAGCACGCAGACGTGGTCGAAGATGAACAGCGGACGCTTGTCGCCCCAGTCGGGGAGTTCCGGTTCGATCATGCGGAGGTCTCCGTGACGTCGAAATCGGCGAAGGCGGCCCGGAATTCGGCGAGGCTGACGATGCCGAGGCAGGGCCGCGCGCCGGGATCGTAGCGGCGGCCCGCCGCGAACGCCTTGGCGATGAGGATGACGGGGATGCAGGGGATATAGGGCCCATGCCCCGAGCGCGCGACGATCCAGTGGCGGCGGGTGAGCGGCAGGCCGTCCGCGCACTCGCCTTCGATCGTCATGAAGAACCCGCTGGTGCCGGTGCCGAGTCCGTCGAACAATCGCGCGATGCGGACCAGTTGAGGAGCGAAGCGGTCGAGCCGGGGGAGCAGGCCGAGGCGGGTCAGCCAGCCCATCAGCGCGGTGCCGAAATGCATGGGCAGGATCGCGTGGCCAGCCCTGAAGGCGTGATCTTGAATGCCCGGATAGCGCGCGACGAAGAGGTCGAGATCGGGCGCATTGGCCCGCCCGAACCAGCGCGCGCCGATGCCGGGGATGGGGACGCGGCGCTGGTCGCCCCAGCCGGTCACCTCGGTCATCCGCCCGCCGATCAGTTGCGTGAAGCGTTGGCCGACGAAGGAGAGCACCGCAGCTACGGTGCCCGCGCCCGTATTGGATTGTTCCGCCCCGCTGATGCCGTAATCGAGTGAGCGGATCGCGCGCATCTCCGCAAGCGCCGCGTCGGCATAGGCGGCGGTCAGCGCGGGGATCGAGCTGGCTCCGGCAATCACCGCCACGCCCGCCGCCTTCGCCTTGTCGTCGAGCACGCCGATCCCGGTGACGAAATCCCGCGCATCGGCAATGTCGCAATAATGCGCCCCGCGGGCGATCGCCGCTTCGGCCACCGCGTAGGACTGGCCGTTGTAAGGCCCGACCATGTTGATGACGAGATCGGGCTTGAGCGCGGCAAGTGCCTTTGGCGGACCGGCGAGGTCGTAGGCGCCCGCCTCGGCGGGATTGGCCGCATCGAGCGCCGCCGCTGCGGCCTCAGCCTTGGCTAGCGAGCGCCCGGCGATGATCAGCTGGATCGCCGGATCGCCCGCAAGGCTGCGCGCCACATGGCTGCCGAAATTGCCATAGCCGCCAATGATCGCGACGCGCAGCATCGCTGTCAGATCATCCCTAGAACCGCGATCCTCACCACTTGGGCTCAATCCAATTCTTCATCGGCGTGCATTGGCAAACATAAGTCCACTCACCACGCTCTTCAAAATGGATCACGCGCTCTATTGCAACGATCAGACGGCCATCTTCAAGGTCGTCCATATCGACAACATCGCCGACACGAGGAAGCGTCGGCATTTCGCGCCGACGCTTTGCTCCGTTGATGGCGAACTCTACAAGATGCATCAATACACCCGCGCCTTGGGCTCGATATACTTGATGTCGTCCGTCAGCGTGTACTCATGCACCGGGCGGTAATCGATGCGGCTGTTCGAGCCGCGTCCGCCCCAGCCGTCGAACCAGGCGATGGTGTGCTTCATCCATTCCTTGTCGTTGCGCTCGGGGTAGTCTTCGTGGGCGTGGGCGCCGCGGCTTTCCTTGCGGTTGGCGGCGGACGCGATGGTCACGTTGGCCTGCGCCATGAGGTTGTCGAGCTCGAGCGTTTCGATCAGGTCAGAGTTCCAGATCAGCGACTTGTCGGTGACGTGGATGTCCTCCATCCGCTTGTTCTGCTCGGCAAGCTTGGCGACGCCTTCGTCCATCAGCTTCTGGTCGCGGAACACGGCGCAGTGCTTCTGCATCGCCTTCTGCATCTCCGCACGGATCTGCGCGGTGGGCGAGCCGCCCTGCGCATAGCGGAAATGATCCAGACGGGTCAGCGCGAAATCCGCGCTGTCGGCGGGAAGCTCGGCCTGCTTGGCGTTGGGCTTCAGATTGTCGCGCAGGTGGTGGCCGGTCGCACGGCCGAACACCACGAGGTCGATCAGCGAATTGGAGCCGAGGCGGTTGGCGCCGTGCACTGAAACGCAGGCCGCCTCGCCCACGGCATAGAGGCCGGGGATCACGGTGTCGGGATTGCCGTCCGGGCCGAGGGTGACGACCTGCCCGTGGTAGTTACACGGGATGCCGCCCATGTTGTAATGCACCGTCGGGGTGACGGGCAGCGGCTGGCGGGTGAGGTCCACGCCGGCGAAGATCTTGCCGCTCTCGGTGATCCCGGGCAGGCGCTGGGCGAGCGTCTCGGCGGGGATGTGGTTGAGGTGGAGGTAGATATGATCCCCCTCCGGCCCGACGCCGCGGCCCTCGCGCATTTCGAGCGCCATTGAACGGCTGACAACGTCGCGCGAGGCCAAGTCCTTCGCGGAAGGCGCATAGCGCTCCATGAAGCGCTCGCCTTCGGAGTTGGTGAGGTAGCCGCCCTCCCCGCGTGCGCCTTCGGTGATGAGCACGCCTGCGCCGTAGATGCCGGTCGGGTGGAACTGCACGAACTCCATGTCCTGCAAGGGCAGGCCGGCGCGCAGCACCATCCCGCCACCGTCGCCGGTGCAGGTGTGGGCCGAGGTCGCGGTGTAGTAGCAGCGGCCATAGCCGCCGGTCGCCAGCACCACGGACTGCGCGCGGAAGCGGTGGATCTTGCCGTCATCGAGGCACATTGCCATCACGCCGACGCATTGCTTCACGCCGCCCACGTCCGACATGATGAGGTCGAGCGCGAAATATTCGATGAAGAAGTCCGCGTCGTACTTCAGGCTCTGCTGGTAGAGCGCGTGGAGCATCGCGTGGCCGGTGCGGTCGGCAGCCGCACATGTGCGTTGGACTGGAGGCCCGGCGCCCATGTTCTGCATGTGCCCGCCGAAGGGGCGCTGGTAGATCGTCCCGTCCTCGTTGCGGCTGAACGGCACGCCCGCGTGCTCGAGTTCATAGACGGCCGCCGGGGCCTCGCGCGCGAGATATTCGATCGCGTCCTGATCGCCCAGCCAGTCCGACCCCTTGACGGTGTCGTACATGTGCCAGGTCCAGTGGTCGGGCGAATTATTGCCGAGGCTCGCGGCGATCCCGCCCTGCGCAGCCACGGTGTGCGAGCGCGTCGGGAAGACCTTGGAGATGTTCGCGGTGCGCAGGCCGGCTTCCGCCGCGCCCATCGTCGCGCGCAGGCCCGATCCGCCCGCGCCCACGACGACGACGTCATAGGTGTGGTCGACGATCGTGTAGGCGCCCTTGAGGTGAGCGCCGCCGACATCATTGGCGGTTCCCTGGGGTGCTGCGGTAGCCATCAGGCCTTACCTCCGAAAACGAGTGCGGCGACGCTGAAAATCCCGAAGGCGCCCCCGCCGATGGTTGCAAGAT
>JACESM010000200.1 GCA_013911835.1 Porphyrobacter sp. | reverse complement strand
TGAATATTAATGGTGCTGCTGGGGAGGATTGAACTCCCGACCTCACCCTTACCAAGGGTGCGCTCTACCACTGAGCTACAGCAGCGCCGGATAAGGCGCGCCCTATTGTCGCGCGCCGCCGCTATGTCAACGTCCTTGTTGCGCTATCGCTTCGCTAATTGAGCGCAAGGGTTGAAGAGCCGCGACCATAACGGCAAGGCGTTTCATATGAGTGAAGGCCTCCGCAAGAATATGTCACGCGAAGAGCGGCTCGCGGCCAAGCTGCGCGAGAATTTGCGGCGGCGAAAGGCGCAGGCGCGCGCGGCGTCTCAGCCCTTGGGCGATTCGGGTGCAACGGAAACCCTTCCCAATCGCCCTCGCGAAAGCTAACGGAAGCCGCTCCCGACGAATTGCCGGAGCCACAATGCCCAAGCTCATCCTCGTCCGCCACGGCCAGAGCCAGTGGAACCTCGAAAACCGCTTCACCGGATGGTGGGATGTCGATCTCACCGATCAGGGCGTCGCCGAGGCGACTGCGGCAGGCGTGCTGCTGAAGGACAAGGGCGTGCTGCCGACCTATGCCTTCACCAGCCTACAATCGCGCGCGATCCGGACGCTGCATCTGGCGCTGGAGGCGGCAGGGCGGCTGTGGATCCCCGAGGTCAAGGACTGGCGCCTCAACGAGCGGCACTATGGCGGCCTCACCGGTCTCAACAAGGCCGAGACGGCGGCCAAGCACGGTGACGAACAGGTCAAGATCTGGCGTCGCAGCTTCGACATTCCCCCGCCGGTGCTGGAAGCGGGGAGCGAGTTCGATCTCGCCGCCGACCCGCGCTATGCCGGGATCGCGATTCCGAACACCGAAAGCCTCAAGCTCACCATTGAACGCGTGCTGCCCTATTGGGAAAGCGCGATCCTTCCCGTGCTGGCGCGCGGCGAGACGGTGATCATCGCCGCCCACGGCAACAGCTTGCGCGCGCTGGTCAAGCACCTCTCGGGCATTTCGGATGCGGACATCACCGATCTGGAAATCCCGACCGGCCAGCCGATCATCTACGATTTCGACGGCGCCGCGCCTGCGGGAACCCGCTACTATCTGAAGGACGCATGATGGAAGCCGCCGGGGGGAAGGTCGCGATCGTGATGGGGAGCCAGTCCGACTGGCCGACCATGCAATGCGCCGCCGCGGTGCTCGACGAGCTGGAAGTGGCTTACGAGGCGCGCATCGTCTCGGCCCACCGCACGCCCGACCGGATGGTGGCCTTTGCGAAAGGGGCCGAGGGCGAGGGGTTCTCGGTGATCATCGCAGGAGCCGGGGGCGCGGCGCATCTGCCGGGCATGATCGCCAGCATGACCCATCTGCCGGTGCTCGGCGTGCCGGTGCAGTCCAAGGCCCTCTCCGGCATGGATAGCCTGCTCTCGATCGTCCAGATGCCCGGCGGCATCCCCGTCGGCACGCTGGCGATCGGCGAGGCGGGGGCGAAGAACGCCGGGCTGCTGGCGGCCTCGATCCTCGCGCTGGGCGACGAGGCGCTGTCCGAGCGGTTGCAGGACTGGCGCGCGGCCAAGACCGCTGCCGTGGGCGAGATCCCGGAGGATTGATGCTCGCGCCCGGTTCCACCATCGGCATTCTGGGGGGCGGACAGCTCGGCCGGATGATGGCCGTCGCGGCGCTGCAGCTCGGCTACAAGGTGGTGGGCTTCGCGCCCGAGGGCGACAATGTCGCGGCGGACGCGTGCTCCGGTTTCATCACCAAGGATTGGGACGATGCGGCGGCACTCGCCCGCTTTGCGGATGCCTGCGACGTGGTGACCTGGGAGTTCGAGAATGTCCCGCTCGCCACCGTCGCCGCCCTGCCGCAAGCCTTGCTCGCCTGCCCGCCGCGCGCGCTCGAGGTGGCGCAGGACCGGCTTTGCGAGAAAGCCTTCGCTGCGGAGTTCGGCGGACAGCCTGCGCCCTTCCGCGCGGTGGAAAGCGCCGCCGATCTCGCCACCGCGATCGCCAGCGTCGGCACCCCCGGCATCCTCAAGACCGCGCGTGACGGCTATGACGGCAAGGGCCAGTGGCGCGTGCGCTCCGCGATCGAGGCGGGCGGCCTCGCGTTCCCCGGCGTGACCTGCATCTACGAAGGCTTTGTCACCTATGAGACCGAGTTCTCGGTGATCCTCGTGCGGGGCAGGGACGGACAGGTGCGGTTCTGGGATTCGACCGCGAACCTGCACGAGGGCGGGATGCTCGCGCGCTCGGTGCTGCCCGCAGGCGCGCTGGTCGAGGCGCAGGTTCCCGCCGCGCGCGAGCTGGCCCGCAAGGTGGCCGACGCGCTCGGCTATGTCGGCGTGTTGACGCTGGAGTTCTTCGCCACGCGGGATGGCCCCGTGTTCAACGAAATGGCCCCGCGGGTGCACAACTCGGGCCACTGGACGATCGAGGGCGCGGCCACCAGCCAGTTCGAAAACCACATCCGGGCGATCTGCGGGCTGCCGCTGGGCGGCACCAAGACCCGCTTCGAGGCGATCGAGATGCGCAACATCGTCGGCGCGGATGCGCTCGACGCCCACCTGATCCTCGCCGAACCGGGCGAGCCGCATCTGCACCTCTACGGCAAGGCCCAAGCGCGCGAGGGGCGCAAGATGGGCCACGTCACCCGCGTGGGGCATGCCCTGAAATGAACGGTTCGATGACGCCCGAGATCGTGCTGATCTACGCCCGCGCCGCCAATGGCGCGATCGGGCACAAGGGCCACCTTCCATGGCGCTTGCCCGCCGACATGAGGCGCTTCAAGGCGATGACCATGGGCAAGCCGATGATCATGGGGCGCAAGACCTTCGAGAGCTTTGGCGGCCCGCTTCCCGGCCGCCGCCACATCGTCCTCACCCGTGATGCCGGATGGCAGGCCGAGGGCGCCGAAGTGGCTGCCTCGCCTGCTGTGGCGCTCGGCCTCGCCACCGGCGAGACCGTCGCGGTGATCGGCGGAGCGGAGGTTTACGCGCTGTTCTTGCCGATCGCTCACCGGGTCGAACTGACCCAGATCCACAAGGACTACGCAGGCGACACTTTCATGCCCCCACTCGGCCCCGAATGGGAAGAAACCGCCCGCGAGGATCATGTGGCGGACGGGCTCTACCCCGCCTTCTCGTTCCTGACTTACCGGAAAGCCGCCTGATGCGCTGGCTCGATCACCGCGATCCCATGCCCGACGCCTTGCGCGGCGCGGTCATCGCGCTCGGCAATTTCGACGGGTTCCACCTTGGCCATCAGGCCGTCGCGGGCGAGGCGATCCGCTGGGCGCAGGCGGAAGGCCGCCCCTCGATCATCGCCACCTTCGATCCCCACCCGGTGCGCTTTTTCCGCCCCGATGTGCCGCCCTTCCGGCTGACGACTTTGGAGCAACGGCAGGAGCTCTATCTGGCCGCAGGCGCGACCGCGATGCTGGTGTTCCACTTCGATGCCGAGCTGGCCGGGACGAGCGCGGAGGATTTCATCCAGCGCATCATGATCGAACGCTTCGGCGCGCATGGGGTGGTGACAGGGGGCGACTTCACCTTCGGCAAGGGCGCGAAGGGGAACGTGGCGCTGCTGCGCTCGCTGGGCGGCGAACTGGGGTTACAATCGCGGGTGGTCGAGCCGGTGGCGGAAAGCGGCGAGGTCGTCTCCTCCAGCCGCATCCGGCAGGCGCTTCGCGACGGCGATCCGCAAGAGGCTGCGCGCCTGCTCACCCGGCCCTTCGCGATCCGCGGGATCGTCGAACACGGCGACAAGCGCGGGCGCACCATCGGCTATCCCACCGCCAATCTCGGCGTCGAAAATTACCTGCGCCCCAAATACGGCATCTACGCCGTGACGGGCCGCATCCTTGCTACGGGCCAGGTGCTGCAAGGCGCCGCCAATATCGGCATCCGCCCGCAATTCGAACCGCCCAAGGAGCTGCTCGAACCGTTCTTCTTCGATTTCAGCGGCGATCTCTACGGGCAGGAGATCGAGGTGGCCTTCCACCACTACCTGCGCGGCGAGGCCAAGTTTGATTCTCTGGAGGCGCTGATCGAACAGATGGACAGGGATTGTGCGGAAGCGCGGCGGTTGCTCGGCTGAATGGGTTCACGCGAAGACGCGAAGAGGGCAGCCCTTGCGGCGAAGCCGCATTGAAAGATCGAACGGCGGTTCGAAAGTTCATGAGCGGCCTGCGGCCGGGCGAAACATCTTCGCGTCTTCGCGTGAACCATACCACCCCCCAAGACAAATTGCGCAAAGCCCGCCCGCCCGCTAAGGCCCCGCGCATAATGACCGAAGAGACCTCGCAGCGCGATTACCGGGACACCGTCTTCCTGCCGAAGACCGATTTCCCCATGAAGGCCGGCCTCCCGCAGAAGGAGCCGGGCATTGCCGCGCGCTGGGAAGCGATTGGCCTCTATGACGCGCTGCGCACCGCCCGCCGGGGGCGGGAGAAGTTCATCTTCCACGATGGCCCGCCCTACGCCAATGGCGACATGCATATCGGCCACGCGCTCAACCACATCCTCAAGGACATGGTCTGCCGCACCCAGAACCTCTTGGGCCGCGATGCGCCGTATGTGCCCGGCTGGGACTGCCACGGCCTGCCCATCGAATGGAAGGTCGAGGAGCAGTATCGCAAGGACAAGAAGGCCAAGCCCGTCCTCACCGGCAAGGGCCGCGACGAGGCGGCGGTCAAGGCCTTCCGCGACGAGTGCCGCGCCTATGCCCAGCATTGGGTCGACGTGCAGCGCGGGCAGCTGAAGCGTCTCGGGGTGATGGCCGATTGGGACCACCCCTACCTCACCATGCAAAAGGAGAGCGAGGCGGTGATCGTCGCCGAGCTGCTCAAGCTGGCCGAGGCGGGGAACGTCTATCGCGGATCGAAGCCGGTGATGTGGTCGCCCGTCGAACAGACCGCGCTGGCCGAGGCGGAGGTCGAATACGAGGACATCACCTCGACCCAGATCGACGTGGCGTTCGAGATTGTTGAATGTCCGAACGTCCCTGAACTGGTGGGCGCGCACGCGGTAATCTGGACGACGACGCCGTGGACGATCCCGGTTAATCAGGCTTTGGCCTATGGGCCTGATATTGAATACACTGCTGTTCAGGTTCAATTACTTGGAAGACGCGAAAGTTCTTACGAACCAACGCCTGATCATTACGATCATCTGCCAAGCTGTAGCATAGTATTTCCTCTGGATGGAAAGATATTTATTGTCGCGAAGGGTTCGGTAGAAAATCTAAAGGCAAAGTATCAAAGGGATCTGGATGCACTGCATGGACCGAACAAATATCGCATGGAATTCTGGCCCCTTCACGAATATGAGCCACATAATTATTTCCGAGGCTCCGACCTCGCCGGCACCCTCGCCCGCCACCCGATGCATCACCTCGGCGGATTCTACGCCGCCCCGCGCCCGCTGCTCCCCGGCGATTTCGTCACCACCGATAGCGGCACCGGCCTCGTCCACATGGCGCCCGATCACGGCGAGGACGACTTCGAGCTGTGCAAAGCGAACGGCATCAACCCTGTGTTCGCAGTGATGGACGACGGGCGCTACCGCGACGACTGGGGCTGGCTCGGCGCGGCGGACGAGCGGCGCATGAGCGTCATCAACCCCAAGTTCAACGCGCCCGACGGCCCGATCTGCTCCGACCTGCGCGAAGCGGGCGCGCTGCTCGCCGCGAGCGCCGACTACGCGCATTCCTACCCGCATTCGTGGCGCTCCAAGGCCAAGGTGATTTTTCGGTGTACCCCGCAGTGGTTCGTACCGATGGAAAAGCCGCTTTCTTCTCCCCTCCCCTCGGGGGAGGGGCCGGGGG
>JACESM010000020.1 GCA_013911835.1 Porphyrobacter sp. | reverse complement strand
CGCTGACGGTCGCAAAGGCCAATCGCTGCGACTACTGCGCCTCGGCCCACAGCGCCATTTCGGCTTCGATGAAGGTCGGCCAGGAAGAAATTCTTGCCAACCTCAACGGGACATCGGGCAACCCGCGCCTTGCGGCCATTCTGGCGCTTGCCTCGCGGATCGTTGCCGAGAAGGGCCATCTAACTGATGCCGATCTTGCCGACGCGCGAGCTGCTGGCCTTGACGATGGCGATATCATCGAAGTGACAGCCAATGTCGTCGCCAATATTTTCACCAATTACATCAACCACATTGCCCAGACCGACATCGATTTTCCGGTCGTGGCCACCGCAGCCTGAGGCCCTTGGCCACAGCTGACACAAGGAAGTTCGTCATGACAACAATTACCCAAGAGGGCGCTGCGCCGATCAATTCGGGCGCGCTTGAAAATGCTGCACGCACGGCAGTCTACCTATCCCTGCCGGTCATCTTCGTCTGGTTTGGGGCGATGAAGTTCACCGCCTACGAAGCCGAGGCCATCAATGGGCTGATCGCAAACAGCCCTTTCATTTCGTTCCTGCTCGGGATCTTCTCTGGCCAGGGCATCTCTAACATCATCGGCGGCATCGAGGTCGTCATCGGGTTGCTTATCTCGGCTCGGTTCGTGGCTCCGCGGCTCGCGCATTACGGAGCACTGGCGGCGGCGGCAACCTTTGTCCTGACATCGAGCTTCTTTCTGACGACGCCCGGCGTGTTTGAGCCAAGCGTCGGCGGACTCGGCATTTCGGTGCTGCCCGGCCAGTTTCTGCTCAAGGACATCGGCCTCTTTGCTTTGTCGCTGTGGGCTGCGGCCGACAGCCTCGCAGCGGCCAGGGCACGCTAAGACAAGACTCACCTCATCACATCGTTCTCCTCCCCATCTGAGAATAAGGAAAACAATCATGAAGCATGCAATTCTCGCAGCCATTGCGCTTGCGGCAACCGCCACTCCCGCCTTTGCGCAGGATGCACAGCCATTCGAGGGCCCGTTCATCGGGGCGAGCGCTGGCTGGAACCGGGCCGAAGCGGCCGGGCGCACGGAAGGGGGGCAACCCCTTGATGGCGAAGTGGCCCGCGATTCGGTCGTGATCGGCGCTTTTGCGGGCTATGATCACAAGGTCCTAGACCGCGTGGTTCTTGGCGCCGAAGCGGGCTTCAGCATCGCCTTGGATGACAGCAGCGCGGGTCGATCTGCTGGCAATCAAATCACGCTTGATGAACGCTACAGCTTCGATCTGACAGCTCGGGCAGGCTATCTCGTAACAGATGATGTGCTGATTTATGCCCGTGGCGGCTATGCCAACAGCCGCGTGCGGACGGAGATCGAGCAGGCTGGCAGTATAGCAACTCGCAGTGACAATCGCGATGGCTGGCTGGTCGGCGGAGGCGCAGAATATGCGATCTCGCCCAATATCCGGGCCCGGGTTGAATATCGCTACAGCGACTTCGGTTCCGATGGCCGCAATAGCGAACGACATCAGACGCTGGTCGGTATTTCCTACAAGTTCTGATCTCGTGGTTGTGGGGGCGACGTCAAGCGTCGCCCCCTTAGCCTTGATCAAGGAGGTTGCCATGTACCCTACAAGCTTTGCGGAAGTCGTAACGTTTCCGCTCGTTCGCTTCGCCAGTCAAAATGACGCGGCGCTTAATGCCTTGGCAGGAGGCTCCATCATGATGGCGTTGGCCTGCGCAACGGTCGCTTCGACAAGCAACTTGTTGAGATCACGACCATAGCACCCCCTTGCATAATTATGTATGCGTATCCATAAAAGCCTATCACGGCCACAGGCAAGAGCGAGACCAACTATGAACATACATTCCCCAAGTGGCATGCCGTCTGACGTGAGCTTCGCCTGAATCCGACCGCAGGACAATCATTTTCCGTCCCGAGCGGCGTCGTCGGGCGCGCAAGGCGCTGAGACAGGGCAGATCGGCCCGCGAAGCCGCCGTGTTGTGCCCTGGTGGCGGTGTTTTTCAGCGCAGCGGACAGACCCATCCTGCCGTTTTCGTTCAGTTTGGGCGTGGATGGCGGTCATGCGCATAGCGGAGGCGCTCGCAATCGGCGGATGGCGGCGAGGATGGCGCGGACCATCGGACCGGTGACGGCCACCTCGGCCAGCTGGAAGGTGATGGCGCGGGCATGGCGGACGACACGTGCCCCGATCTTGATCAGCTTCAGTTGCAGGCTGGTCAACGACCAGTCGGCCATCGTCTCGGGCAACTCGATGCAGCGCAAGAAGATGGCCAGGTTGTAGGCCAGCGCATGCAGTTGCAGTCGCACCTCATTGTCGCGGAACTTCCGGCATGACAGCCGCGTCCAGTGGAAGGCATATTTACCTTCCTTGATGTGCTGCTCGGCGGTGCCGCGCTGGTTATAGAACCGCACCACCCAGTCGGGCTCCATCGGCAGGTTGGTGACGATGAAGCCGACACGCGGGAACAGTTCGCCCGGATGCCATTCGATCTTGGCGATCACCCGGCGTTCCTTGTCCCAGGATGCCGCCTGGGGATGCGGGTTTAATTCAGTAATGCATGTCCACGCCGCAAAATCGTGCAGTCGGGCCGGCGAAATCCTGTTTTGCGCTGGCGGCACATCGCGGCGAGGGCGCGACCAACAAAGCTGATAGTGCGTTGCACCCTTCGCCGCAGCACCTCCTGCCCAATGCATAGCGCATTCAACCGACTGAGGGTCGGGTCGCAGCCAAAATCAAGATTTAATGGATGAAATCGGAAAGCCCGTTCGTTTCAGAGGTGAAGCAGCCCCGGCTGCCACCTTTCGATCCTGGAGCGGTATCATGCGCAATTCGAAATTCATTCTCGCCCTTACTCTATTTGGTAGTCCTGCGTTCGCTCAGGAGGCCGCGTTAGCCTCTTCCGAAGACCCGAAGCCGGAGACCGCAATCACCTTGTTCACAGGTGCGGATTACATCACCGGCGAGCTCGCTGACCGCGAATATGAAACAGTAAGCGTTTCCGCAGGCGCTCGGGTTACTTCAGGCAGGTTCTCCTTGGCCGCTTCGGCCCCTTACATCGTCACGTCGGCTCCCGAAGATCTGATTCTGAGCGGTGGCGGGCTACTGGGCACGTCGCTCCTGTCGCGCCCTTCCACTCAGCCCGGCACCGTCACCCGCGAAGGGATCGGCGACCTCACCGTCCATGCCGACTATCAGCTATCGCTGGGTAGCCTGAATGCGGCAGTCGGCGGCATCATCAAGGTGCCCACTGCTTCGCGAGAGGCCGCCCTTGGAACTGGCGAAGTCGATTTCGGTATCAATGGCCAGATCTCGCAGCGTTTCGGCAACGTGATCCCCTTCGTTACGGCTGGCTACACTATCATCGGCGAACCTGATGGTTTTGCTGTCCGCAACACCCTGTCTGGCGCCGTCGGCAGCCAGTTCGTTGTCAGTAAATCGAGCTCAGTAACAATGTCGTATAATTACGATCAGGCTGCGACTACTCAGATTGGGGACAATCAATCTGTGGGCTTGGGGTTTGCCACCAGCCTCACGAACCGGCTGCAGCTTGGCGTTGACGCAAGAGCTGGAGTATCGGCCGATGCCCCGGAAGCGCGTCTTGGCATCAAGCTGGGCGTGGGCTTTTAAAAAAGATGGTGCGCTTACACGCGCTGATCATCGCCTCTCCCCCCGATAGATCGGTTCGCGGCTTATTGGCTCTTTGTCCTTAATCACGGCGTCGATGGATGCGCGCAAGCTTTCCTCATCCAGTTCCTTGTCCATATTCGCTATTTCACGGTAAATCCAACCGGTCTTTGGGCGAGGGGTTTGAACAACCACTTGTATGCCGCAAAGCCGCGGACCGAAAAAATCTGGTCGAAAGAAGGATCGATTTGACGAAAGGTTGAGCGCACGCGAGCCACATAAACCGCGATCGACTGATCAAAAACCTCCCCATCGAGCCAATTCGCGAGGTGCGCCCGTGTCAAAGCCCTGCCCTTTGCTGCCACCAAAGCTTGCACGATCTGGTGCTGGACTCTTGGCAGCGTCATTTCCGTTCTTTCAAAAACGAGCACGCCCTTGTCTTCCAGAGTGACGTTTCCAAAACTGATCGGATGATCATTATACGACGATATGCCACAATGCGGGCACTTCAGGATCATCATCACATCTTCTCCTCAGAGCAGCCGAAGCCATCAACTGTGGCCCATCAACGCAATTTTTGTCGCGGCACTCCCAGCCCAAATGCGCAACCTAGTTGGCAGCCGTGGCGAAGGAACATCCCGGCGCTTGAGCGATGGAGGCGTAAAGCAGAATGACTAAAGTCGCCTGCCTGTGCCTACGTCACCGGCGCAAGCTGCGCAGCGCCAAGGATGCGCTCAGCCGTCGGTTGCGCGCTAGGGACTGGTGCCGGTTTTTCGAGCGAGATTGCGATCGCGCTCCCGGCGGCAATGTCTTTGCGCATTTGGTCGGTAATTTCGACCACGAAGACCGAGCCTCCAGTGCCCTGCCCCAGCGAGCGCGGCTTTCCGTCGGGGCCGATCACCCACAATTCTGGAACGAGGCCCTGATCCGCAATATCTGCAATGCGCGCAGTCAGCTTTCCGTCCTGCCCCTCGTAGATGACGCTCAGCAATGGCGCGCCGTCGGCCTGGCTCACCTGTGCAACGCGAATGGCCGATCTGGCCTCCCGGCTCTGCGCTTCGGCTAACGCCAGCTGCTCGCCGAATTCCTGCATCCGGCCGCGTTCGCCCAGATAGAGCCCGCCAAGCACGAGCGCCGCAACTGATGCGGCAATCGTCCCCGCCCGCCATCCGGACGATGACGCGAGCGCAGCAGGCGCTGTGCCGACATCATTGGCAGGCAGGGGGAGCGCGCGCGTCTCGCGCCCCGCCGGAAAGGTGGCTTCCATGCGCTGCCACAAGTCATCGGGCGACCAGTTATCGTCGGCAGGCGCCGAGCGGGCCCAATCATGACCCTCCGCTTCCCACCGCGCCACGCGGGCCGCGAAATCGCTGTCGGCCGCGATGCGCGCTTCGGCAGCCGCGTGAGCGTCGGCATCCAGCAAGCCGAGAGCATATTCGGCTGCCAGCATCTCCGGATCGCTCGGGGCGTCTGGGTCGTCAGTCATGGGTCATTCTTTCGCGCATTATGCGAAGCCCCCTGCGAATTCGCGTCTTGACCGTTCCCAGCGGCAAGCCCGTTTCATTTGCCACCTCGGAATAGGTCATGCCACGCAAATAAGCGCTGCGGATCAGATTGGCATCGGCTGACGCCAAATTCTCAACCTGCTGCCTGACAATATCCGATTGTTCTACACGGATTAGCATGTCCTCTGCGGTCTCACTTTGGTCAGCAACGAAGATGAGTTCGTCGTCACCGGTTGTCTGTCGGCGCTTCTGGGCTCTGATCCAGTCAATTGCGCTGTTGCGCGCAATCCGGGTCAGCCACGCCATGGGAGTGCCTTTTGTCTGATCGTAACTGACCGCCCGGTTCCAGGCTTTCAAATACACCTCATGCACTACGTCTTCGCTGGCCTCACGGTTTTGAATAAAGCTGAAACAAAGCGAATAAAGCTCACGAGATGTTCGTTCGTAGAGCCGGTGCATGGCTGCTTTCTCACCCTCTGCCATTGCAAGAAGGATCTGAAGCAGCTCACTATTCAGTGTGTCGTTGGCCATGCGCGCGATCATTCTCCCGCTTCAACATGCCGCGATCTAGGAAGGCGGCAGCAATCTAGACAAGTTAAAAAAAATATTTTGACCATCTCAAAACCGGATGCCGATCGCAGGCGTAGGGCCTTGGCGCAGTAACGTGCGCGGCCAGTCGATTGATGCATTGCGCGAGGAGAAGCCGGGTGAAAATGAGACACGCACTGCCCCTGACTGCAGGGGTGATGATGGCGCTGGCAGGGGGGGCGCTCTATGTGACCGGCGCCGGTCTTGTGGCCGCCGATCACCTTGACCCGCCGGGCCGCACCAACCCGGCAAACGACACCACGCCCGACAAGGCGGCCGATATCGCCGACGTTTTCGCCTGGCACACCGCCACGGAGGTCAATCTGGTTCTGACCTTCGCTGGCCCCCAGGCGACCAATCTGGCGGCCACCTATGACCCCAACGTGCTCTACACCATCAACGTGTCGAACGCGGCGCCGCGCACCACGCCCAACATTCCCATCGAAGTCCGCTTCGGCCAAGGTTCGGGCAGCAACACCTTCGGGGTTCAGGTAAGGGGCCTTCCCGGCGTGACCGGGACAATCGAAGGGGCGGTAGAAACCGATCTCGTCAAGGACGGTGTGCGCGTGCGGGCCGGTCTGTTCGATGATCCGTTCTTCTTCGACCTACAGGGCTTCCGTGACACGGTCGCCACCGGAACATTGAGCTTCAACAACCAGCGCGACTTTTTCGCCGGGCAAAATCTCACGGCAATTGTCATCTCGATCCCGCGCGACCGGATCGAGAATGGGACAAATTTGGTGGACGTGTGGGCCACCACCGCGCGTTTTGGAGGCCAATTGTGATGACTACGAACAATGTAAGATCGTTGCGTCGGGCGCTGGCAACTGCTCCGCTTATCGTGACGCTCACCCTGCTGGCGGCTTGCGGGGATGACGAGAACACTCCGCCGCCCGTTGTTGTCGCGCCAACTCCGACCCCAACGCCAAGCCCGTCGCCTTCTCCGGTCAGCTTTGATGTAGGCCCCTGCCTTAACCAGGTCGTGCCTGGCACAGGCGGCGTCACAGTTGCCGGGGCAGTGGTTCCCGATACTTTGACGCTCAATCTTGCTGCCAATGCCGGGTTCCCCAACGGGCGTCTGCTGGCCGATCCGGTGATCGACGTGACCTTGGCTGTGATCTTCCTTGATCTCAGCCGCAACGGGCCCGGGACTTTGGCCGGATTGCCGCTGAACCCGCCCCGCAACGATGTGCCGTTACCTACGGGCTTTCCCTTCCTAGCGGCGGCGCAGGGTACACAAGTCATGACGTCGCCGGGCTCAGGCTTCACGTTCCGAAGCGATGCGGCCAGCGCCTACACTCGCGTCGATCGCATGGGCATGCCAGCGGTTTCGACCGCGTTGATCGGTTCGAGCCAGAAGAACGCCTACAACGACGCCAATCCCGCAGACGATGCCGATGGCGACTTTGTGCCGGAACTGAGCGCGCAGCTGACGGGCCTGACCAACGCACTTGCTGACGATCTGATCGGAGCGGGCCTCACCCCCTGTGCCCGCCCCCGCTGAGACCGTCGCCGGAACGACTGTCTTCGTTCCGGCAGCCGGGCAGGTCCTATCTCATCGGGCCTGCCCGGTTCACACTAATGCTGCAAGGACGCCATGACCCGCATGCTTCGTTGGCCGTTGATGGCGATGTTTGCTATCCTGAGCATTGCGTTGCTGCAATGGACGGTGCAGCGCGGCGCCGGTCTTCAGGCACCCGTCTTTGCCATGGAACGACCGGCCTACGGACCGGCGACCTATGCCGATCTCCTTGCCGTTTCAAACGATCGGTTCGCCCTTGCTCAGGCGCGGATCGACCGCACCCCTGACGAATGGCTTCCTCACGCTGGCGCGGGTGCAGCGGCGCTTTCGCTGTTCCGCCTGACGGGCCGGATTGCCCATCTGGAAATGGCCGAGCAAGAGATCACCGCGGTGCGAGCTCTCGCTCCGATGCCATCGGGCGTGCCCGAATTGCGGGCCGAACTGGCCTTGGCGCGGCACGATTTGGCAGGGGCGGCGCGCGAACTCGACATTCTTTCTAGGGCCAGCGTTCCCCATGAAAAGCCAACCCTGTCGGAAGCTGCGGCAATGCGCGGCGATCTGGCACTCTACACCGGCGATCATGCCCGAGCTGCAAGCCTCTACCGCGAGGCAGCGCAAATCGACCCACATGTCAGCGTGGCGTTGCGCGTCGCCAATCTGCAGCGGGTCTCCGGCGAATTTGATGCCGCAATCGCGACATTGGCCGAGGCTACCCGCGCCGAAAAGCTCGCGCCTGTCGTGCTGTCGGGCATCGCGCTCCAAACTGGCATGATCGCAAGCGCCCGTGGCGATTATGCCGCTGCGCAGGACTGGTACGACTGTGCCGAGGCACTTTTTCCCAGGCACTGGCTAACCGCACTCTACCGGGCCGAGGCACGCCTCGCGAATGGTCAGCCGGACAGCGCCATCGCCGCACTTGAAAAAGTGGCGCGCGATCATGACCGGCCCGAGGCGATGGATATATTGGCGCTGACCTGGCGGGTTCGCGGCGACAACACCCGTAGTCGTGCCTGGGCGGAAAAGTCGGGCGCAATCTGGCAAGAGTGGGTCCGCAAATACCCCGCAGCCTTCGCCGCCCACGCCGCTGAGCATGAGCTGGTATTCGGCGATCCCAAAGAAGCGCTGCGACTGGCCACGGTCAATGCAAGAGCCCGACCCTTCGGCGAGGCACGGCTTCTACTCGCCAGGGCGCTCATGGCGAACGATCAGGCCAGCGCTGCGTTGACTGAAATAGGCCTTGCCGAGCGCTCCGGCTGGCGATCCGCTCAGCTCTTCGCGATCAAGGCGCAGGCGCTCACCATCCTTGGCGACACCGATGCGGCGGAAACTGCCAACGAACAGGCGCGCGCGATCAACCCAAAAATCGGTGATCCGGCAACGAGGCTGATATGGCTCGCACACGGCTGATCCGGATCGTCGCGGCATGGCTGCTCGCTGTTGTCGCGCTGACTGGCATGGCAAAGGCGCACCAGGCCCCGAACAGCGAGGCCTATCTCGATTTCCAGGCCGACCGGGTCGAACTGGAGGTCGTTATCCCGGCAGCGGAATATGCCTATGCCAGCGGCAACCGCATCGCTGCAGATGAGGTGTCCCGCGCGCAGGCGAGGCGCTATCTTGCCGATTTTATCTCGGCCAGCAGCGGCGCTGACGTGTGGCAGACGCGAGTAGAAAGTCTCGACTTCGTCACCCGCGATGGCACCCCAGACCTCGTCGCGACGATCTTCCTTGTGCCGCGCGATCCATCGAAACTGAGCGACTTCACGCTGCGTTGGCGCGCTGTGATCGGGACGGTGCCCGACCATTTCGTGCTGATCATGCTGCGGCGCGATCCGGTGAGCAAACTGGGTGACGAGCCCGACGTCATCGGCACCTTGCGCGCAAGCCGCAATGCGCTGGAGATCAAACGTGGTGCGGCGCACAGCTGGATGCCTTTTGCCAATGCGGTCAGTCTTGGTGCCGAACATATTCTTGGCGGGATCGATCATCTGGCATTCTTGCTGGCGCTGCTGCTCCCGCTGCCGCTAATGGCGCGCGGCGGACGCTGGCGTGAAACGCGCGGGCCAAAGCCGACGATCCGTTCTGCGACAATCCTGATTTCGGGCTTTACGCTGGGACACAGCGCCACCCTGATCGCGGCATCGCTGGGCGGGCTGACTCTGCCCCAAGCGCTGGTCGAGACCCTGATTGCCGTGTCGGTGCTGATTGCGGCGATCCATGCAAACCGCCCGATCTTTCCGCGCCGTGAGGCTCTGTTCGCCACGCTGTTCGGGCTGGTCCACGGCCTGGGGTTTGCTGGGTTCCTGAGCTCGACCGATCTGTCCGTGGCGCGCAATATCGTCACGCTCCTCGGCTTCAACATCGGGATTGAGCTGGTCCAGATCGCCATCGCATTCGCCATCGTCCCTGCACTACTGACCATCGCTGCCATACCCGCCTATCAGCGGCTGCGTACCGTGCTGTCGCTGTTTTGTTGTCTCGTTGCGGCGGTGTGGGTGGCCGACCGTTATGTCGGCCTCGACGAGAATTTTGTCGCGCCGTTTGAAGCGGTGGTCGAGACGAGCATGATGCTGGTGTTTTTCTCCGTGCTGTTCACCGGATTGGTCCTGTTCGCGCGACGCTCCCCTGCGGCGAAGCTCCGAACGACCTGACCCTCCTTGTCCCCAGCAAAGGATTTTCCATGTCTGCAAACACCGCATCGGCGCACGCCCGTAGGCTGGCGATTGGATTGGCGGGAACAGCACTTTGCACCTTCGCCACCGCTGCAGCAGCGCAATCCACGCCCGCGCCCGAACCAGCCGAAAGGGACAGCGCCGAGCCACAACAGATCATCGTTTACGGCCGCGGGCTGGAAGAAATCGGCATTGCCCGGTCCGCATCGCAAGGGACAGTCGGCTATGCCGACTTTGACGCGGTTCCGATTTCTCGGATCGGTAAATTGGTGGAGAACGTGCCCGGCCTGATCGCCACGCAGCATTCGGGCAGCGGCAAGGCCAACCAGTTCTTCCTGCGCGGTTTCAACCTCGATCACGGCACGGATTTTGCCGGATTTGTCGATGGCGTGCCGATCAACATGCGCTCACATGGCCACGGGCAGGGCTATCTCGATTTCAATTTCCTGATTCCCGAGGCGGTCGAACGGATCGACTTCCGCAAAGGGCCATATTTCGCCGATGTCGGCGATTTCAGCGCAGCCGGAACCGCCGCCTTTGAGACCGCCGACAGCTTGCGCCCTTTTGCCGAGGCGCAAGTCGGCGAATTCGGTTTTGTGCGAGGAGTTGCCGGGGGAAGCTCCAGCCTTGGCGGGGGCGACTTGCTGATCGTGGGCGAAGCGCAATTTTATGATGGTCCCTGGCTGCTTGAGGAGGATCTGGAGCGTTTCTCGGGGCTGGTGAAATATTCCTTCGGCGGGGAGACTGATCGCTTTTCACTCCAACTCAACGCCTATGACGCGCGCTGGACATCGACCGATCAGGTGCCGGAACGCGCGGTAGCCAGCGGACTGATCGACCGCTTCGGCAATATTGACGATGATCTTGGCGGAAGCACGTCCCGCCTCGGCTTTGTGTTCGGTGGGGCAGTCGGCGACACCACCTTCTCGGCCTATGGCACCCGGTACGCGTTCGAGCTGGTGTCCAACTTCACCTACTTCCTAGAAGACCCGGTGCGGGGCGACGAGTTCGTTCAACGCGACAAACGCTGGGTGCTCGGTGGCGCGGTTTCACACCGGATCGGGCGCGGGCCGGTCGCCATCAAAATCGGTGCCGATCTGCGCCATGACGCAATTGACGAGGTCGGGCTGTTCCGCAGTGTTGATGCGGACCCGGTCGAGACCGTACGGCTCGACACGATCGACCAGACCGGGGTGGGCCTATTCATCGACAGCCAGATCGCGATTGCACCGGGTTTGCGCGGCTTTGCTGGGGTCAGGTTCGATTACCAGACGGTCCACGTCCGGTCTGATCTTGCTGCCAATTCGGGCAACGCCGACGATGACCTGTTCGCCCCTAAATTCGGCCTCGCATGGCAGGCTTCGGGGGGACTCGAACTTTACGCCAATTATGGTCAATCCTTTCATTCCAATGACGCGCGCGGCGCGACCATCGCGGTCGATCCGGTCAGCGGTGATCCGGCAGAACGGGTGCCTCTGCTGGTCCGGGCCGAAGGGTCCGAACTGGGCGCGCGCCTGGAGACGGCGACGCTTGATGCTTCGGTAGTTGGCTTCTGGCTTGAACTCGATTCCGAGCTGGTCTTCATTGGCGATGGCGGAGCGACCGAACCCAATGGCGGATCGCGGCGCTACGGGGTCGAGGCCAATCTGTTCTGGCGCCCGGTGCCCGGCGTGGTGATCGATGCCGCCTATTCCTATACCGATGCCCGGTTCGTCGGACCGGGTGCGAGTGCCGATGCCATACCAGGTGCGGTTCCGGAGGTGATTGCCGCAGGGGTGGCGGTGACCCCGGTGCCCGATCTGACCATCACCGCTCGTGTACGCCATTTCGGCAGTGCCCCGCTGATCGAGGATCGCTCTGTCCGCTCTGACGCGACCACGCTGATCAATCTGGCGGGTTATTACGACCTCGGCGCGATGCGATTGGGGGTCGAAGTTTTCAACCTGTTCGATAGCCGAGACGCCGACATCACCTATTTCTATGAATCCCGGCTCCCCGGCGAAGCAGACGGCGTTGAAGATCGCCATTTCCACCCGGTAGAACCGCGTCAAGTCCGGACAAGCCTGAGATACACATTTTGATTAGGCTTGCCGCAATCTCTCCAAGCTTCAAATTATAACTGCCAAGCGGAATATGTAGGTGCCTGAAAGCCCTAATGACCCTCAGGGCCCCCGATCCGTTGAACCCGCTTGACGGTTGTCGACCGAGAGGGGGCAGGTTTTAGGAAAAGCGGCCATTTGCGTCCCTTCGGATGAACGGCGAATTGTGGGTCGGAAAGCGTCCCAGCATAATTCAATCTTCAGGGCGACTGACATTCTCCGGATGACCATTGTGGTCACTGGAGAATGATCATGGAGACTCCCGAAACGGATGTGAATGTAACGAAGCGCCCGGTCTGGAACGCGGGACGAAGTGTTGGCGCCAAGCGCGCGCTCAAACCGAAGCAAATCTGGGAGATTAGATTTCTTCTTAATGATCGCCGCCGATTGCGTGATCGTGCACTGTTTGACCTGGCGATCGATAGTAAGCTGCGTGGATGCGACCTTGTGCGTATGAAGATCGGCGACATCGTAAGTGGAGGGCAGATCCGAACGCGCGCAATCGTGATGCAGCAGAAAACAAGCCGTCCTGTTCAGTTCGAGATTTTGCCGGATGCCCGGGCTAGCTTGTTGGCATGGCTTGAGCGTCGAGGTGGCACTGTGGACGATTACGTCTTCCCGAGCCGGGTTGATCGCGATGGGCACATCAGCACCCGCCAATATGCTCGGCTTGTCGATGAGTGGGTGACTGGCATTGGATTGGTACGAAATGAATATGGCACCCATTCACTGAGGCGTACCAAAGCATCGATCATCTACAGGGCGACCGGCAACCTGCGTGCCGTCCAGATCCTTCTTGGTCACAGCAAGATCGAGAATACGGTGCGCTACCTCGGGATCGACGTCGAAGACGCGCTTGCCCTCGCAGAGAACACGGAAATTTGAGCACTCGGCTCCTCGTTGGCAACGAGGAGCCGACCTACAGGCGCTGGGACTTTGCGGTCGTTCCCATGCGACATGTTGAACGACTGGTTTTGCCACATGCCGCCGAAAGGGTAAGTCCAAGCAACGCGTCGGCGAAGTGGCCTCATCTCACTCATAAGAATAGTCATGCTCGCTTCTCAACAGCGGGCAAACTCGTTAAGTCACCATCACCATACCAAGCGAACAGGCATTCAGGGTATGCGAAATCGCAGCCGCCAGTTTGCGGCGCATTGCCTGAGCGCAATCAAGAATGCCGAATGACATGAAGGCGTGGATTGTAGTTTCAGCGCAGATATAGCGGCTTGAAACGCCTGCTTCAGTCAGTCGCGAGTGGTAGGCGAAGGCCTCATCGCGCAACGGGTCGTGGCCCGCGGTAAGGATCAGCGCGGGGGCGAGACCTGTCGGGATGTCTCCAAAGAGGGGCGAAATGCGCGGGTCTTGGGGCACGGCACCCTTCCCCTCAATGTAGTTGTCGCGGGCGATGTCGATGCCGGCATTCCCCAGAAAGAAATCGCCGCCGCCATAGTCGCGGCGCGATCCGTAATGGTCATGATCCGCGCTGACGTCCGTCATGGGGTAGATCAGGAATTGCCCCCGGATCGCGCATAGCCCGGTCCGCGCCGCCTCTCGCGCGACGACCGCCGCGAGGTTGCCGCCCGCACTGTCGCCCATGACTGCGATCCGAGCGGGATCGCAGCCGATCTGATCGCCTGACGCGGCGAGGAACGAAGCAGCGGCGAGCGCATCGCTGAGGCCTGCGGGGAAGGGGTGCTCCGGTGCAAGGCGATAATCGAGACTGAGCACCGCCGCTCCGCTCAGCACCGCCAGCGATGCGGCGAGACCATCATAGGCCGCGATCCCGCCCAGCATCCACCCGCCGCCGTGCAGGAACAGAACCACGCCGGGATTGGTGCCATCCTTGGGCTCGGGCCGATAGAGCCGGGCCGGGCGGGGGCCGTCGCCGCCCGGTATCTCCAAATCCACAATCCGATCGGGACGCAGATCGCGATCAGACCCGCGAAACGCGGCGAACACCGCATCGGCAAAGGCGCGCGACGCAGGCACGCCGCCTTCGGAAACCCGCTCCTCCCACGCCGCCTTCATCGCCTCATAGGCGCGCAGCACTGCCCGACTTTGCGGATCGAGCCTGTCCCTCTGCGCCGCCGCGACTTCGCTCGCCATGGTCAGAACCGGACGATCAGGCGCAGATCATAGGTGCGCGGGGCGCTGAAAAAGCCGACCTGAACCCCCGGAAAGTCTTGAAGATTGAAGCCCTGCACTCGCACCGCCTGATCGGTCAGGTTCTCAACCCCTGCGCGCAGCTGCCAGCGTTGATCGGGGCTTCCCAGCGCGACGAAGGCGTTGATGCGTTCGTAGCCCTCCTGCCGCAGCAGCGGCGAATCGGTGATCTCGGTCGCCACGGTCGAACGGTAGGAGCCATCGAGGTGGAAGGTAGCGGCCAGACTGTCGTTCAGCGGCACGCTGTAGGTCGCGCCGAGGCTGGCGTTGAAATCGGGCGCGTTCACCACCCGCCGGTCGCTGACATCGGTCACTGCCCCGCCCACCAGAATGTCGAAGCTGTCATAGTTCGCGTCGAGCAGGCCGAGCGATCCGGTAATCGTCAGCCCCTCGGTCGGCTGGGCCAACAGTTCCAACTCCGCGCCCCAGGCGCTGGCGGATGCGGCATTGGTGAACAGGCTGACAAACACGCCCGTCACCGGGTCCGAGCCGAAGGATGTGACCTGCACATCGGTATAGTCATTGTAGAACACCGAGCCATTGAGCGTCAGCCGCCCATCGAGCCAGCTGGTCTTGGCCCCGCCTTCATAGGACCAGACGAATTCCGGGCGGAACGGCTGGAACGCGAAATCGGTCGAGGCGCGGCCATCGAACCCGCCGCTCTTGAACCCGCGCGACGCCGAGACATAGAGCAGCACGTCATCGCTCGCCTTGTAGGACAGCGACCCGCGCGGGGTGAAGGCATCGAAGCTCGCCTCCCCGCTGATCGGCGTTCCGGCCACGCCCACGCCTTGCAGAAACGGCGGCGTATCTTCGATCACCGAGACCGCCGGATCGAAGAAATTCTCGAACAACCGGGCCGAGCTACGATCCTCGGTGGTGTAGCGCAGCCCGGCGGACAGGCTCAGGCGGTCGGTCAGCTGATAGGTCGCGTCCCCGAAAATGGCGTAGCTGTTGGTTTCCTGTTGGGTTTCCGCAAGGCTCGACGAGGCAAAGCCGAACAGCGTCACGGGAAAGCCGAAAATCGTTGCCGCGCCATTATCGACGCCCGAGAAGGTCGTATCGTCATCGTAGAAATAATACAGGCCGCCGGTGAAGGTCAGCTTGCCCGGATCATCATAGGTGAGGCGCAATTCCTGGCTGAACTGGCGCTGATCCTGTAGCAGCAGGATGTCGAGCACCGGCAGGCGCGAACCATCCGTGTCGAGATTGAGATCGAAATCGAATTCCCGGTAAGACGTGATCGATTCCAGCGTCACCGTATCATTCACGAAAAAGCGTGAGGTGAGCGCGACGCCCCAGCCGCTCTGGTCGGACAGGCCATTGGCATTGGTGTCGACCTGATAGTCGCCGGGGCTGGCCGGGAAGGTGACGAGCCCGGCGGGGGTCGCCCCGGTGATCGGCGTCTCACGCACGGGGCTGCGCGAGGTATCGGGTCGGTCGATCCGCCCATCGGCGCTGAGCAGGAACTCCACCTTGCTCGATGGTTCGAACAGTAACGACACCCGGCCCGACAGCGTATCGACATCGCCGTCATCCGCGCCGGTAAAGCTGTTCTGGTTGTACCCGTCGCGCTTGGAATAGGCGAAGGCGACCTTGCCGCGCAAAGTGTCGCCCGCAATCGGGCCGCTGAGCCGGCCCTTCAGGATCAGGCTGTCGAAATTGCCGTAGCCGACTTCGGCATAGCCGGTGGTGTCGCGGGTCGGGCGGGTGGAGACAAACTTGATCGCGCCGCCGATGGTGTTGCGGCCATAGAGCGTCCCCTGCGGCCCGCGCAGCACTTCGATCCGTTCGACATCGAACACTTCAAGGAACGCGGCTTGCGAGCGGGCGATGAAGACATCGTCGACATAGACCCCGACCCCGGGGTCCGCGAAAGCCAGCGAATCGTTCTGCCCGACCCCGCGAATATAGATCACCGCATTCCCGGCATCGCCCTGATCGAGATAGAGATTGGGCGTGGCGTATTGAATGCCCGACAGCGTATCGGCTTGCAGATCGCTCAATGCATCGGCGCTGAAGGCGGAAATGGCGATGGGCACATCCTGCAAGGATTCCGCCCGGCGGCGCGCGGTCACGATGATCTCGCCCGGCAGCGGAGCGCTCTCTTCGGCCTGCGCATCGGCGGGCGGGGCCTGTTCCTGCGCCTGCAGCGCAGGAGCCAACCACAGCGTACCAGCACCGCAAGCCAGCCACGCGGCGCGCGACCGCCGCAAACGGTTTGAAACCTTCATAGCCTAGCCCTCTCCATTGGCCGTTGATCGACCTGTTCTCAGCCGTGAAAGCTAGGTCGAATGCCCCCGATGCGTCGAGGACAGGCGGGTTCAAACCGACAGGACAATTTCGCTCACAAGTGGGCTGTCAGGGCGCAACCGCTTGGGGTTCGCGCATTTGCATCTGGCGATAGGAGGCAGGCGTGAGGCTGCGCCAGGACTTGAACGCGCGCGAAAAACTGCGCGTGTCGCTGAAGCCGAGGGCATCGGCGACATCCGAAACCGGCCAGCCCTCAGCCAGCAAATGCACGGCGCGATCCGCCAGCACCTCGGACCGCAGGGTGCGGAAATCGGCATTGCTCTGCCGCAGACGGCGGCGCAAGGTCGCAACGCTGAGGCCAAGCTTGCCCGACACGCTGGTCTGACAGCAGTCCCCCTCTGCCAGAATGCGGCGCACGCGCGACAGGAAGCCGGCACCCGCGGCGGCTTGCGACCGGCCATCGACCGACTCGATGATCCGGGCATAGACATCATGCGTGGTGAAGGGGGCCAGGTCGCGCTGGACCGGCAGCGATGCGGCGCGCGGCGAATATTCCAGAACATAGGCATTACTGCCCCGGCGCACCGGAACCTGCCAATAGGCCAGCAATCCGCCGCCGCGGCCCCCATCGGCGGCGGGGCGGCGCGTGTGCACCAACCGCAGCCAGGGTGTGATGTCATCCGCTATCACCATCGACAGCATGGCATGGACGCAGATCGTCACCCCTTCCATGATCGCGATCCGCGCCCGGTCACCCGGATCGCAGGCGAAGGGGAAGGCCGCATCGTTCAACCGGAACACCAGCCGATCCGGGCGGCTTTCGACGCGATTATAGGTGCCCCCGTGCAGGATGTTATAGGCCCGGGCGACGCGCTGCATCACGTCTTCCAGATTGGTCGCCCCGATCAGCGTCTCGCTGACAAAGCTGGTCGAACCCGGTGCCAGCGGTCGCTGCGACAGGCGGCAGGTTTCATCCTGCGTTTCGAGCGACAGCTGCTGAAGCAGCAGGAAATGGTCAACTATCGATAGGTCTGCGGCAATCGCCCCCGGCGGTCCATCTCGATGAGATGTAAGCGCACGTCGCGTCCTTACCTCAACCTGAACTCCATCCCCTACCATCATAAGAAGATGCTGCAGGATACATGTGACTGCAATGGTTTTCAGCAAACTTGATGCGAAGGTGATCACCAGCGGGGTCAGCTATCCGAACGTCTGCTTTGCCCCGAGATCCGTCCGGAAGCTTCCCATCGACAATCAGACATGAGCACGCCCCGGACGCGATCGAGAAAGCGGCAAGTCGGCTTCTGGGAAACCCGGACGTTCGTTTTTGCGGGCCCGAACGATCGCGTGTGGGTCGACAGCCGATAGGGTCCACCTATGACAGCTATTGCGAGATCTGCTCCCAAGAGCCGCCATGCGGAAAGCGGCCCCAGATCGGTAGTCATCGCTTCAGTTGAAACATTCAAAACTGCGACCGGGCGCTGAGGTAGAAGCTCCGCCCCGGCTCAGGGAAGCCGTCGGTCAGCGCGAAGTCGTCGTCGAAGGCGTTACGCACGCCTGCGCCAAGGACGACACCGTCCACGACTTCGTAGTCGACGCGCAGATCGGCGCGGGTGTAGGCGCCGGTGCGATAGTAGAGTGTGCCGGTGGGCGTCACCGTCCAGCGATCCGAGGTGATCTCGAGCGAAGGCACCACCGCGAGGCGCGCGGTCAGGGTCCATTGAGCGTAAACGAACCCTTTGTGCGTGGGAACGCCCACTGGCTCGAACGCAGCAATGCTGGGATCGGTAAAGTCGCGCTCGATCCACGTGTAGTTACCACCCAGTTCCAGCGTCGCGCTGACCCGCACGCTGCCAATTGCGATATACAGCGCCTTGCAGGTGCCGGGGAGCGAGGATGCGGTGACGCGCCTGTCGCTGATCTCCGTGGCGCTGTCGCTGGCGGCGCTGGTGGTGTCCGAGGTGCTGACCCGCCGCTCGGCGCACGGGAAGAGTGGCCATGTCGTTTGAGGTGCGGGCCGAACGCAGGCTGGGCGAGCGGATCATCGCTGCCGACTTTGTGAGCAATAGCGGGCTCACGGCGCTGTTCGGGCCATCGGGGGCGGGCAAGACTTCATTGCTCAGCATGGTCGCGGGCCTGCTGCGCCCGGATGCAGGGCGGATTGTGGTGGGCGGCGACGTGCTGTTCGATGCGGCCACCGGCATCGACCTCCCCGCGCGCCAGCGCCGCGCAGGATACGTGTTTCAGGACGGACGGCTGTTCCCGCACCGCCGCGTGCGCGACAATCTGCTCTATGGCTGGAAGCTGGCGCGGCCGGAGGATCGCTGGATGGATCTGGAAGAGGCCACCAGCTTCCTCGGCATCGCCCACCTGCTGAACCGCTGGCCCCGCACCCTCTCGGGCGGGGAGGCACAGCGGGTGGCAATCGGGCGGGCGTTGCTGTCAGGCCCGCGATTCCTATTGATGGACGAGCCGCTCGCCTCGCTCGACCGGGCGCGGCGGGAGGAGATCATGGCTGTGATCGAGCGCCTGCGTGACGAGCTCAAGCTGCCGATCCTCTATGTCAGCCATGACCGCGAGGAGGTGGCGCGGTTGGCGACGCAGGTGGTGTCAATCGGCTAAGGCAGGCGAGCGACCAGCATCATGGTGTGCGGTTCGGGGTTACCAGCGATCTGGATCGTGTAGGTGCCGGGGGTAAGCGCGAAATCGACCAACTTGCGGATGCCGGTGCATTCCGGCCCATGGCCATGAGAGCTCGACGCAATGGTGCCGCCCCCGTTCACCACATCGATCCAGCCTCTGGTGCCGAGCGCCACCCGGTAGGTGCCGGGCGCAGTTATGGTAACCGTGAAGACCGCGCCGAAACTGGACCCCTCGCCGGGCTTTTCCGGCGGGACGGCGTAGCGCACTTCGGGCGTCGGCAGCAGGGTGAGGCGCGCCGCTTGGCCGATGGTGAGTTGCGTCCCCGAAAGAGCCGCCGGGCTGTTCCATGGGGCCAGCACCCCCTCTGCCATGACCGGCGCGGCGCAGGCGGCAGGTGCCGTCTTCGCCATCGCCGAGGCTGGCAGCGCCAGACCAATCAATGCCATCGCCATGCGCATTCGCAGCATTTCCATACTTGCCCCCGCGTTGATTGCCTATATCTCATCGAATATAGCGAGTCGCCCCATCACGGCAACTGGCAAAGCGGTTTAAACAAGGGGTCTTACATGCTTCGTCTCGCTCTTCTCGCCTCGGCGGCGTGTTCCATGCTGCCTGCCACCGCGCTTGCCCAAAGCACCGAGAAGGAACCCGAGAAGGACAGCACCTTCACCCTCGGCCAGATCATCGTGACCGCTGAGAAATCCGAAGGGATCGCTGTCACTGGCGAGACCCTCACTGCCGAAGCGATCTATGCCTTCAATCGCAACACTCTCGATGATGCGGTGAACCTGTTGCCGGGCGTGGTCGGATCGAACAGCGGCGGCGCGCGCAACGAGCGGCTGATCTTCGTGCGCGGGTTTGACCGGTTTGCTGTTCCTCTCGGGCTGACCGAGACGGTTCTGGTGCCTTTCGTCCGCCACCTGGTCGATGTCCGCAACATCTGCGCACACCATGGTCGGCTCTGGAATCGGGGTTTTTTGATTTGCCCGCGACTGCCCAGCAAACCGAGAGATCTGCAGCTTTCGCTGGACCACTTGGCCGGTGAACGACCGCCGGCGAAGCTCTACAACACTATCACCATGATCAATGGGGTGATGCGAACCGTAGCACCTGAATCTCAGTGGGCATGCAACGTGAAGGCGCACATCCTGACCCATCCGACTGGCGATCTGGCCGCAATGGGTTTCCCGGAAGATTGGGAAGAGAAGCCATTATGGCGATGATCGGTCTCGTCGGTTAGCCCACCCATCTGCTGCGAGCACGATCAGTCAACGGCTATGATGCCGCTTCGCCCCGCCGGATGGTCCGATACACGGTCGGCCGCGAGACCTTGAACAGCTTGCCGAGGTCGCTGATCGAGTATTCGCCGGTGGCGTGCATCTTGAGGAGCTCGCGCTGCTGGAGGTCGGACAGCTTGGGCGGCTTGCTGCGGAGCTTACCCTTGTCCCGGGCGATCTTCATGCCCTCGCGGGTGCGCAGGCGGATCAGGTCGCTCTCGAATTCGGCGAAGGTGGCGAGGATGTTGAAGAACATCCGGCCCATTGGGTCGTTCGGATCGTAAACCTGCTTGCCCAGCGCGAGGCTCACGCCTCGCTTCTCCAGTTCATCTGCGATCGCCCGGGCGTCCGGCACTGATCGGGCAAGGCGATCGAGCTTGGGTACGACCAATGTCTCGCCGGCGCGCACTGCGGCCAGTGCCTGGGCAAGGCCGGGGCGATCGCGGTTGCGGCCCGTCAGGCCGTGGTCGGTGTAGATGCGATCCTCGGGCACGCCGAGCTCGATCAGCGCCTGGCGCTGGGCAGTGAGATCCTGCTTGTCGGTCGAGCAGCGGGCATATCCGATGAGGGTGTTGGTCATTTGTAACGGATGAGGCCCCTGTGTGAGAAACTAAAGCGTACCACCTTAATGAGAGAGCGGGCAAGCCGGATTTGTGGAGGGGAGGGGGGTCTGACTTCCGGTTCTTGTCGTTGCCTCAAAAAGTGTCCGGTGAGCGATCCCTTTCGGACAAGCGGCGGAAAGGTGCCATCGCTGTTGCGAAAGGCGAGGGCACTGGCAGCAACGTGTCGTTGAGCCGCTTTTCAAGGGATGTGACACACAAGCCTCTATGTGGCCCATCTAATAGTTGGTGTCTCAATCTGCATTTTGTTGAGATCTAGGTTTCGTGGACAACGGGTATCCAGAGTTTGACTGAGGCGAGCGCGACGAAGCCGAGGTAGGATTCCTTGGTCTTGTCGTAGCGTGTCGCGACCCTGCGCCAGTTCTTGAGTTTGTTGAACAGCCGCTCGATCAGGTTTCGCCATTTGTATTTGGCGCGGTCGTGCGGAGCGGGGTTACGACGGTTGACCTTGGCCGGGATCACGGCCTCGACGCCTGCCGCCTCGATCTCCTCGCGGATGGCATCGGCATCGTATCCCCGATCGGCCAAGAAGGCCTCGATCCGGTCGGTTATCATGCGGAACAGTGGAGCAAAGCCCTGCACATCGTGGGCCTGTCCCGGTGTCAGCACGAAGCCGAGCGGGAGACCTCTGGCATCGCACCTTGCGTGGAGCTTGGTGGCGTCACCTCAAGCTTTGTACGCTGAACAACGATTTTCCGGACATAATGTGAACATTGGTGTCAGGCAGCGGCGCGAAGGTACTGGTAGAGGGTTTCGCGGCTGATGCCCATGTCGCGCGCGATGGTCGCCTTGCGTTCACCGGCGGCAACGCGGCGGTGCAGATCGGCAATCATCTCATCCGAGAGCGACCGTTTCCGCCCCCGATAGGCGCCGCGCTGCCGAGCGATCGCAATGCCTTCGCGTTGCCGTTCGCGGATCAGGGCGCGCTCGAACTCAGCAAACGCACCCATGACCGAGAGCATCAGATTGGCCATCGGGGAGTCCTCCCCCGAGAAGGACAGGCTTTCCTTCTCAAACTCGATCCGGATACCTCGCTTGGTGAGGCCTTGGACCAGCTTGCGCAGGTCATCCAGATTGCGGGCCAACCGATCCATGCTGTGGACGACGACGGTATCGCCTTCGCGGGCGAAAGTGAGCAGAGCCTCAAGCTGGGGGCGGTTGACGTCCTTGCCCGATGCCTTGTCGGTGAAGGTCCGATCGAGCGACTGACCTTCCAATTGGCGATCCACATTCTGATCGAACGTGCTGACCCGGACATAGCCGATCCGTTGCCCCTTCACTGCGCACTCTCTCCATC
>JACESM010000002.1 GCA_013911835.1 Porphyrobacter sp. | reverse complement strand
TCTACCTGCCGCTGCTCGAGGAAACCGGCTACATGCCGAGCGAGAAATACGTGCCCGGTCACGAGATTCTCGGCCATTGCGAGCGGATCGCGAAGCATTACGGCCTGTATGACAAGGCCCTGTTCCATACCGAAATCGATTCCGTGGAATGGCAGGACGATGCGAGGCTGTGGCGCATCACCACCAACCGCGGCGACGATTTCACCGCCAAATATCTCGGCATGGGCACCGGCCCGCTGCACGTCGCCAAGCTGCCGGGAATCCCCGGGATCGAGACCTTCAAGGGCAAGCAGTTCCACACCAGCCGGTGGGATTACGACTATACCGGCGGCGATGCTTTCGGTGCGCCGATGGACAGGCTGGCGGACAAGCGGGTGGCCGTGATCGGCACCGGCGCGACCGGGGTTCAGTGCATCCCGCAGGTTGCCAAGACGGCCGGCCAGCTGATCGTTTTCCAGCGCACGCCGTCATCGGTCGATGTGCGCGGCAATCACCCGATCGATCCGCAGTGGTTCGCTGATATCGCCAAGCCGGGCTGGCAGAAGCGCTGGATGGACAATTTCGTCGACAATGTCGGGCGAGGCTTACCGTCGGAGGATCTGATCAACGATGGCTGGACCGCGATCTCGCGGCGCATCCGGGAGAAGGTTCTGGGTGGCCGGCCGATGTGGATGGCGCGGCTGGCGACACGGATCGCGGGCGCGCTGGGACGTCCCCCGCGCCAGATGAGCCCGGAGAAGATCCTGGCCGCGATCGAGGATGCCGATATCGAGAAGATGGAGGAAATTCGCGCGCGGGTCGATGCGGTCGTCAAGGATGCGCAGACCGCCGAGCATCTCAAGGCGTGGTATTCGCAGCTCTGCAAGCGCCCCTGCTTCAGCGACGAATATCTCGATTGCTACAACCAACCCAACGTCACGCTGGTGGACACCGACGGCAAGGGCGTCGAGCGGATCACCGAAACCGGGCTGATGGTGGGCGGCAAGCTCTACGAGGTCGACTGCATCGTCTATGCTTCGGGCTTCGAATTCGGGGCCAATTTCCAGATGAAGACGGGCTTCGACATCAAGGGTCGCCGCGGTCAGTTGCTGTCACAATACTGGGCCGAGGGCCTGCGCACCCTGCACGGCCTGCACGTGCCCGGATTTCCGAACGCCTTCATGGTGCAGATGAACCAGGCCGCCAATATGGTGACCAACATCCCGCACAATATCGTCGATCACGCCAGAACGGTGGCGCAGGTGATCTTCTATGCCGAGAGCCAAGGCTATGCCGAGGTCGAGCCGACCGAGGAAGCGGTCTCGCAATGGGTCGACCTGATCCTGACCGGGCAAGGCTCGCTGATTGCCTCGACCGAGTGCACGCCCGGCTTCTGGAACAACGAAGGTCAGGGCTGGAGCAAGGAGTTCCGCCAGTCGCAGGGTCATCCGGGCGGGGCCGAGGGATACTTCAAGCATATTGATGCATGGCGGAGATCGGGAACCTACAAGGGCCTCATCTTCAGCAAGTGAGACGGCCGCAGGGCTGACCGCCGCGGCCTTCTTGCCTTGCAGGCGATAATCGATTGCATTAGACGGGGTTGGCGACTGCGCCGCGGTGGGGGTATTGATGCTGAGAAAGATCCTGATCGCCGTGCTGGCAATCGTCGTCATCGGCGGCGCTGTCGGCTGGTTCAACCGCAACGCGATCATGACCGCGCTGCTGATGCGCCGGATCGAGGCGACCAAGGAATATGTCGAGCCCACACGAGAGGTCGTGTGGGATCAGGGCCCGGCCACCGCCGATGCGCCCGTCTCCGAACGCCCCCCCAACGTGGTATTCATCCTGTTCGATGATTTCGGATACAATGACCTTACCACCTTCGGCGGTGGGGTCGCCGGCGGGCAGGTGCCCACGCCGAACATCGACAAGCTCGCAGGCCAGGGCGCGATCTTCAATCAGGCCTATTCCGGCACTTCGACCTGCGCGCCCTCGCGCGCGATGCTGATGACGGGTCGCTATTCCACCCGCACCGGGTTCGAATTCACCCCGATCCCCGACGGCATGGCCAAGGCGCTGCCGATCTTCGCCGCCGACATGGATCGCGGCGCCTTGCCGCCGACCGTGTTCAATGCCGCGTTCGACGAAGAAAAGATGCCCTTCAAGAATCAGGGTCTCCCCGGCTCGGAAGTCACCATCGCCGAACTGCTCAAGACCAAGGGCTACCACACCGTCCACATCGGCAAGTGGCATCTCGGCGAGGCGGCCGAGTTCAAGGCCAATGCGCAAGGCTTCGACGAGAGCCTCAACATGCACAATGGCATGTATCTCCCGGAAGATCATCCGAACGTCGTCAACGCCAAGCTCGATTTCGACCCGATCGACAAGTTCTTCTGGGCCAAGCTGCAATTCGCCGCGACGTTCAATGGCAGCAAGCCGTTCGAACCGGGCGGCTACATCACCGATTGGTGGACCGACCAGTCATTGAAGGTGATCGAGGCCAACCGCAACCGGCCGTTCTTCCTCTACATGGCCCATTGGGGCGTCCACACGCCGCTCCAGGCGACCCGCGAGGACTTCGAGGCGGTGGGCGACATCAAGCCGCATCGCCTGAGGGTCTATGCCGCGATGGTGCGCGCCCTCGATCGCAGCGTCGGGCGGATCATGGCAAAGCTCGACGAGGAGGGGCTGGCCGACAACACCATCGTGGTGCTCAGCAGCGACAATGGCGGGGCGGGCTATGTCGGCCTGCCCGACATCAATGCGCCCTATCGCGGCTGGAAGATCACGCTGTTCGAAGGCGGCATCCGCGTGCCGATGTTCGTGCGCTGGCCGAAAGCCATCAAGCCCGGCACGCGAATCGACACCCCGGTCGCGCATATTGATGTACTGCCGACCCTCGCCGCGGCGGCCGGCGTGCCCCTGCCTGCCGATCGCATCATCGATGGACGCGATATGCTGCCGCTCGCGACCGGGAGCGGCGCATTCTCACGCCCCGATAATGCGATTTTCTGGCAATCGGGCGCCTATCAGGTGGTGCGCGCGGGCGACTGGAAGCTGCAGATCGACGGCACGCGCAAGAAGACGTGGCTGTTCGACCTGGCTGCCGATCCCACCGAGAAGACCAATCTCGCTGGAACGCGGCCCGGCAAGGTCGCCGAGCTCAGGCAACTGCTGGCTGCGCATCACAAGGGTGCGGTCAAGCCGCTCTACCCCTTCAAGCTCGCCAGCCCGGTGATGGTCGACAAGACCGAAGCGCAGACGGCTGTTCCGGGTGACGAATACGTGATCTGGCCGAACTAGAGCACTTTCCGACCATTCAGACCCACCCTGACGGAGCCGATTTTGGCCCAGCGGAAGAAGCGAGGAGGGAGCCATGCTGAAGCATAGTGACCGACAAGCGACGCCGCGCTGGGCTAAAAGCGGCCCGCCCCTGCGGGGTCGCGTCAGGAAGCCCGCTGGCTTCGTCACGCCGCTTGCAGGGGCAACCAGCCCCTGCTTGCGCGCCATTCCTGTCCAGCGGGCTTCCTGACGCGATCAGGGTGGGCCTGAATGGTCGGAAAGTGCTCTAGGGGCCAGCGCCCGCCGCTCCCCTTGATCGGCCCCGCCTCCGCATCTGCCGTGGAGGCGGAGCGTTGGTGCGCCCGCATCCGCGGGCCGATGGATTCGTCCTGATGCCTCAAGAATTCCCCGAAGAGGCCGCGCTGCGCGCGCAAAATCTCTCCTTGCAGAACCCCGAATAATCTTTCACATTAATGCATAGCAGTAGACTGGAGCTGGAGCCTGGCGCTGCCCGAATGGAGGGGATTTATGGCAAGGACAACCAATCGGCATCTCGCGCAGCGGTTCAAGGTGGCGCTGTCGGCAGGCACGGCGCTGCCGGTTCTTCTGCTCGGAATGAGCGCGCCGGCACTCGCGCAGGAACAGCCGGAGGCCGATCAAGAAGGCACTGCCGTCTCGTCGCCACGTGTCGGGGACATCGTGGTCACCGCGAACAAGCGCGAGGAGACCTTGCAGGACACGCCGATCGCGGTCTCCGTGGTGGAGGCGGAGGCCATCGAACAGGCCGAGATTCAGGACCTGCTCGACCTCCAGACGCTGGTGCCCTCGCTTGCCATCCGGCAGGGCCAGACTTCGGGCAACACCAACTTCTTCATCCGTGGCTTCGGCAACGGCCAGAACGCCATCGGGCTCGAGCCTTCGGTCGGAGTGTTCATCGACGGGGTCTATCGCTCGCGCTCGGCGGCCTCGATCTCCGACCTGCCGAACCTCGAGCGGGTCGAGGTTTTGCGCGGCCCCCAATCGACCCTGTTCGGCAAGAACGCCTCGGTGGGCGTGATCTCCGTGACCACGCGCAAGCCGCAATTCGAATGGGACGGCCATCTCGAATCGAGCTTCGGCAATTACGGCCTGCATCGCTTCGAAGCCTATATCACGGGCCCCGTCACCAACACCGTGGCCGTGGCGCTGGGCGGCAATTTCAACCGGCGCGATGGGTATGTCGAGGATCTCGGGACGGGCGACGACTACAACGAGCGTGATCGCTGGGGCATCCGCGGCGACATCCTGTGGGAGCCCTCGCTCGATGTCAGCTTCCGCCTGATCGGCGACTACGACAAGATCGACGAGAATTGCTGCATCCTCACCAATCTGGTCGAGGGCCCGACCGGCGCCAGCATTCGCGCGCTGGGGGGACAATTCGTCTCGGAAGACCCGTTCTCGTACAACGTGTTCTATGACATTGTGCCGACCAACCGGATCGAGAACTACGGCGTGTCGCTTCAGGGCGATATCGACTTCGACTTCGCGACGCTGACCAGCATCACCGCCTTTCGCCACAACGACGTCGCTTCCCAGTTCGATCCCGACGCGACCAGCCTCGAACTGTTTGCAACAAACTCAGGCCAATCGGAAATCGAGACCTTCACGCAGGAAATCCGGCTGCAGTCCAATGGTGCGGGCAAGCTGTTCGACTGGATGATCGGGGGCTTCTATTTTGATGAGCGGCTCCAGTCCGGCAACGACCTGTTCTATGGCGCGGATTTCCGGCCTTATCTGGGCGCGCTGCTCGGCAATCCCACGCAGGTTGCCACATTCGAGGCCGCTGCCGGGGTGCCGCCCGGGACATTCGCCGCGCCCGGACAAGGCATTTCGGAGAGGAGCGAGCAGGACAACACTGCCTGGTCGGTCTTCGGCAATATCGACGTGCATCTCACCGACCGCCTGACCGCCACTTTCGGGCTCAGCTACACCGAGGATCGCAAGGACGTTTCGGTCACCGCGCTCAGCACCGATGCGCTGGCTGCGGTCAATCTTGACCAGCTCGGCTATAACGCCACGCTCAGAAACCTGCTGGCGGCGCGCGGCGTGAATTTGCAGAACCCGGCATCGGTGGGACCCTTCGTCGCCGCCAATCCGGCCATCTACGCGCAGATCCAGCAGCAGGCCCTGGCGACCGCGGTTGGCACCGGGAACCCGTTCAATGGCCTGCGGGCGCTGCAATTCTTCCCGCCGTTCCTCAACCTCCCCAACGCCGTGGAAGACGGACGATCGCGCGACAACAGCACCGATTTCACGGCCCGCCTCGCCTATGAGCTGACTGACCAGATCAGCATCTATGCGTCCTACGCGACGGGCTTCAAGGCGAGTTCGTGGAACCTGTCGCGGCAGAGCAGACCGCCAGCCGCGATCCTTGTCCCTGGCAATCCGGTGGTCGATCCGGTCACCCGGCAGGTTCTGCGGGCGACGCCAGCTTCACCGGTTGCCGGTGCGGGACTTTACTCGACCAATCTCCTGCCCGGGACACGCCTCGCCTCGCCCGAGGATGCCGAGGTCTATGAGTTGGGGATCAAGGGCACCTTCGACAACTTCGCCTTCACCCTCACCGTCTTCGATCAGACCCTGAAGAATTTCCAGACCACCGTGTTCACGCAGAACGGCTTCGTGTTCGCCAACGCGGCCGAGCAATCGACCTTCGGCGTCGAGGTCGATTTCCGCTGGAGCCCGCTCGACGGACTGTTCTTCACCGGCGGCGCGACCTTCCTCGATCCGGTCTATGACAGCTTCCCCAATTTCGGCCCGGGCATCGATATCTCGGGACAGCAACCGCAAGGGGTGGCGGAGACCCAGTTCACGCTCGGTTCGAACTACAATTTCACCATCGGCAGCCTCGACGCCTTCGTGCGGGCCGACTGGCAGCATATCGGCAATTCGCCGCTTCTCGACGATCCGACCGAGGCGGCCCGGCTGGTGGGCAGCGGCTTTTCGCGCGAACAGAACCTCTTGAACATGTCGGTCGGGTTCAGGACCTCCGGCGGCTTCGCGCTGTCCTTGTGGGCGCGCAACCTGTTCGACGATCAGCATATCGTCTTCGCCTCGCCCGCCCTGGCACAGGCCGGCACGATCAACGGCGCACCGAACCAGCCGCGCACTTACGGGGTGACGTTCCGCAAGTCGTTCTAGCCGTTACGCCGAAACCAACGCGGTTCCGATTGCAGGAAAACCTCAGGACCCCAGCTTCCTGAGGTTTTCCTCGTGCGTCGTCCTGTCGATCCGATAGGTGGCAATGACCGCGATCATCGCGATCCAGAGCGCCAGCACGAGCGGCACGTAATAGGCACCCATCAGCCAGATGGCGTCGGCGCTGACGTCCTGTGGCCTCGCGCCCGGCGAAACTCCGGCGAGCGTCAGGATCGTCGTTGCCGCCATCACCCCGAGACCGCGCACGGCCTTGTCGATGAAGGTCTCTGCGGCAATGAAGACGCCTTCGGATCGTCGGCCGGTCTGTAATTCGCTGTCTTCCACCAGATCGGCCAGCATCGATGCGAACAGGATCTGGAAACAGATGATCAGCCCGATATCGAGGATGTTGGTGATGGTGACGAACCAGAAGATGAAGGGCGTCCCGTTGGGCGGCAGCAGATCGAGCAGCCGCAGGATGATCGGCACCGGCGCGCCGATGAAGGCCACCAGCCCGACAAGGATCGCGCCGCGCTTCTTGCCCAGTCTGCGCGAGACGAACGGGGCGAGAACCAGCCCGATGCCCGCCGCGACAAAGGTGCCGATGAAGATCGCGCCCGTCTGGCGCTCGTCGAAGCCCCAGAAATAGGTGAGGAAATAGAGCGAGAGACCGGCAGCCAGCCCGCCTGCGATGGCCGCCAGCATCGCGGCGATGAACAGCGACAGGAAGGAGCGGTTCGACAAGGTCTCGATCAGTTCGCCGAAGATGAGCCCCATCGTCTGCTTGCGTGGCGGGGGAGCGGACTTCAGGTAGGGAATGCGCACGTGCGTTCCCGCCGCGCTGATGAGGATCGACAGCAGGATGGCCAGCGCCCCGACCAGGCCATAGATCGGGTAGGCGTCGCGGTTGAACCGCCCGTCGGCAATGGTGGCGGTGACGAACATCGGGAACAGCACGGCAAAGGCCCAGACCGACACCGCATTGCCGCCCACCCAGGCGAGAAAATACCGCAGGCTGTAGAGCGCGGTGCGCTCGTGATAGTCCGGCGTGAGCTCGGGCACGAGCGCGCTCGCCGGGGTGCGGTACAAGGTGATCGCGGTCCGCACGATCACGGCCAGGGTCACAAGATACCAGAACAGCACGGTCTGGCTGGCGTTCGCGGGCGGCGTCCACAGGAAATAGAAGCTCGCCCCCAGCGGGACGGCCGAGGCGTAGAGGAACGGATGGCGCCTGCCCCAGCGCGAGCGCAGATTGTCGGACCAGTAGCCTACAATCGGATCGCTGATCGCATCGCACACCAGCGAGATCAGGATCGCCAAGCCGACCAGCCGCGCGTCGAGGCCTATCACCTGACTGTAGAAGATCAGCAGAAAGAAATCGAATGCGGCTGCTGTGACACCCGGGGCGATGGCGCCGACGCCAAAGGCGAGCTTGGTTGGCCGCGACAGCGGCGGCAACGCGGCGGTCTGCTTGAAGGGATCGGGCGCACCGCCTTGATAGTCCACGCGTCGCACCCCCCGAGTGTGAAAATTGCAAGCGAGGTGAACCTGTTCTCTTCTTGGCGGTTCCCCTTCGGGTGTGATATCCCATGGCTCACATTAATGTGCAATATTAGATTAGAGAGCCATGTCCCAGTCGACGCATTCCGACACGCGAACCGCCCTGCTTCAATCCGCACAGCGCCTGATCGCAGAGCGAGGTCTGGGCACGGTCTCGGTCAAGGACATCACCCGCGCCGCGGGTGCCCGCAATCCGAGCGCGGTGCATTACCACTTCGGCAACCTGGAAACGCTGATCAAGGAGGTCTTCACCCAGCGTTACAGGGCGATCGAGGCGGAACGCGCCCTGCGTCTCGCCAAGGTCGATGAAAGCGATCCGGCGCGCCGGCTTGCCGCGCTGATGGCGGCGGCGATTGCCCCCTTCATGGACTGCTGCCTTGATGAGGAGGGTCGGCTCTACGTCAGGTTCTGCCTCCAGTTCTCGTCCGATCCGCGCTTCAACCTGCTCGAGCTGGTCACCGAATACGGCATGCCCAGCCTGCTCTTGCTGCGCGCCAAGGTGGTCGAATGCGTGCCCGACATTCCGGAAAACGTGGTGAACGCGCGCCTGCGCCAGGCCTTTTCCATCGCGCTCTTCCAAGCGGCGGACTATGCGCGCCAGCTGGAGGCCGGCTTGCAGATCGCGCCCGAACACGCTGTGAGCGAAGCGGCCACGACACTGGCCGGCTATATCAGTGCCCGGATCGGATGATCGGGGCACTCGCCCGGAAACCGCTCTACGGCGTGTCGACAAGCTTGCTCTGGCTTCTGTCGGCGTCCCGCTCGTGCCGCGCGGGCCGTGAGAGTTTCCGCAGCGCGTCGATGCCTGCCCCGAGGACCCACCCGGCACCGATGATCATCAGCGGCCATAGTGCGGGCATCCACACCCCTTCGCTGACAAACCGGTCGCGCACTTCGTAGATCAGTGGCGAGGTGCTCAGCCAGATCAGCACGGTCGCGCTCGGGGCGACGGCGGATAGGGGCACCAGCGCGCTCAAGTACCATGGGAAAGCGACCGGGCTCAGGATCAACGGCGTTGCCAGGGCAATCTGCGCCCCGATCACTGGCCGCTTGCGCGCGACAATCAGGATTGCCACCCCGGCGACAACCGCCAGCGCACCCAGCACCGCCAGCAATCCTGCGCTTGGCAAGTAGGCTTCGAGCAAGGTGAATAGCGGCGATCCATTGCGCCACTTCTCGAAGAACACCGGCAGGCTGCCGATTGGTCGCCAACCGCCTGCGAAGGCGAGGCCGTAAACCCCACCAACCGTAGCAATCGCTGCACCCGCCATCCGCGCGCCGCCTCGCCATCCTGCGGCCACGACAAGCGCAGCCAGCACCGCACCGGGCAGCAGCTTGACGCCAATCCCGAGCCCGAGCAGCGCGCCCACCCAGCCCGGCCGCCGCGCGTCAAATGCCAGCAGCGCTGCGACGACGATCAGGGCAACCACGCTGTCGATATGGGCGCCGACCCCGGTTTCGAGCACCAGCAGCGGCGAAAGTGCGACGAGCGGCATATGGCGCTCGAGCCCGCGGCGACGCAGCAGCCGGAGCGCAAGCGGCACCAGCGCAATGCCCGCGAGGCTCGCAATCAGCTTCCACACCCAGATGCCCCACTCTGGCCCGGCCAATGCCGACAGGCCAAACAGGCTGAGCGCCACGGGGGGATAAAGCGTGGGGTAGGCGGCGTGTTCGGGCGGGGTTGCCCAGATTGCGCGCAGCCCGGCCACCAGCTCATCGGCGGGTGCCACCGAATAGGGATCGAACCCGGCCAGTGCGACTGCACCATCCCACAGATACCGCTCGGCATCATTGCTGCTCAGCATGGGTGCCGGGATCAGCAAGATCCGCGCGGCAAGGCCGGTGAACAGGATCAATGGCAGGTGCGCCGCTCGTCCCCAACGCCACGCTGCCAGCATGGCAGCGGTCATCAGCCCGTGCATGACGATATAGGCCGTTCCCGTCTGCGCCGGGGCTATCGCGGCGATGCCATAGACCGCGAGGCTTGCCGCCAGAAACCCGGCGCAGGCGAGCGGCGTGATCCAACCCGCAGCGGCGGACATAGCAGACGGCGATGCGGCAAGGCCGCTCTTCATGCCGCGCTCAATTGGCGCGGTACGGATCGCTGCCGAAGCGCCTGCACGCTGCCGATCCCGATGGCCAGAAAGCAAGCCGCAAACAGTGCCGCAAAGGGCGCACTCTGCCAATGGTGATGCCCCGCCAGCCACACGGCCCATCCCGCAAAGACAAGCCCCAACCCAATCTCGGTGCGTTCGCCAAGCCGTGATCGCGATGTCCGATAAGGTGCGCTCCGACGGTCCGATGCGGCGCTGCCCTGCTTCGGCGTGCGCACGAACCCGCTGCGGATACCAAGCAGCGCCTCGATCACGGCGCGGCAATTGTTCAACGCCAGCCCGATCAGCAACGGCATCAGCAAGACCACCTCATGCAGCCGCGCAGGCTTGCCAGCCCCCAGATGCAGCGCGCGCTGGCCCAGCAGGAAGAACGCAAAATTGCTCAGGCTCGTCATGATCAACAACGGCACATCGATCCATAGCAGCGCATCGAGGTGATAGGCTTCGCGCACGGCCACGCCGGGGATGAACAGGATCAGGCATTCGATGATGAACAGCAGATAGGCCAGATTGCTGGTCAAGTGCAGCGTCGCCTCGATCTTCACCGGCAGCGGCAGCTTTGCGCGCCAGATCGTGGGAAGCAGGCGCAGCATCACCTCGATCGATCCCTTGGTCCAGCGGTGCTGCTGGGTCTTGAACGCGTTCATGTCAGCAGGCAGTTCGCTGCGACACTCCACTTCGCCCAGATACACAAACCGCCAGCCCGCCAGCTGCGCGCGGTAGCTGAGGTCAAGATCCTCGGTCAGCGTATCCGCCCGCCAGCCGCCCGCATCGCGGATCGCCTGCTTGCGCCAGATGCCGGCCGTGCCGTTGAAGTTGAAGAACAGCCCCCGTGCGGCGCGCTGGCGGTGCTCGATCATGAAATGCGCATCGAGCAGCACCGCCTGGACGCGGGTCAGCAGATTGCGATGGCGGTTGAGATAGCTCCAGCGGGCCTGCACCATGCCGATGTCAGGGTCGGCGAGCGGATCGATCAGCGCGCGCAGGAAATCGGGCGCCGGAACGAAATCTGCATCGAGGATCAGCACAAACTCGCCCCGCGCCTGCTCCAGCCCATAGGCGAGCGCACCGGCCTTGAAGCCGACCCGGTCGGGACGGCGGATATGGACGATCTCCACCCCCAGCGCCCGGTGATGGGCAATGCGCGCAGCAGCAATTGTGGCGGTTTCGTCGGTGGAATCGTCGAGAACCTGGATCTCCAGCCGATCCGCCGGATAGTCCAGCGCGGCCGCCGCATCGATCAGCCGGGCGATCACATGCCGTTCGTTATAGACCGGCAGCTGGACCGTCACCAACGGCAGTTCGGCGAACCGCTGGGACGGGCGTGGCGGTGCCGACGACCGCCATGCCAGCCACGCCAGATAAAGCCGGTGGATGCCATAGGCCGCGAGCACGGCCATGACGATGTAGTGTCCCGCTAGCAGGACAACGGCGGCAATGACTTGCGCAATCACAGCTGGAATACGAGCGCCAGCTGGTAATTGGTGCCGGTCAGCGTGTTGTTGCCATAGAGATTGGGGGTTGCGGTGAATTCAGCCGCCAGTTTCTTGTTGAACCTGTATCCTGCGGTCAGCTCAAGCTTGGCGAGATCGAAGGCAAGCGGAATTGTCGGGTTGCCGTTGACGGCCAGCTGCGGCGTGTCGTTGCCGATGCTGAGCAGGCCATCAAGCTTGGTGCGCACATAGACCGAACTGCTCACATCGACGCCATATTCGACCAGGTAGCGGAACTCGTCCGAAGGCGCGCCGACCCGGTAGCGATAGCCGGCCTCAGCCACGACATAGCCTGCCTTGCCGAGCGAATGACCCAATTGGATGCGGCCCTCGAAATCCTCCTGCCCGTTACCGAGCGGCAGCGGATCGTTATCGCTATAGGCATAAGGTGCCTTGAACAGACCCTGCACCGCGACCACGAGCGGGCCCTTTGACAGGTTATAGCGCAGGCCAATATCGATATCGCCCACGCCAGACGTTTCCTGGGTCGTCACATTGCCAGCCGCGTCACGATCGCGCCTGCGAATTTCCTTGATCGGAACCGATACGATGAGCGACAGATTATTGGTGATGCCGGTTTCATTGTAGTACGTAAAGTTGAGGTCCTCGAATTCCTCAAGTTCCGGCTGATCAGTGCCGAACAGCGAATCTCCGGAGAAGTAATTGACAGCAGGCTTGTTGTAAGTCTCGCCTCCCTCCAGGGTCCAAGGCCCTGCAATTGCCGGCACCGGAGCAAATGCGCCAGCAACAACAATGGATTTGACCGTAACAAGAGGCAACCGAAGCGGGGCGGTAAACTTCAAGGGCATGGTCGTACTCCAAGTTGCTGAACACAAGACACAAAGGGGCCGATGCTGCAGGGTCCAAGCCTCTTGTCCGATCCGGGCATGATAAAGGTTACACCCGGAGCATCTTGCCAATTCCAACCCAATGTCGCGCCCCTTGAGCAGCCATTGATCGGCCGATTTCGCGTTGGCGTGAAGGAGCGCAATCGAGCACTTTCCGACCATACCCCCACTCGCCGCCGGCTGGATGCAGGGACGACTGAACGCTTGCGGCACGGTTACCGCTGAAGACCTTGGACTTTACGGGGTCGCCCAGACGCATAGGGATGCCGATGGACGGGGAATGGAGCGGGTGAAGGGAACTGGGCTTTGGAGTAAGTGGGATCAGGCCCGCTTTGATAACGCGGGTTCGGTTCCCGTTTTTTCGCCGGTGGCGAGTTCTACCACTGCGGCCAGGCGCGCCCTTACCTCGACGGTCACGCCTCTGCCGCTCGGGTTGGGGGTGAGGATGATGCTGTCGATCAGTTCGCGCAGGACGGGGATTGCCGCCTCTCGGGCGGCGGGCTCGGCCAAGGCGGTGCGCAGGTCTTCGACCTGGCGACGATATTCCTCGGCGATGGCGGGATGGAGGGCGATCACGCGGACCGCTTCGATCTCGGCCAGCTCGGCGGTGAGGCGATCGCGCTCGAGGCGAGCGGCGCGCAGGGCTTCGCGGATTTCGGCGAATTCGCCGCCGCCTTCGGCGATCGCGCTCACCAGTCGTTCGACCTTGGCCGATGCGCCGTGGAGCTGGCGCTCGAGCGTGGCTTTGCGCTGGCGGCCCTGCCGAGCGCGGCGGGCGTATTCCTCGTGGTAGTCGCGGACGTAAGCCGACACGACGTCGGGGTGCAGCAGATGTTCTTGCAGCGATGCGAGGGCTTCGCGTTCGTAGCTTTCGGTGCTGATCGTGCGGTTGTTGGTGCAGGTGCCGCCGTCGCGGCGCGTGCCGCAAGACCAGAAGCGGCCTGTCGCGACGTTCCATGCGCCGCCGCATGTGCCGCACTGGCCGAGGCCGGAGAGGATATGGCGGGGTCGCCGGGTCTTCACCGGCTTGGCCTCTGTGCGGTTGCGCTCAAGCTCGGCCTGCACCGCTTCCCACAAGGCATCATCGATGATGCGCAGCTGGGGTACGCCTTCGATGATCCACGCGCTTTCGGGGTTGGGGCGGATGCGGGTGGTGCGGGTGACCGGCTCGATCACCTTGCTGGTGCGGTTGTGGACCAGCTGGCCGACGTAGAGCCGGTTCGAGAGCATGCCGTTGCCGCGGGTGCGATCGGGGCGGATGGTGCTGGCGCGCCAGCTGGTGCCGCGCGGGCCGGGGATGCCTTCGGCGTTGAGCTGGCGGGCGATGGCGACCGGGCTTCTGCCGGCGGCGTATTCGGTGAAGATGCGGCGGACGATCGCGGCCTGATCGTCATCGATCTCGCGCAGGCCGCGCACCGCCCTGCCCCCTTCATCGATCCGGTTGGCGAGGCGGTAGCCATAGGCGAGGCCGGCCGGGCTGCGGCCCTGCCGGACGGTGCCTGCCTGCCCGCGCTTGATATTGTGGCGCAGCTCGACCCGCTGCTGTTCATCGAGCAGGCCCTTGATCGCGCCCTTGAAGCTGTCGATCTCGCCATCGCCGAGGGTGAAAAGGCGCGCGCCGTGGAAGTTCAAGCGCTCGCGCAGGTGGTGCGCATCGCCCTGGTTGCGGGCGAGCCTGCTGGTGGTGTCGATCAGCACCTGATCGATATCGCCCTGTTCGACTCGCGCGAGCATGGCGGCGAGGCCGGGGCGCTGCGCTTCGCTGGTGCCCGCGCCGCCGCCGATCGCGTAATCGGTGAAGACCTCGATCACCGGCCAGCCTTCCGCACAAGCCCGGTCGCGGCACACGCCGATCTGCTGGTCGATCGACCGGCTATTCTGCAGCTGGCTGGAATATCGGGCGTAGATCAGGGTGCGCATTGGTCGAATCGGTTTCCCGTGAGCGGGCAATGTCCCGCGCCACCGCCGCGCGCGCAAGCACCTTCGCCAGTTCGAAGATGGCAGGGGGCGGCGGCGGGTTCACTGATCTTCTTCGCCGTTGGCGATATTGAGCAGGACGTCGGCATGGCACGGCCCATCAAGCGGGCACCAGCAGGCGAGGTTCTTTCCGCGCAGCTGGTCACGGATCGCGGCTACTTCATCGGCTTGGTCAGGTCGCTGAAGGTATTCGTTGAACAGGCCAGTGACGTAGGCGCGCTGCTCAGGCGTGAGGTGCGAACCGCCGGCATAGGGGTTTCCCCAGCGGGTGGTGCGATCGACCTTCACCGTGTTGGGTGGCATGCGCCAGCCACGGCGGCGGGAGAGTTGGACGCGATCAGGCATCAGAACGGCCACAGCCCGCGCCGTTCTTCGACCCGCTTCCGGGCGAGCGACACCTTGCGCTTGTGATTTCGGAACCATTGGTGGGCAGGCCACGACAGCCGCCTGACCATCCAGTACTGCTTTTTGGTTCCGGGGGCGTCGAGCTTATGGCCCCGCAGCGTTTCGCTAAATTGGTCTCCGGTGGCGCAAACCCGTTTTGAGACTTCATGCTTCAAAAGGACAATGCGAAGCTGGTTGCGATTATAGCGGCAACGCATCTTTGGTGAGATGAGCATCAGATCGCCTCCTTCGGGGAGGCGGCGCGGATGATGCGGGCGAGCGCCGCAACGATCTCGGCCCGAACTTCTTCATCGATCTCGGCAAAACCGTTCTTGATCCCGCGCCGGTCGGTAAGGTCTCTGAGCACGCCCCGCGCGGCGGAATGTGCCCAATCTTCCGGCGGTGCCGGGTTGTCGCCATTGGTCTGCCACCATGAGTCTGGCGCGTCGTAGGGCCACTTATTGCCCTGTTGGACAGTCCATGCGGCGATTTCTTCCTCAGTCATGGGCATCAGATCGTCTCCTCTGGGGTGGGCCAGTTCCACAGGCCTTGTGCGCCGCGCATGGGGATGGGTTCGGGCCATGCTTCGATTTCGAGCATCGGCCAGCCCCAGTTGGCGTGCTGATCGCGGTCGCTGTCGTTGGCGCGGGGGACGCCGAATTCCTCGGCGATCTCGGTGCCGAGGCGGGGCTCGCCGATGATGGCGGTTCCGAGGCCGCATGCCATGGGCAAGCGCTTGTCCGGCTCTGGGTGGAATGGGCGAGCCAAAACAGGAATCGCCAGTTCGGCATGCAGGCAGGTCTCCGCTGCTGCGAGCCGGAAGTCTGGGCAGGTGTCGCGGAAGCTAAGGATCCTGAAGAGATAAGAAAGCTCCTCAATATCGATCTTGCGTGCGGCGGCGTGGATGACGATGCGCTGGCCGATGATCGATGCGGGCGGGCGCCAGCCCCGGAACTCATAGGGCTTCGCCCCGGCGATGATCAGGCTGGCCCATGGCTGCCAGATGGTGAGAGCTTTCATTGTGCGGTTCCTTCCAATGCTGCCGCGATGCGCTGGCAGGCGGTTTCGAAGTGGTTGGGGTTCTGCTCGATCCCGACGAAGGCCTTGCCTGCCTTGACGGCTGCGACACCGGTTGAGCCGGTGCCCATGAAGGGATCGCAGATTGTGCTGCCGGCGACGTTGCGGACGATCTTGTCCATCACGGCTTCGGGCTTCACGGTGGGGTGGCCGAAGGTGCTGGTCTTCACCGAGTTCGCCTTGATCACCCGGTGCATGTCGTGGTGGTCGCCGAGCGGGTGGTAGCCCGGGCTCCAAGCGTGGATGAAGGGCTCGGTATCGGGCAGGTAGTGCTTGTTCCGCATCGGTATGGGGTTGGGCTTCTCCCAGACCAGCAGCGCGAAACGGTTGAAGCTGCCGGCCATGAAAGGCAGCAGCTGGGGGAGCTGATCGTTGTGGCAGAAGACGACGGCCGCGCCGCACAGCAGCGGGTTGATGATGCGGTGATTGAAGCCCTGATCGAGACCTTCCTCGACGATCTGGTTGCTGCCCGGGCGGGTCGAGCGGAAGGCCCCGCCGCCGCGATTGTCGAACAAATAGGGCGGGTCCATGACGTCGGCGTCCATCCAGCCCAAGGTGGGCCGGCCCCAATGCCAGTGCAGCGCGATGCCGGCGATCAGCGCCTGGCTCTCGTTGTTTTCGATCGAGCGCTGGTATGTGTGATCGACCTCGAGCTGGTCGACCAGGCAATACTGCACCACCGGCATCAGACCTTGCGGCGGCGACATCGCTTCGCGCGAGAATGTCGTGTGTTTAGGCATGTTCTTGCGCCTTTCCGATGTTGAGTTCGAGGATCAGGCCCAGCCATTCGATGGCGACCGAGCGGCCCGCGTAATCGTGCAGGCCGTCGTCCTGGCCGGACCAGCGGGCGATGGTGAGGCGGGGGATCATGCCCGCTCCTTCCCGAAGGCGGTGACCGGCGTCGGATCGCCGGGCTCGCCGCAGCCACGCCCTGTCCGGCTGCTGTCGAATTCGTTGGTGAAGTCCTGCCAGTGCACCCAGCCCTGCGGGCAGCCGAACCCCCATTCGCGCACCTTCGGCCCGGTGATGAACAGGCTGATCGCGCTGGCGCCGGGATCCACCTCGAGCCGGTGCATCTGCTGCGCGCCGCGGATCACATAGTCGCCCGCCTTGCGCTCGAACCGGCCGTCGGGCGTGTGCTCGATGTAGCTGCCTTCGATCAGGAAGCTCGTGTTCATCCACGGATGATCATGGAACGCGCGATCGTCGTCGCTCTTGCGGATGTCGTGGAGATAGACGTTCACCCACGGGTTGCGCGGGATCACCCACCAGCGGCGCAGGTAATCGTCGCCGATCACGAAATCGGCGGGGCGCGAGGCCATGAGGGCGCACGCCCAGTCCTGCATCTGGGGCAGGTCGGCCATTGGGATCAGGGCGCTCATGCCGCACCGCCTTCAGCCGGTTCGCTGGCCTGATTTTCTGGATAACAGCGCGTGCCGCAGAAGGGGCAGAATGTCGGGACTGCGATCGCGGGGCCTTTCCGCACGCGCTTCTCGATTTTCTCGGTCGCAATCGTGGGCAGGGTGAACTGCGTCCCGTCCTTCGTCCAACCAAAGGTCAGGCCGAGCGTGGTGTTATGGTCCGCCAGCTTGGCGTTCATTTCGTCGATGCAATTACAGGACATTGCGGTCAGTCCTTTCGCAGGGTGTTGATGGTGGTGATCGCCATGGCGGCGGCGAGTTCGAGGTGGCGGATCGCCTTGTCGCGATCGGTGCCGGCGTTGCGCAGCTCGAGCAGCGCATCGAGGGTGAGGTTGAGGGCTTCCTCGCACAGACCCTGCCCCTGCCGTTCCGGCGGGACGAAGCGGGTGATTTGCTTTTCGACCAGCGCGGCACGGGCAGCGACCACGCCGCGAAAGGCCTCGGCATCCTCGGCGAAGACGCGGATGTGCTCGATATCGAGCGACATCGCCGCGAAGCTGCCGATGCGCAGGGTGGGGAGCGGGCGGCTCATGTTGCATCGCCCATGGCTTCGAGTGCGTGGATCAGGGCCCAGCCTGCAGGGCGCATCCGGATATATCCGCCGTGATAGACTTCGATCAGGCCCAGCCCCTTAAACTCACGCAACGGGGTGAGTTCCTCAACGCCGGTTGCATGGAGATCGAGCCTCTTGCGCGCGATCCGCTCACACTTCGACCGACTCCACAGCCAAGGCGTCACATGCTTCAGTTTGCAGGTCGAGAGATCGCCAACCTCCGTCTTAGCCCTCTCCGCCCGGGCAAGGGCGTGGAGCAAGGTCATCTCATCCGGCGTGAGAGCGTACCCCGCAGTTCTGATGTGGCGTTTGCCGGTTCGGATCAGGGTGTCAGCTTCGCCTACGTAGCGCAGCCCGAGCGCATCCTTGACCTCGAAGCGGGTCTTGCCCTTATTCACCATTGCGGCGGCTTCGAGCGCCGTATCGAGATATTGTCCGTGCTGGCTCATGCCGCCCTCCGCTGCCGGCGGACGCGCGAGGCGCTCACGCAATCGTCGCACACCGGCTTGCCATCACGGCCGATCTGCCAGCCTGAAGGCGTTGCGGTGGTGGGGCTGGTGTGGGCTTTGCCGCAGTTACATTCGAAGGTGTATTGCTGTTGCATTGGAAGAACTCCCTTCAGTTGAGGCCGAGAATGGCGAGAGCCGCGCACACAAGGGACGCGGCGACGATCAGCCCGGTGAGGGCGATTTCGTGGGTGGCGCGCTGCCGCCCGCCCAACAGCTGCGGATCGCAGCGCGGGCAGGCGCAATCGTCCGGGTGGATCGGCTGCGGCCGGTTCAAGTCACGCATGCTGGGGTTCTCCCTTGTGGGCCCGCGCTTCGGCGCGCAGGGCGTGGGTGATCCGGGCATGGGCGAGGGTCCGCGTGCCCGGCTCGAGGTGCCAGCGCAGGGCAATCACCCGCTGCGCCTGGTCTTCGAGTTCCTGAGAAAATCCGCCGTGCTCGGCGGCGTAGGAAGCAAGGCGGACGATCGCCTGGTCGAGCGCGTCGCGGCGGTCCTGCTCGCTGGCGATGCCGGCAGGCTCGCCCTCGCCGTCGGCGATGAACGCCCAGTCGCGCACCAGATCGGCAAAGGCGCGCATTTCGCGGGCGGCTTCCTCGGCCGCCAGCTCGCCAGCGGCGACCCGTTTGGGGAAGCTCTCCCGGCGGCTCGCCAGCATGGTTTCCGCCATGCGGCGCAGGTCGGCGAAGTCCCGCCACGCCGGCGGCGGTTCGGGCAGGATGATCGCGGGGCGACCATCGGCCGGCCAGCGCCGTTCCTGCTGGCCAACCCTGTCTTCCGCAATGGGCGAGAACCAGCGGCCCGTGGGTCGGGCGGCAAGGGCGGTGCTCATACGAAGGGCCCCTTCTGTGCGGCCGGGATCTGGAATACCCAGCACTGCTGTGTCTTGCCGTCGATGGCGTTGATCGCCTTGGAGGCGAGCCATTTGCGCGACTTCGATCCGCGCAGGTGCTTCTTCAGCTTGTCGATATCCGGCGCGCTCAGCCCGGCGTTTCGGCACCGCGATTCATAATCGGGCAGGTTGATCGCGATGAATTCGTCGGGCTTGCGGTGGCGGTTGAGGCTCTTGCCCATCGCCTTGTCGTTGTCGGTCTCGCGCCCGATCAGCCAGTCGACGTTCTCCCAGAACGCCGACACCACCGGGTGATCACCGTCGATCGACTGTTCGCGGTCCAGCGCCATCGCGTCGACCAGCTTGATCGCCTCGGCCACCCATTCCGGGCGGGTGTTGGCAAACAGCAGGGGGAGACATTCAACCCCCGCTGCAAGCTGGCTGTGATTGAGAGCGATCCGCTGCTCTTTCAGGCCGCTGACGCGATTGCGAATTTCGGCGAAGTGGTGCGCGAACCGCTTGTCGTAATGTGCCAGCCATGCCTCTTCCTTGCGGGTTACATGGATGATCGTTCCCGAGACATCGCTCAGCGGAGCCTGCTTGAACCGCTCAGCCGCCTTCAGACCGGCGTCGCTGAAATGAGACTTGTCAAAATGGAGCGACATGAGCCGCTGCAACACGGCAGGAATCGCCGATATCCGCTCGTTCTGCATGAGGTAGAGCGCACCCTGGAAGGGCTGGGAATCGGTCTCGTATCCCCCAGTGCGCCGCCCGACGGTGCGGGGTGACCGGCCGTTGAAGAGAACCAGCAGCTCGTTAGGATCGAACTTCTTGCCGTGGCTCTTGTCTTCGTCGCGGGTGCTCTCGATCAGGCCGACAGGCAGGTTGGAGACCTTGACCAGCTCGCGCGCCAGACCCGGCGTCGTTGTGCCTGCGGGGTCGAGACCTTCGTATTCATCGCGCCCGAACAGCCGCCAGAGCGATTCCACCAGCGTGGACTTGCCCGCACCCGGCAGGCCGGTGATTTCGAGGAACCCCAGCGATCCCTGCCGCAAGCGGATTTGCACCGCGAACAGCGACATGATGAAGAACGACAAGACCACCACACCGCGCGCGCCGTAAGCAGTCCACAGATCATCGAGCCATTCGGTGGCGATCCGGTCGGGATCGTAGCTGATGGCGAGCGGGCGTTCGGGGCTGGCGAGCTTGGCCGATAGCTTGCCGAACTCGAAGTATTCCTCGGCGTTCGGTTCGACCACGCGGCCCTTGTGCACGGCTATATCGCCAAGCAGCCACGCGGCGTGCTTGCGCGAATAGCCGAGCACCTTGACCGGCTCGATCTTCTTGAGCTTACGCATCTGCGCCTTGGCGATCACGTCGAGCTGCTCGGTGGTGCCGGACCAAGACCCTGCAAAGGTCATCAGCCGCTTCTTGAACTCGGCCGAGTTGGTCATCGCAGCGGCGCTGAAACGCGCGCGCTCAGTTTCATCGCCGAAGGGGAAGTCGATCTGCAGGAAGAACTGGGCCTGATCTTCGACGCGGTCGTATTCCCGGTAGAGAATGCGCCAGGCGCAGTTGCAGATTTCGTGGGTGTCGATTGTCTGGCGACCTTCGTCGTCCAGCTTGACCCGGCACCAGAACATGCGGTTAGCGTGGCGGAAGTGGAACGACGATCGCGCAGGCCAGCGCTCGACAATCAGCTTGGCTTTCTCGCGCGGGGTTTCGGCGACGGTGATCTTGCCGTTGTAGAGGTATTCCGCGATCGCGGCGGGCGCGAGCGGGGCCTTTTCCGGATCGCCACGCCAGCTGCGGTGGTGCAGCAGCAGATCGTTCCAGTCGAGCTTGGTCCCCTCGCCATCGGGCCGGACCTGAGCGGCGGTGGCTTCCCAGCCTTCGCGCTTCGCCCGCTTGATGTGCTTCTTGGAATTGTCGACACCGGATTTTCCAACATCAAATGCGAAGACCAGCACGGGCCTGTCCCGGCGACCGGCATCAAGGCAAGCCTTTGCCAGTGCGCTGAGGAAGTGCTCTGGCCATGGTCCGGTCGACATGTTGGACACGGCACAAAGCTTCGCGCCTTGGGTCAGGGCGACACAGTCGAAGATGCCTTCGGTGATCCAGACTTCGTCCGCCTTGGCCAGCAATTCGTAGGTGGTGCCGTTGGGCATCCAGCAATGCCCGCCCCACTTGCCCCTCGGTTGGAAATGCGCCTTTTTGTCAAAGCGCCCCGGCCTGTCGATCAGCCGTTCCCACCAGCTATCCCCTATTGGGAAACGGATCGAAGCTGAGGTCTGCCCCGTCTTCCAATCCTTGAACAGCTCTTGCGTGTAACGCCCGCGCAGCAGGCGCAAATCCAGACCCCGTTCGTGATCGAGATAGGCATCGGCTGTGGCGTTCGGGTTCTCGGGCGATGGTGCAACACGCTTTGACCAGTCCTCGAACAAGTCTGGCAGCAGGTTGCGGACGCTGTCGCTCCACCCGCATTTATCCTCGCGCGAGCAGTAGACCATCTTCGGTTCGCTCGCCGAGCAATAGGCCTCGCGCTTCCCGCACTGGGGGCAGGTGCCTTCCTGCAGCCAGTCGCCCTTCGTCTTGCGGAACTGGAACTTGGCCTGCAGGCCTTTCATGATTTCATCTTGCAAGGTCACGGAGCGATCAGCTCCTGCACGGCGCTTTCGAGCTGGCGGTCGAGCTGCCGCCGCAGGGCGTCGCGCTCCTGCGCAAGGCGGGCGACCTTCTCGGCGGCGCGGTCCGAATTCTTCTCGCGGCGCGAAAGCTTGCCGACCACTAAGGATCGCAGCAGCCGCCGGTTCTTGGTGGACCAGGTGCCGCTGCGCAGATCGAAGGGGTAGAGGGTGACGGACTGGTCCTTGACCAGATCGACCCGCGCCACGCCGAAGCTGTCGCCATCGCGGTAAAGGACGCGGTCCCCGGGACGGAAGGCGGTCATGCTTGCACCCCGCTCGTGCCGCCCGGGATCGGATAAGGGCCGGTGTAGGCGCTGGGCAGACCTTGTGGCCGATCGTCAGCGCACTTCCCGCAGCGCTTCACCCAGCCCCTGCCGTTGACAAAGACGTCAAACAGCCGGTTCCAACGCAGGCCGCAGCACTGGCATTTGCGCTCGGCATCGAACGCGATGACGTTCCCGCGGATCATCGCCACACCGCCAGCAGCAGGTGGCCGATCATCGCGCCTGCCAGCAGCAGGCCGGGCGCGGCCCACAGCAGGGGGTGTTCGGGCCGGGGCCGTGCGGGCCGGTGGTATCGGATCGGAAAGGTCAAAGCGTCCCCCTTGCGGCAATCGCGGCCGCGCCAAGTTTTCGGTGATGGTGGTGAGTGGGCGGGCTTGCTGCCCGGTCAGTCGAACAGGGTGTCCTGCCCTTCCGGCCCATCTCTCGAGGGCGGGCGGACGTGCACCAGCTCGCTCTTGGGGCAGACCGGCAGGTCGAGATCGGGGCGCTCGATGGTCCCGGGCGAAAGGGTGTGAACGAACACGATGTCCGCGCGCCAGGTGTGGCCGCAGGCACTGTCGGAGCAGTGCACCCAAAGTTGCGCGACCGTGGGCGAGGGGCGGTCGGAACGACGAATGAAGGCCGGTGCGTCGCACTTGGGACAGTGCACAAAGCACCCGCTTGCGCCGCGGTTTCCGCCCGACCGCAGCCGGAACTTGAGCGGGGCCTCGACCATCGGGCGGGTAAGGGACGACGCGCGATCAGGCATCGCTGCCCCCAGAAAGGGTTCCAGCTTCCATGGCATTCGCGGGGTCCATGTTGTCCCCTTCGGGGCCCCGCTTGCTGCTGCCGCTGCCATGGCTTCGCACCGTCGCTGGTGGGGCGGTGGGGGCAATCCCCGTCGGGGAAGATGAACCCAGCGTGGCTGCAAGCACGCGCAGGAACTGATTGTGCCGGAACGGGGCGCGGGTCGCGGCGCGCTCGCCTTCCCGCGCCCCGCCGTGCAATGCATGCAACTGGGCGAATCCACGCCCCAGCGGTGAGGCAGGCGGCAGGGATGAAGCGCGCAAGCTCATGGTCAGGCGCTCCGGGCGATCGGGTGACGGTTGCCCGCGTGGCGATCAACGCCGGTGAAGCGGGCGCCGACGTTGCGGTCGACCATGCATTCACGCGGGTAGATGTCCGGGCGCAGGTCATGGCGCGAGACGCCCGTGGCCGCTTCAATCTTGAGCACGAACTCAGCGGGGACGCGCTTCGATGATTGCACCCACTTCCACACTGCTGTGGTCGAGACACCCGCAATGCGGGCGATCTCGGCTTGCGATCCGGCATTCTCGACAGCCAGCTGAAGCGCTTCGAAAGGAGTGGTTGTGCTCATGGGTGCTGTAATGGCAACTTATGTTGCCAACGTCAATTCCCAAAAGAACAGCGCATCCACAGGTTGCCGTGGCTATGCCTTGCGCATGGTGGTGGGTGAGCGAATCGACGCGCTTCTGGCGGAAAAGGGCTGGTCTCAGGCCGAGTTAGCTCGACGCATCGACGTCAAGTCGACCACGATCTGGAAGCTGGTCTCCGGCGCCACGCAGAGCAGCCGGCACCTTCGCGACATCGCACGGCAACTTGGAACCACCGAAGAATACCTGCTTGGCGAAACGGACGATCCCACCCCGCGCATTGCCGAAAAGCAGCTCGCGTGGCGCGGCCCTCCTTCCGAAGTTCCAGATGGCACGGTGATGATCCCGCAGCTCGACATCGGCTATTCGATGGGCGGCGGTTCGGTATTCGAGGAATATGCCCAGACCGCCATGGTCCCATTCCCGCGGGAATGGCTGCGTCCGATGATCGGCGGCACCTTCGGCGATCTGTTCGTTGCCCGGGGCGAAGGCGACAGCATGATGCCCACGCTGCTCGACAGCGACTTCGTCATCATCGACACGGCGCAGAAGACAATCACCAAACAGGACCGGCTCTGGTGCCTGAATTACGGCGATCTCGGCATGATCAAGCGCGTGCGCATGCAGCCCGATGGCGGCGCGCTGATCATCAGCGACAATCCCTCGGTCGAGAACTTCACCGCCTATGACGGCGAAGTGCAGGCGATCGGCCGGGTGATCTGGATCGGGCGAAGAGTTTAGGGGGCGCAGGGGTGGCAAGAAGCAAGGCAGGTCTCAACACGGCGCAGTGTCCTTACTGCAAGGAATGGATCAATCCCGACGCGCTGCGCTGTCCGCATTGTCAGACCACCTTCACGCCAGCGGATCAAAGGACGATGAAGGCCGAGCGCAAAACAATGCTTGTCGGCTGCGGCGTTGTCTTGGTCGTTCTCGCACTCTTTTTGAGCTTCTGCTCGGGTGGCTCCGACCCAGCGGTCTCGGATGCACCGGACAAAACGACCACTGCTGCTGCTGCCCCGAAAGCAGCCACACCCGCTGAAATCGAACGTGCCGAGAATGACGCGCGAAAGGCTTTCGACATCATCCCTCTTCCCGAGGGCGTGGATGCACCTCCGATCACTGGCTCTTGCTCAGACACGATGTGTGCCACCAGCCAAGTCCAGTTTGCCGAGGCCGACTGGCCAGCGGCATGGCAGGGTGATTACGACGCTCAACGAAATGTCGCCTTCTGTCTGATCACCGGCTGCGATGGCGCGGTGTTGATCGACAAAAGCACCGGCTGCGCGTGGCGCTCGGTGATACTCGAACTCAACTCGGATTCTGCCCGAGACCTTGATGCAGCAAGCATAGAAGCTGAGTGTGGCGATCTAAGTCCGGTGCAGCTCGACCTCGCGACCAGAAAGGCCAAGGCGATCGCAGCGAAGGTCAAATCGCTGAGCAGCTAAGCGCTCTCCAGCTCCAACCGCTGCCGCATCCCGCCGCTGCCGTCGAAGCTGGTCTCAACCGTCTTCACCAGCCACGCGATCCCGTCGATCAGCGGGTTCCAGCCTTGCAGCGTGACCTTCATGTCGGGCTGGATCGCGGGATCCGCAATCGCAAGGTCGAAGCTAAATTCATAGGGCGTGCGCGCGGCGCGGCTCGCCGCCGCCTCGGCCGCCTGGCGCGCTTCGGCCTCGCTCGCATAGACGCGCTTCAGCTTCTTGGGTTCGGGCGGACTGGGCGTGGCGGTACCGCCTTCCTCATCGGCGGGCGGATCGCGCGGTTCGGGCGGGGTGGCAGGGCCATCCACCTTAACCGTTCGGCGGCGGCCGGAAGCGTCGTCGTACCACTGCGCCTCGGCCCCCTTGTAATTCTCGCGCTGGCCTTCGCGGAAGGTCCAGCTTGCGCCGTCCCGGCGGGTGAGCAGCAGGGTGGGCAGCGCCGTGCCGCTTGCGGTCGCCGCGCTGCCGATCGGCAGGAACAGCAGGAAGTTGTCCTTCCATGTGGCGACCGCGTCGTAGCGTTTCCCCAGATCCTTGACGAAGGCCATGTCGCTCTTGCCCTCCTGCTCGATCACGTCGATCGGCTGCCCGGCGAAGTCCTCGCCGATGCGGGGCTGGCGGCCGTGCTTGCCGGCGATCTCGGTCAGGATCGCGCCCAGCGTGGTATCGCGCCAGGTGCGGGTCTCGCGCTTGCGCAGCGCGCCGGTCAGATCGGCACTGCGCCCCCGGATCGAAAGCTGGTCGGGCGAGCCGGACAGCTCGATTTCGTCGATCGTGAAGCGGCCCTTGTCGACCAACCCCAGCGGCACGTCCGCCCCCGCTTCCCAGCCCAGCGCCACCGCAAGCCGGACCCCCGTGCGCGGGACCGCCAGCAGGCCATCGGTATTGTGCAACACCAGGTCGAATTCGTCGGCGTCATCCTCGCGCTTTTCGGACAGGCTCAGGGACAGCAGGCGCGGGCGCACCTTGTCGGCAAGGTCGGTGCCGTCCTCGAGGATCAGCGAAATGGCGGCGCGGCGCGATGTCATGGGCTAACTTGGCTCACAGCGCCCCCGCAAACCCGCCGAGCCCGTCGCTGTCATCGTCGGTGCGTTCCAGCTCGAGGCGGAAATCGAGCAGGCGCGGCAGGCCCCCGGCCATGATCGCGGCGTGGTCTTCATCAAGCCGCACGATCCGGTAATGGCCGAGGATGCGGCCCAGCCCGTCGATCAGCGGGTAGGCATCGCCGGTCGCCGCCATGTCTGCCAGCGTCTCGATCGCGCTGTAGCGCCCGGCGATTTCGGGCACGATGCGCCCGGAGAGGCTGACATTGTCGTTGCCGGGCCCGATGAATTGCGAGGCCGCGCGCGCACCGAACCGTTCGGCCGTGGCGTGGCGCCACTCGCGGCTGCGGGTCAGCGTGTCGTAAAGCGCGGAATCCATGCTGAAGACGAACATGCCGAGCGTCATCAGCTCGCGCGAGGAAGTGGGGGGGATGCTGGCCATGGTGCTTTACCCGTCGCTGTACGAACTGCGCGCGGCCTGCCCGGCCATGCGTTCAAGCTGGCGGCGCACTTCCTCGGCCAGCGCGGTTGCGTCCTGCCCGGGCTGCTGCTGGATGTTGATCGTGACGGTGAGGCCCCCGCCTGCGCCCGGTGCCGAGGCAGCCGCCCCCGCCGCCGGTGCGGCGGCGAGCGAGCTGGCCGCGACCATCCCGGTGGCCATGCGCCCGGCCGCGCCCAGAACGCCCCGCTCGCCGCGCTGCAGACCCACCGCCATGCCCGCCGCGGTATCCTCGCCCAGCCCCATGAACACCCGCGAGGGCGACCTGATGCCGAGGTAATTCTTGAAGGCGGTGATGCCGTTCTTCGCCATGTTGATGAGCTTCGCGCCCAGCGCCATCGGATTGATGGCGAGCAGCAGGCCGTTCATCATTTGCCTGCCGATGTTGGTGAGCCATTTCGCCGCGCCCGAGAGCAGGTTGGTGACGTAGCTCCAGCCCGACTGGAACGCCGCCTTGATCGTGTCCCAGTGGGTGTAGATCATGTACCCGGCAAAGGCGACCGCAGCGACGATCCCGGCGATGATCAGCACCATCGGGTTGGCCAGCATCATCGCGCCGGCGCGCAGCAGCCCGCTGCCCAGCGCGAGCGCCCCGTGCCGCATCATGGCGAAAGCGTTTGACCAGCTTCCCGCGAATCGCAGCACCATGGCGTTCACATTGGCGAGCGGCTTCATGAACCCGCCAATCACGAACTGCGCCGCGCCGAGGCCCACCTTGAAGACCGCGAGCCCCGCCGCCAGCTTGATGAGCGCGCCTGCCGCTTCCGGATTGGCCTGCGCCCAGGCATTCACCTTTTGCAGCACCCCGTTGATGTAATTGGCCACTTGGGTCAGGACCGGCAGCAGCGTCGTCCCCATGGTGACCGCTAGCGCGGACACGCTGGTCATGAACGCACCCCAGCTCACCGTGCCATCGCGCAGAACGCGCTGGTCGAACGCAGCATCGACCGTCCCGTCCGACTTCATCGCGGCCTGCCGGATGCGGCGATACTCCTCCATGTTCTGGATCAGGGCGAGCAGCCCCATGCGCGCCTGCTGGTCCTCGAAGGCGAAGCCGAGCTTCTTCATGTCGCCGCCGGTCGCCTCTTTGGTGATCATGGCGATGGCTTCCATCGAGGAATAGCCCTGCTCTTCGAGCTTCTTCATCGCGGCGGGCAGATCGATCCCGAAGTTCTTGCGGAAGGCGTTGATGGTCGCAGGCGCATTGATCTTGCCGAGGAGGTTCTTGATGTTGTTGCCCGCTTCGTCCGCGTCGCCGGCGGTGTGCATGGCGACCTGCAGGGCGGCAGACAGATCGGCCACTGCCGGGACGCCCTTTTCGCCGAGAGCAGCCATCTGGGCCGTAAGCGCGGGGAAGTGCCGCGCCATGTCACGCACCTCGAAGCCGCCTTCGTTGCCTGCCGCTGCCAGCGTGTCGAAGATCACCGCGGTCTGGGCGCTCGCGATCTTGAGGTTGTTGATGCTGGCAAAGGCTGCACCGGCCGCGTCGGGCAGGTCGACCTTGTAGGCGGTCGCCAGCTTTCCGGCCGGGCCGATCGCAGCTGTCGCCGCGTCAAGGTTCATGCCCTTGGCCAGCAGCAGATCGAGGCCTGCGCGCATGTTCTCGGGAAGCTGGCTGGCATTGGCCGCCATGGTGAGGATCGTGCGGCCGAGCTTGTCGGTCTCGGCGTTGGTGAGCGCGGCTTTCTGCTGGATGTCGACCATCCCGCTCGAAAAGTCGCCCGCTGCCTTGACCGCAAGCACGAAGGGCGCGGCGAGCGCGGCGCCCTGCACCATGTTGTCGCGGCCGCGCTGCTGCATTTCTTCAGCCTTGGCGATCGTGTCGCGCTGCTGCCCCTCGATCGCGTAAAGCCGGCGGCGCTCCGCGATCTGGCCATTGACGCCCTCGATGGCGCCTTGGAGTTCGCGCTCGCGATTGGCGAGGTCGGTGATGTTGCCGGTCGCGCCTTCCATTTGGCGGCGCACCTCGCGCAGCTGCTGCTCGAGCTTCTTGCCCTCCCCGCGCAGATCGCCGAGCGAACGCGATCCCTGCCGGCCGAGCTTCATGATGTTGCGCAGCGCGCCCGACATCTTGTCGACGCCGACGAAGTTGACCAGCAGGGACAGCTTGTTGCTCATTTGGCCTTACCGTTCACCCTGTTCCAGAAGCTGATGGCCCGCTCGCGCCACTCCGCCAGCTCATCCAGATCGAGCGCCTTGAGTTCGCTCAGCGGCCAGTGGAAGATGCCGGCAATGTCAGCCATCAGGTCCTCGACTGTTGGTCCGCGATCATCGCCTCGAGCATCTTCTTCTCGGCCACCGTCATAAAAAAACCACGGATGGTGCCCCCGATTTCGGTGAGATCGCCGACGTCCAGGTTGTCACACTCGTTCGGCGTCAAGACGGGATCGCTGATCCGGGGAAGCACCTTCAGGATCGTGGTGATGTCGCAGGTCATGAGGTCCTGCAGGTTGATGCCGCCGCGCAGTTCGCCCGCCTTGGGTTTGCGCAGGGTGATCGTATCGATGACCTGTTCGCCGCGCTTGATCGGCTCGGCCAGAGTGATGGTCTGGAAGCGGGCGGTGTCGACGGAGGGAGTGGCGGGGGTGGTGTTAGCCATGCGGGGCGTCCTTCATTCAAGGTTGAGCGGGGGCAAAGCGGGACGGGACGGCCGGAAATCCTTTGGGGGGATGGCCGTCCCGCCCCAACCGCCGACCGACCGCCCCGCACAGCGCCGGCCGACGGGACCTGATCAGCTTTGCAGGGTAGCCATGATCTCGCCGTAGCGGTCGATGCCGTCGACGATGAAGGTGCCTGCAACCATGTCGATCTCCATCTCGACCCGGCCGTTGACGACGCGGCGGTAGTAGGAGAGCGGTAGCTTGTACTCGTGCTCGGTATCGTCGCCCGGCTTGGCGGTGCCGGTGCCGATCTCGCTGAAGCGGCCGCCGAGGTAGCATTCGACCGTCTCGACCTCGCCCGTGTCGTCGCGCTGGTAGGCGCCGACCAGGCGGACGCGGACGCCGTCCACACGGGTGGTGCCGAACTTGCGCATCAGCTCGACCACATGGCCGCCCATCTTGAGGGTCGCTTCCATGGCTTGCAGGCCCATGTCGATCATCACCGGTCCGATCATTCCGCCGCCGCGGTATTCCTCGGTGGCGAGCGCCTGCGCCGGTTCTTCGAATTCGACCACCTGGCCGATGTAGTTCACGCCGTCGACGTGGGCGGTGAGGTTCTTCAGTTTCTTCGGGATGCCCATGGCGGGTGTCTCCTAATCGGGGTCGGCGGAAAGGATCAGACCAGCTGGTCGGCGAAGTCGGTGTAGTAGAAGTCGGTGATCACCAGATCGACGTTGGGGTTCTCGAGCGGCGCGACCGGGGTGAACTGGATGCGGAAGCGGGGGCGGCCGGCGGCCAGTTCCTGCGGGCTGTTCTGGTCAGCGTCGAAGAACATCTCGGCGCCCTGGATCACCCCCTGCACCGCCAGCTGGCGGAAGCGCGCGTTGCCGGTTTCGAGCAGGTCCTTCACCAGCCCGATCGTCATGGGCTGGTCGATGAAGGGGCTGACGATCTGGCCGACGATCTCCTGCAGCGCGTGGCTGGTGCGAACCGCGCTCTCGAAGACGAAACTGGGGTTGGTTTCGGGATCCGCAGTGGTGCGGTTCCCCCAAAGCCGGAAGCCGTTCTGGCGGATGATCGTGGTGATTTCCCCGCCATTGAGCACGCCGGCGTCGGTGGTGGGATCGGTGAGGTCGAAGCTGATGTCGCGATCGAGGGCGGTCACACCCACCAGCGGGACGTTGCTGATCGTCTTGTGCCAGCCAACGGTCTCGTCGATCTGCGCGCGCAGGCCGATCGCGCGGGCGACGATGTCACCGGCGGTTTCGGCGCTGGTGCCGGGCCAGATCAGCATGAGTTCGCGGTGACCGAAGTTTTCGCGGTAGGTCAGCGCCTCGGCAACATCGTCGCCTTCAGCCGCCGCATAGACGAACCCGCGCAGCTTCTTGGCGATGCTCACCATTTCCTCGACCACCAGCTGGCTGTCGAGCCCGGGGGCTGCGATGATCTGCGGCTTCACGCCGAGCCGCTGCTCGGCCACTGCCAGTGCCTGCAGGCCGGTGAAGGTCGCACCGTCGGTGGTGCCGATCACGTTGGCGTCGGTCCCGGCCTGGTCTTCGCCCTCGGCCACTCGCACCACCACCACCACCGGGCTCGCCTGGTCGCCGATCGCGCGCAGCACCGGGCCGAGCGTCCCGCCCGTGCCGGCATTGCCCGCCGCGATGTCGACGCCGCCGGTAATCAGCACCGGAGTGTTGAGCGGGAAGGCTTCGTCAAGCGCGGCAGCTTCGGCTCCTGCGGGTGCAGTGGCGGTGGCCACGATGCCGATCACGGCAAGGCTGACAAGGCCGAGCGCGCGGGCGCCGGATGCGGATTCAGTAATCGTGAGGCCATGAACCATGGGGAGCACTTCCTTCTATGCCGTGCGGCGGGTTTCGATCGGGATCGTGAGGTTGGTGAGCGCGTTCGACGGCGGCAGGTCAGTGCGGACACCTTCGATGCGGATGGTGAGGCGACCGGCGGCCGGCTCACCGCCAAGCGTGACACGGGTGAGGCGCAGGCGCGGCTCCCAGCGGCGCAGCGCGATCGCGGTCGCCGCCTGAAGCAGCATCCGGATCGCGCCGTTGATGGGCTTGTCGATCAGCTCGAACAGCAGCGAGCCATAGTCGCGCCGCATCGGCCGGGTGCCGATCGGGGTCGAGAGGATATCGCCGATCGACTGCGCGAGGTGCGCTTCATCGCCGAGCGGCTTTCCGGTTCGGGCGTCCATGCCTTGCATGGGAGCGAGGGAAACGCGCTTCGCGCGCGCAACGCCAGCGCGGGGGCTGGTGGAAGCGGCTTTAACCGACGTTCGTCTGGCCTATCGCCTCGCTGCTTGATGCCTTATGCATGCACCCATGCTCGCCGCCGCCGCCGCCCTGTTCCTGACCTGCACCGTGGTCGACGGCGACACGATCCGCTGCGATGGCGAGCGGGTTAGGCTTAGCGGAATCGATGCACCCGAGACAAGCGCTTGCCGCAAGGGTCGCAAGTGTGTGCGAGGTGACGGACAGGCTGCCACCCGCGCGCTCGCTTCAATCATTGCAGGCAAGCGGGTAACCGTAATCCGCCTCGGCCGCGATCGTTACGGCCGCACGATCGCAGCCGTGTATGTCGACAAGCGCAATGTCGCCTGCGAGCTGCTCGCGCGCGGCCATGCCGTCTACCGGGCCGACTGGGATAATCGCCGCAAGGTCGCCCGGGACTGCCGCATCTAACGTCATTCGGGCGGGCCCGAAAGGGCGCTGCCCGCCTGCACGTCGGTGTGCTTGTGTCCGATGAGGCTGACCCCGTCGGCGACCACGTCTTCGGCTGCGGTGAGCGCCTTGCTGACCGAGACATTCCCCTCGATCGTCACGTCGCCGCGCAAGGTGATTCCGCCGTCGGCGATGATCTCTGCCGTGCCTCCGGCGGGAAGCTCGGCGGTGAGTGCGCTGGCCTCCGGGTCGTAAGTGATCCTGGCGCCGTCGGCGAACTCGATCATTTCTGCGGTGGTGCTGCCAAGCGGCGGGAAGGCGTCCTGCACGATTCCCGTGATCGCCACGGCTGCACCGATCTGCCCGTCTGGGCAGACCAGCAGCACCTGCTCGCCCACGCTGGGCGGCGACCACACCCGGGTGAGGCCTGCACGCGGGGTGAGCCAGCGGATCGGGGTGGTCTGCGCAGGCGCGGGATCGTCGGGGTCGCCAAAACGGACGATGCACCGGGCCTCGGCCAGATCGACCGAAAGCACGGTGCCGATACGGATCAGGCTGGCGAGATCGGCGGGGATGTCTTCCTGCGGGGCGGGCTTGAACATGGTGGGTTTCCTGTGATTTGCGTGTGCGACCTTTTTCCCGGCTCCGGGAAGAAGGTCAGAACAGCCCCAGAAACTTCGGCTTGGCGCGCTCGATGGCAGCGCGATCGCGTTCCTCGCAGCGCTTGATGATGGCGCGGGCGGCCTGCGCGCGTTCGAACTCGGTGCGCTTGCCAGCGGTCTGCGCGCCGCCGAATCCGATCCAGCTCTTCAGCGTGTCGAGCGTGGTGTCCCCTTCGCGCGGGGCGGTGGCATCGGGCACCGGGGTTTCCCAGGTGCCATCGAGCAGATCGGAACAGCTACTCTTCGGGGCAAATACCGAAGTCGTCGCACAGCCAATCAGCACCAGCGGCATGAGCACCAGCAGCATCTTTCGCATCGTTCACATCCTTTTGCATGTCGGCCACGGAGCGTTCTCGCGCGGCCTCGGTCTGGGCCTGCTGGCCCACGGTGGTGGCGGCGTCCTGCCCGGATTGAAAGGCAGCGTCGGCCTGCCCGGTGGCAAGCTTCGCCTCGGTCTTGGCGGTGCCGGTGAACAGATCCCGCACGAACAGGAAGGCCCAGATCAGCGCGACCAGCAGGACCACGATGAGCACGATCTGGCGCAGGCGGGAGAGCGCGCGGAACCACGAAAGCGGGCTCACTTCACGCTGTCCCACCAGGCGGCAACATCGAAGCACGGGCATTCCTTCAGCCATTCGTGCCGTTCGATCACGCCGTCGCCGTCCTGGTCGGGCGAATGATCGCGGTGGCCGAGCACGCGCGCGCCGGGGTATTTCACCAGCAGCTCGCGCACCAGCGCGGCCATGGCCGCCTTCTGCGCATCGGTGCGGGTGTCCTTGGCCTTGCCCTGCGCATCGAGCCCGCCGACATAAACCACCCCGATTGACCCGGTGTTGAAACCCGCGACGTGGCTGCCAAGGATTTCCTCGGGCCGACCGCGTTCGATCATGCCATCCAGCCCGATGACGAAGTGGTAGCCGATGTCCTTCCAGCCCTGCTTGAGGTGCCACTGTTTGATCGTGGCGGCGCTGATGTCCTGCCCTTCGCGGGTGGCGGTGCAGTGGATCGCGATCCGGGCGATGCCCTTGCCCTTGCCGGTCACCAGCCCGGACATCCCGGCAAAGCTGCCAGTCTGTTTGGCGAGAGGCTGCTGGACGCCGAGCTTCGCGGCGATCTTGGCCGCTGTGGCAGGGCCGGGGATGCCATCGGCGGTTACGCCCACCGCCAGCTGGATGCGTTTCCACAGTTCGAGGCTCATGGTTCTTTCCCTTTCAGCATGGCCATGCGGCCGGTTTCGCGCGCCACCCACATGATCCCGAAGGCGATCAGCGCGACGTGGCCGAGGTTGATCATCCACACCCATTCATCGCGCGCGGCATCGAACAGGGTCAGGAACCGCCCGGCGCCAAAGCACATGGCGGCAAAGGCAAAGGCGTAGAGCATGGCGCGCAGCACCGGATCGCGGTTGGGGCTGTTGGCGGAATGCCAGAACAGCGCGAAGGCGAGCACCAGATCGGCGATGGTGAGCAGGATGTTCACTTCGCACCCCCTTTCCACGGCAGCGACATGTCACCGGCAGCAGCTCGGCGGGCGAGCCAGGGCGAAACCAGCCCCGCCACGCCCATCACAAGCTGCACCGGCAGGCCGGAAATCCACCCGATCAGTGCGCCGCCAGCGGCAAAGTGCGGATGCGCGATCCCGACAAAGACACCGATGACCAGCGCCACCACCACGGTGAGCGGCAGGGCAAGCCGTTCGGTCGACGGTGAAACCGTCATCCCGACAAAGCCACCGGCGATGGCGAAGAACAGCCCGGCAATCACATGCGGCCAGGGCGCGGCGAAGCCCATCACCGCACTCACCCCCGCCATGGCGGCGCTGAACGACTGGACCTTGAGTTCACTTACCATCGGGGATTCCTTGTTGCAGGCGGTTCGGGAAGGGCCAGCAGCGCGGCCAACTCAGGGGGAACACTGATTGCGGGGGCTGAGCGCAGGGCGATACTGAGACCGCATGAGAAAGCTGCTCGCCCGCCTTTGGCACTCGCTCACCACCCCACCGCAATGCCCCAACTGCGACGGCAAGGATCTGTGCGAAGAATGCAGCTGGTGGAACGCGATCAAGTGACGCGCGGCGGCGCGAGTCGTTCCATGCCAGCGCACGCGGGAACTGCGACGCCGGCGGGATCTGGAAACCCGCCCAATCGAGGCAGTGAGCGACGAACAGCCCGCACCAGGGAGTCTCATCGTCGTTGAACCAGCGAGCACCCAGACGGCCCCAAGACTGCGCGATCCAGCTGTTATGCCGCGGCCCGGGGATTTCGCGCTCGCCGATGCGTGCACGGGCTTCGCTCATCCAGCGAGGCTCAGGGCTGCTAAGGGGCGCGGAGCTCAGCCTGGGAGCAGGCCGTGCGGCCTGCCCGGGCCGGGGGACGCTGAAAGCATCCAACAGATTGTCGAGCGCGAGGATATTCCCGCGGTCATTGAACAGGCCGGCAGGCGCTGCCGCGCGCACTGCGTCAAAAATCGGCTTACGAGGATCGGTCATGGTCGTGCTCTTCGCTGGCTGTCTGTTTGAGGTCGTCGAGAAGCTTCTGGCAGCGCCCGAGCACCAGCGACGGTGCGCCCCGGCTGCGCCGCATGACCTCCTGCCAGAGCAGTTCGATGACGATGAGCTGCTTGGCGCTGGCTTCACTCTGGCGCTGCTCGCGCTTCGCGTGGAGCTTCTCGCGCGCCTCACATGCCGCGAGCTTCTTTTCGACGGCCTTGAAGCGCTTGTCCGTCTGCCGAGCGAGCCAGACCACGCCCCCGCCCATGACTGACAGCAACGTTCCTAGCGCGCCGAGCATTTCCGCGATCTCCGTCACTGGCATCGCGCCCCTTGCTTCAGCTCCACGATGACGCGGCTACCTTCGAGCCGGACCGTCCATTGGCCCGGCACAGTGATGCGTTCGGCCTGTCCTCTTGCGACTGCAACGATGTCTTGGGTGAGTTCGGGATTCACCGGTGCCACTCCCCATAGATGCAGTGGTTGAGCTCATGGCCATCCCATTCGGGGGCGTAGTGCTTGCGGCTGTCCACCTTGTAGATCGTGCACTCGCCCGTCGGAGAGATCTGCGCGAAGGCGTGGAGCTCGCGGCCTTCAACCTTCGGTCCGATGCGGCGCAGCTCCTCGAGGCTCGGCACCAGCACCACCTTCACCCGGAGCTCAGTGCGCACCCATGTTGGAGTACCGAAGCTATAGCCGTCTGCCGCAGGCTGCTCGCAGCTGGCGAGCAGCAGAAGCGCTGCGAGGATGCCAAGCCGGGCCATGTCAGACCTCGACCGTCGCAGACAGATCGATCACGGCACTGGCAAGAGAGCTACTGCCGCCGATCAATCTGATCTCTACAGTGAAGACGGCACGTGAGGTGCCAATGCCGGACTGGATGACTTGCCATTCGCGATCGAGGTTGAGCGGCAGCCAGGTTCCGGTCGTGCCACCCAGCGAGCCACTTGTGACGGTTACCCGGCACTCGTACGCTGACATCCCTTCACGGGGGTTGAGCCAGTCTCCGATCTGCCCAGAATGAGTATCGGTCGTTCCATTGGCGCGCAGGGCATAACTGGCGACAGCGTCGTTGCCTGCTATGGCCAATCTGACGTCAGTGACGTTGCTCAGCTGCACAACCGGCCCCGCCGAGCGCATGCCGGCCATTATTGCCGTCACGCCGGTCATGTCACGTTCCCCGTGGCAACCCATTCGGTCGCAGCGACCTTCACCAGGGTGCACAGGCCACGCTGAGCGAGCGAGCGCGTTCCGGTCGTACCAGTGCCGGCGAGCCGCAGCGTGTCGCTGTTGATCGCTATATTCTGCGCCACTGCGGTGTTGTTGTAGATCACGATCGTAGTGCCGACCGGGAAAGCAACCGCGGCGTTCGCGGGTATGGTAATGCCGCCCGTTATCGAGATTTGCCGGCCCATATCGCCGAGCACGAGCACGTAGCCGCCGCCCTGCAGAGATGTCGGGAGGCCTTTGTAGCCGATCCCCGCGGCGCGATCCGACGAGGTGATGTCGCCATTGTTGTCAATCGACAGCCGAGCCTGCGCGTTGGTGTAGAAGGCCCATCGCTGGAGAGTATAATCATACTCGCAAAGCGTTCGCTGAAATGCACCGTTTTCATCGTACTGCGCGATGGCCATCGCGCCTGCCGTGCCGCCGGTGTTTTGACTGAAGTGGTAAAATCCCGACGCGCCTTGCAACCCTGAGCCAACTGGTCCGCGACAGAGAAGGCCTGCCGCAGCGAATTGATTAGTGGAAGGCTGACGGACCTGAATCCCGAGTTGTGACGAGCCGCCGCTTACGACATGAAGGCGCGACTGCGGGTCGCTTGTGCCGATCCCTAGGTTACCGTCGCTGGTAATTCGCATCCTCTCAACAGGACCGCCAGACGAAGTGATAAAGCGTAAGTCGCTCGCTGCCGCACCCTGTGAAGTGATTGCAGAAAAACGGTTATCTGAGAGGTCCAAGCCACCGGTAATGAAGCGTAGCGCTGCTACGGGTTCGCCGCCTGCATTGAAACGGTTATGAATCAAGACACCAGAAGTGCCGTTCAAGTCTTCACGAACGTGGAGACGAGCCGAAGGAGATGCCGTGGCGATCCCAACGTTTCCGTTGGCATCGATACGCATACGTTCGACGAACCCGTTGCCTGTGAATTGTATGATATTCGGAAGGAGTGGGTGGCTCGATCCATGAAGCACTATACCCGCCCCCGCGTTGAAGGCAGACCCTCCGTAAATCCCAAGGGCACCTGTATTCCCGGCGACACCAACGATATCACCAGTGAATCGCGGAGAGCCCGAGAAGGTAGGAGACGCGCTAAGTACAACCGAGCCAGTGCCGGTAGAAGTAGTGACACCGGTGCCGCCATGGGCGACAGCTAGTGTACCGCCAAGGGTGAGCGTTCCGGCGCTTACGATTGGCCCGCCGCTGAAATTCAGCCCCGTCGTCCCGCCAGAGGCCTGCACGCTGGTCACTGTGCCCGACCCACTGCCGCCCCCGGTCGCCGAGAGTACGCCAGCTGTGAGGGTGAGGCCGGCCCCTATGGTGATCTCCTCCACCACCCCGGTCGACGCCGTGGTGCGGCCAAGGATTCTCGCGGTGGTCATGGTCAAGCCGCTGCCGCCGATAGCGCCTGCAGCAGCTGCGCCGAGGTTCGTGCGCGCTGCGGCTGCGGTGGTGGCGTTGGTGCCGCCGTTGGCGATGGGAAGCACGCCTGCAGGCTGCGCCGTCAACACACCGGCGCTGAGCGAAAGGCCTGCACCGATCGAGATTTCCTCGACCCGCCCCGAAGACGGCGAGGTCCTGCCCAGCAGGCGCTCGCTGTTCATCGTGAATGCGCCGCTGGTCATCACCCCGGTGCCCACCTGTGCGACCGCTTCGTCGATCGCAGCTCCGACGGCTCCTTGCAGGAAGTCCACGATGTTCGCTCGACGGGTGTTGCCACCCTGGACGACTGGTAGCGCCTCCGCCCCGGTAAGCGGTCCCGCGAGCGGCAGCTCAGAAATCTTCGGCATCAGTCGAACTCCGGCCAAAGGGGATGAGTGGCGACCGGGAAGGCGGCGATCCCGTCTGCCTGCAGGTCGGCAACCAGCTCCTCGATCGCGTTGGAGGCGACGCGAATGGCATCAATCCGGGCGAAGCGCAGGGCGCCTTCCTCGGTCGGTTCGCGCAGGTCGTTCATCTGCCGCCATTCGGGGCTGATCGTGCGGATCCGCGCGGCAGCCTCGCGCCGGATCGCCACTGCGAGCCGGGCGCGAAGTGCGCTGGCGGCCGGACGGGTGCGACGCGCAACGACCGGGCGGCCGCTTTCATCAGCACTGATCGCGCGGCCATCGGCCTGCGCTTCGAGCAGATCGCCATGGCGCATATCGCTGATCTCGACCGCGCTTTCGGGGGCAGAATTTCGGGTGAGGAAGAATGCGGGGCGGCGATCCCCGCCCTCCCCTACCATGGCAAAGAAAACGCTCATGTGAGGTCGACCCTTCCGATGGCGATATAATTGACCGCGTCCGCGATGTCGTTGGCACTGAAAAGCTGGAAGCCGGTCTGGGTGATCGTGTTGCGCAGCACAGCCGGATAGTTGTCCTGGCGGTTGGCGTTGCTGTCGCTGGTGCCATCGGCGACCACGGCAAAGGTCTGGGCGAAGGCCACCGGGAAGGTGACGTTGGTCACCCCGTTCGCGCTAGCCGTTGCGAGACCCCATTGAAGGCACAGTGCATTGGCGGGATCCGCGAGCGCGAGCGCGATATAGCCATTCGCCCCGAAGCTGCGCACGATCGGCCCGAAGCCGCCCGGTGTCATGGCGACATTGTTGGCGGTACCGGCAATGATCTGGGCGAAGCTCGCGGCGGCCACGGCCAGCACCCGGTTCGCCGCCAGCGATCCGCCGCCAGTGACCAGGCCGCTGCCGGTAATGGTCCGGGCGGTGAGCGCGCTGATCAGCGCCCCCAGCGTGGTATCCCCGTTTTGGCGCTCAAGCGCTTCAGCATCCACATCGGCGATGCGCGCAGTTACTTCATTGGCGATCGACGCAATGATCGGGGCAAGCCGGTTTGCCAGCTTCAGCGAGGTCACGGCGCGCTGATCATCTGCTCCGGCATCGACTTCGGCCTGGGTGGCCAGCTCGATTACACCCTCGACTGTTTCGGTCGCCGAGCCGAAACCACCGAGCAGCTCTGCCAGAATGGTCGCCAGCTTGAGCGGGGTGACGATCCGTTCGTCATCCGTGCCTGCGTCGACCTCGGCCTGGGTAGCAATTTCGGCCACGCCCTTGACGGTTTCCGTCGCTGGAGGAAACAGGAAGGTCGCGTCGCCGAATTCGATATCGCCGGCAATCCCGTCCTGAAAGGCGACATCGAACGCGATCTGCAGGTTGAGGACCGATGCCTTGCTGATGATCGGCTCGGCCTGGCCGTATGCAGCAAACAGCGTGCCATCAACGAGGTAGAGCGCGAAGCTGCGCAGATCGTACACGTCGGGCGAGGAATCCTGCGCCGTCATGTGGATCACGGTTTCGCTGATCGCGGTGCCCGAGATGGCATCGATCCGCTTGAACTCCCCCGGCAGCGCGGTGAGCGTGGGGGCGACCGTGACCGCAGTTTCGGAGAAACCGACTTCGCTGATCTGGATCGCATCGGTGGCACTGCTTTGCGCGTCGACCAGCGCATCGAGCCCGGCTGTGGTGAGGATGAGGGTAAAGCTCATGGGCGCGCTTTCATGCTGCGATCAGGAATTCGCCGTCTTCATCCTGAAGCGGCTCGCCATTTTCGGTTTGCAGGTATGTGCCCCAGACCGGATCGGCTGCGGCCTCGGCGTCGGCTTCCAGTTCGATCCGGGCGATGCCACCCCAGATGACCGCGCTCACAAGGCCGACCTGCCCCAGCGCCATGATACGGTAGGAGGCGATCACGTGCGCGCGCAGCGGCTTCACCGCGGCGATATCGCGCAGCAGAGTCGAGATCGTGGCTTCGTTGTAGTCGATCGCGCTGGTGTTGCGATCGGGCAGGTCGAGCCGGAAGGTGTAGGGTTCAAGGTTGGCGGGATCCTCGAACCATTCGGTAATGTCGATCAGCGGGTCGATCCGGTCGAGGGCACGGCGCAGCGCGGCGCGGGTGCCCTTGCGCCTCTGGTCATCGATGGCGCTGGCGATCGCGACACGCTTTTGCGCGTCCGACCAGTCGCTGTCCCAGATGTCGATCGACAGCCCCCAACCCAGCCAGGGAAGCAGCGCGGCGGGGCAGGCGGTGGGCGACCAGACGTCGCCCACAGGCACCGGCACATCGGTCAGCGCTTCGACGCTGACAGCCGCGAACGCGCGCTCGAGGGCGGAGCTGTTGGGTGGCAGAAGGTTCATTCGTCGAACCCGGCAATTGTGACCTCGATCGTGCCCGCGGCGCCGACTTCGGTCTGTTCGACGAAGACGTCGGCGACCGGCTCGATCAGGTTGACGTTCTGCACCCCGCCGACGTGAAGCGCGGCAATGATCGCCGAGCGGGCGATGTTGCGACCAAGGCGGCGATTGGTGGCGAGCAGCTGGGTCAGCGCAGCGTTGGCGGTGTCCAGGATCAGCTGGGCGTCGGGGCCCGGGTAGAGTGTGAGCTGGGCGACCACATCAAAGGTGATCAGCTCGGCCGACTGGACGGTCACCCGGTCCGTCAGCGGGCGGACTTCATCCCCGGCCAGCAAGTCCCTGACGGTTGCCAGCAGTTCGGGCGCGGCCGTGCCGTCGCCGATGCGCGATAGGATCGAGACCGTCACCTCGCCCGGACGCGGGCTGACGGCCGAGGCATCGAGGACCTCTCCATCGGCGGACAGCGCGTGGAAGACGTAGGCGCTTGCCGGCCCGGCGACCGAATAGGAATCGGGCGACAGCAGAACCCGGCGGCGCAGGTCTTCGTCGCTTTCCATGACAGCGGGCGCGCCGGCAATCGGATCAGCCGGAGTGATCTCGCGCCGGATCACGCCGAAGATCGCGGCGAGATTGTCAAGGTCGCCGCCGAGGGCATAGGCGATCAGCACCGAGCGCGCGGCATCGTTGATCCGCTGGCGCATCACCAGCTCGGAATAGGCAACCACTTCGAGCAGCTTGATCGCCGGATCGCTCTCGACAAAGGCCGTGAATTCGGGGTAGCGGGCGAGGAATTCGGCGCGGCGGCGGGTGTAGATCGCCTCGAAATCGAGCGCCTCGATCACGTCGGGCGCAGGCAGCCGCGAGAGGTCAATCGCGGTCGAGCTGGCGCTGGTGAAGGTGAGCGGGGTGCTGGCCATGCCGCCACCTGCCTGTCACGCGCGCGCGAAGGGAAGGGTGCGGGCGGGTGGAAGGGGCTTCCACCTTCTTGCCTTGCGCCAGCAGCTAGCGCTCGAACAGTTCGGATACCACGTCGAGCACGATATCGCGATCCGCATCGTCGAAGCCCAGCAGGCGGCGCTCGGGATAGCGGGTGTAGACCTTGGCGCCGTCCGGCCCCCGGCCGACAAAGCCGCGCAGTCCGAAGTGGTGGGTGCGCGCGCCACTGTCACCCTTGGCGGGCATGATCTCGACACTGTCAGCCATGGCCTTGATCGACCACTGGCGCACCAGGCGCAGCTTGCGGAACATCTTGCCGCCCGCCTTCCGCCGCACCCGGCCGCGCTGGTCGAGCCGGGCCTTGCGCGCTTCCATGGGCCCGCCATCGGGCTCGACATTGCGGGCGATGCGATCGAGGTTCGAGCGGCGCAGGGCCTTGCCCAGCTTCATCCCGGCCCGCCGCCGCTGGGCGGGGGACAGGCCTGCAAGCACCTGGCCGAACCATTCATCGAGCGCGGCCAGCGCGTCGGAATCGTAGTCAGACATTCTTGCGGCCTACCGCTGAGCTACTTGAGGCCGCCATCATGCGCCGCTGTCGGTCAGCCGCACTTCGGCGAGCGGCGGGATCGGGGCGACCCCGGCGAAGCCCTCGCCCTCTTCGAACAGCGGGTCGGGTTCGGCCAGATAGGTGACCTGCCAGCTGCCGTCCTGCTGCGGCGCGACCGCGATGTTCTCGGTGAGGTTGATCGTGAACAGGATGTCGGCGGTGGTGTTGTCGAGGATGTCGCTCTCGAACTGGAAGCTGTCGCCGTTGGGGGCGAGCAGATCGGGCTGGTTGACCCGCAGCCAGCGGGTGATCGCAAGCGCGATGATCGCGATGTCGGTGCTGGCTTCCTCGATCAGCACCGAAAGCGGGTATTGCATCGCGAAGCCATGGCTGGCGGTGCCGCGCGCCCGCACCGCCCCGTTCTCGATCCACAGTTTGAGCCGCCCGGGTTCGTTGCGCAGCTCGGGAATGGCGGCGGTCAGGGCAGCGCGAAGGGACTTGGCCTTGTTCATGGTGTCAATCCCACAGCTTCACAGTCGCGCGCTTGGCCTGCGCCGGGGTGGTGGTGGCGATGTCGGGCAGCTTGACCTGTGTGCCGCCGGGCAGGTTAGGGCCGAGGTCGGCCAGCTGCGGGTTGAGGTCGTAGGCCTGCTCGGTCACACCCTCGGTGCGGCCGAGCACGCGCCAGCAAAGCGCGTCGAGCGTCTCGCCCTGCTGTGCCACCGCGATCATGTCAGATCAGCTCCACCCGCTGGCGCTGGGCGGCGGTGACCGCGTCGGCATCCACCGCGCCGATCGCCCGCAGGTCAGCGACCGCATCATGCGCCTTGGTCCGGTAAATCCCGGCGACGTCGCGCTTTTCGGCGGTGCGGTCGATCGCTTCGTCGGTGGCGCTCAAGTCGACGTGCATGTCGGCCAGCTCGGCTGCGGCGAAGAAGGTGACGATGCGCTGCCAGATCAGTTCGGCGAGGTTCTTGCCGTTGACCTCTTCCTCGGTGACGTCGGCCAGCCCGGCTGCGCCTTCGAGCGCGCGGGAGGTGCGCCACACGGCCAGCGCGCGCAGGCCGGAGAGAATGCCGCCCTCGATCGCCTGGATCAGCCGCGCGTCGGTGGTTGCGCCTTCGCCGAGGCGGATCGCGGCGCGCACGGCTGCGGTGCTGACGGGCGGAAACCAGCCATCGGCCGCGACGTCGATGCCTTCCGGATCGAAGTTGTCGGGCGGTGCGGTCAGGCCAGTCATTGGACCTGCGGCCCTACCGCTGCGCTACTTGAGGACTTTTGCTTACCCCCGGCGAACATGATCACCTCCCTTCCAAGTCTGGGCCCCGTTTGGGGAGGGTGAGGACAGGGGTGGAGAACCGCGGCAAGGCCGGGTCGCCATCCTGTCCGCCCTCCCCGGCCTGGTGGGGCGCGCGGATTCGGCCCGGGTGGGCCGGAATTCTAGCCTTCGGCCTTCGGCGCGAGATCGCGGAGCATGCGCTCGGCCTGCTCGATGTCCTTCTTCACGCCGACTTTGGGGTTGAGCTTCAGGGCGCGTTGCAGGTGTTCAAGCCCCCACGAGGCAAAGGCCGCTGCGCCGCCGGCGGGGCCGGTTTCGTCGCTGGGATCGAAGGCGGCGGCCTTGGCCAACCAGATGCGCCCCAGCGCCTTGTCCATCTTGGCCTTGGCCGCGTCGGGCATGTCGGCATCGGCGGTCAGCAGGTGGATCTGCACCATGACATCGTGCGGCACGCTGCCGGGCTGGGCGAGCGCGATTTCGGCAATGTCCTCGCGCAGGAAACAGGCGGTGGTGCGGTTGTAGCGTTTGGGCAGAGTGAGGCCGTGCTTCAGGGCGAAGCGGCCAAGGCTGAGAACGAGGTCGAACTCGCCGCAGTCGATCGCCCAGACCAGGTTGGTCATCAACACTTCGTCCTGCAACGGCTTGTCGGCTTCCAAGACGCCCGCGATCCAGGGCGCGAATTCGGACATGAAACCGCGCTTCATCGGGATCCGCGCTTCGTGGCTTTCGACGTCCTGAAGCTTGCGCAGATTGTCGTGCAGCACGGCGCGCAGGACGGCGTATTCCTGCCCGGCGGCGGTGGCGGGATCGGGTTCGGCGGCGCGGGCGCTGGTGAGAGCCGTGCCGCCCGAAAGAGCGGCGAGCTTGCGCTGGCGGTGGCGAAGGGCGGGGCTGTAGGACATGCGGTTCTCCTGTCGTCCGGCCTCAAGCAGCGAAGCGGTAGGCCGCCATAATGTGTCCCCGCGCTATCCGGCGGCGGGGGTGCTGGGTACTGAGGGGTGCGCTTCCACTCGCACGCCGTTCGCCAGCGTCTTGTCTGGGCTAAGGCGGCACCGACCCGGATGTCAGACGCCGCCCTCAAAGCCCCTCGGGTATTACGGAGCAGCCGGGCGAGCCGGGGCCTTGCCCATGACGATGTTCTCGACCAGCGCCGCGATCTCGTATTCCTCGACCACGTAGGCTTCGTTCACCGATTCATAGTTAGCGATGCGATCGAACTCGGGTTCGTCGACCAGCTGGCGGCGGCGGGTGTCTTCCTGCCAGTAGATCGACAGGTTGCTGAGCTTGGTGATCAGCAGGGCGTTGGCCGGGAAGCTGCTCACCCGCATGGCCGGGAGGCCGCCGAGCATCTTTTCCGAACGGATGATGCGGTCGGTGGCTTCGACCTCGGTCGCCGTCGCGCCGGTCTTTTGCGCGATGTTGAAGTACTTGTCGTCGACCAGATCGTGGCCGACGATCACCACCAGATCGGTGTCGCCGCGGTGGGTTTCGTGGATCAGGCGCTTGGCATCGAGCACCAGCGCATCGAGCGACGAATAGTCGGCCTCGGCAGTGACCGCGTTGTCGAGGCTGGGATCGAACAGCACGGCCCCGGCCTGGACGTAGATCGCCTTGAGCGCAGCGTTGTTGCCGCCTTCGTCGTTGACCGTGAGCGCGCCGTCATCGAGCACCTGGGCGGGGGCTTCCTCGCGGATGTGGAACAGCCAGCCCTTGTTGACGTCCTGCAGCAGCGGGTTGGCGCCGAGGTGGGTGGTGGCGGCCACTTCCTCGCCGTGCCAACCGATGCAGATGCGGTCGAGCGCCTGCTGGTGCACGATGTCGTCGCGGATCAGCGCTTCGAAATCGGGGCGGTGGCGCCAGGCATCGAGCACTTCGTAGCGGCGCGACCAGTCGAAGTTGGTCTTTTCGCACTTGTACTCGTGCTTGATGTTGCTGTCGCCGATCGCGGCCGGGTTGCGGCGGGTGCCGCCCGAGGTATCGACACGTCCGGCGAGGCGGCGACCGGCGCCGATGCCGATCTTCTGGCCGCTCTGCTGCATCACGGGGACCATGTTGATCGCCATGAGGAACTCGCTGGATTCGCGGATGCGATCCTCGAGCCGCTGTTCGACTGCGGGTTCGACGCTGAACTTCTTCGCGACGTCATCGGCAGGGATGCTGTTCAGAAGCGCGATCTGCGACACGTAACCATTGAAGAGAGCGCGGGTTTCTTTGCGCATGGGCCTGATCCTTGTTGGTGGTAGCGGGGCCGGAAGGGGAGTGGCGAAATCAGCAGTCGGTGCGGACGTAGTTGCCCTTCGTGCCGGCGCTTTCAGGGCGCTGGCGGAAGGTTGCGGGGGCGGTGGTCTCGGCGGTCTGCTCGAGCTTGTTCACCTTCACCGCGAGCGCGTCGGTCGCGTCGCGGGTCTCCTGGCGCAGGGCGGTGATCGACTTGTCGATCGAGGTCGCCAGTTCGGTGAAGACGGTGCGCAGATCCTCGGCGGTGAAGCCGGCGGGCGGTGCGGCGGGCTCGGCCGGGGCCGGGGTGGTCGCCGGGGCCGGGGTCTTGGGGGCGAAGCGATCGGCGAAATTGTCGAGCACGCCCTTCAGGCCGGACAGCAGGCCGGTGGCCTCGGGCGAGGCCGGGGTGTCGAATTCGAGCAGCGCGGCATCGGCCGCTTCCTCGCGCGAGAAGCGCTGGATGCCGGGAACCGCGGCGCTGAGCTGGCTGGTGAATTCGAGCCGCTCGGTCGCGATCGAGGCCGGGCTGTCGGTCAGCGCGCAGCCCATGAGGTAGGCATAGCCCTTGTCGGCGAAGTTCGGGTGAATTTCGATCGAGGGGTAGAGCTTCTGGCCGGCGTCGTTGAGGGCCTTGGCATCCTCGGTGACATCGAACACGCCATAAAGCGCGACCCGCTGTTCCGGCTTGCCGTTGAAGGTGACCGTGACGTCCTCGACTTCCAGGCTGAGCACGTCGCCATAGGCGCGGAACGGGCCTTCGCCGCTGATCCCGCGAATGTGCTCGATGTTGAGCCGCGCGCTGTACACCTTCGGATCGTAGCTCTGGGCCATCTGGCGCAGGTGCTCGGCTTCGATCGTGCGGCCATCGACGGTGGCGCCGGACGTGGCGAGCAGGAATCGTTTGGTCTTCATCGGTTTCGGGCTCCAGCTTGAGGCTCGTGGCGTGTTGGGGCACTAAGGCCCCGCGACAGGCCCTGCGCGCAACGGCGCGGGCGGGTGGAAGCGCAATCCACCGCGCAACCTTCTGGCGCGCCCCCCGGCAGCGGGGTGCATGGCAAGGCCATGCACCTGCCCAGACCGCCAGCATCCGACGATGAAAGCGCCGCCGCCGAGAATGGCATGGCACAGCGCCGCTGGGCGCGCTCGCTCTACTGGCGCGGGTGGACGGTCGCCCAGATCAGCGCCGAGCTGGGTATTCCCTACCAGACCGTCGGGGCGTGGAAGCGGCGCGACAAGTGGGCGCAGGCGGCCCCGGTGGACATCGTCGATGACCGGATCGAGGCGAAGATCGCCACCCTGCTCGACAAGGAACCCTTCACCGAGGGCGACATGAAGCGGGTCGATTTCCTCATGCGGCAGATGGAACGCACCGCCCGCATCCGCAAATATACCGAGAGCGGGAAGGAGGGCGACCTCAACCCCAATATCGAGCGACGAAACGACGACAAGGCAAAGGCCAAGCGTGAGGAAAAGCGCAAGAACCAGCTCACCCGCGAACACTGGCAGGCACTGCTCGATGATTTCCATGCCCGGAATTTCGGCCACCAGCAGACCTGGTGGGAACAGCGCGACCAGCGCACCCGCAAGCTCCTGAAGAGCCGCCAGATCGGCGCGACCTGGTATTTCGCCCGCGAGGCGGTGGCCAAGGTCGCCGAGGCGGTGCTCGCAGGCGAACAGCCCCGCAACCAGATTTTCCTGTCCGCTTCAAAGCGGCAGGCGATGAAGTTCCGGCGCGAGATCGTGGGCTGGGTCAAGAAGGTCACCGGCGTCGACCTGCGCGGGGATCCGATCATGCTCGACCTGTCGGGGCTGGTGGATGAAGAGGGCGAGCCCGCGGGCCTGGAGCCGGTCGGGCTCTACCCGCTCTCGACCAATTCCAACACCGCGCAGGGCGAGAGCGGCGATTTCTACTTCGACGAATTCTTCTGGACCGTGGGCTTTGCCCAGCTGCGCAAGGTCGCCGCCGCGATGGCGACCCACAAGATCTACAAGCGCACCTATTTTTCGACCCCCTCGACCAAGACGCACGAGGCCTTCGCCTTCTGGTCGGGCGAGGAATGGAACGGCGGGCGCCCCAAGAACCAGCAGCAATTCTTCGACCTGTCCCACAAGGCCTTGAAGGCCGGGGCAATCATGCCGGACGGCAGCTGGTGCCAGATCGTCACGGTGCAGGATGCGGTCGCCGCTGGCATGGGCGACCTCATCGACGTCGAAGAGCTGCGCGCCGAGAGCAGCGAGGATGAATTCCGCAACCTTTACGAATGCGAGTTCGTCGACGATGCCGCCTCGAGCTTCCCGTGGAAGCTGCTGCGCCCGGCGATGGTCGACAGCTTCTACACCTGGAAGGATTTCCACCCGGCCCATGTCGAGGTCCCGGGCCTGCGCCCCTTCGCCGACAAGCCGGTGTGGCTCGGCTACGATCCGAACAAGCAGGGCCGCGACGATGCCGCACTGGCGATCATCGCCCCGCCCGATCGCCCCGGGGTCGGCAAGTTCCGGATCCTCGACAAGTACAAGCTCAACGGGCTCGATTATCAGGGGCAGGCCGATCGCATCCGCGAGCTGGCCAAGGTCTACCACGTCACCGACATCGCGATCGACGTGACAGGGGGCCACGGCCAGGCGGTTTACGAGATCGTGCGGCGCTGGTTCCCGCAGGCGCGCAAGATCGAATATTCGCTCGCCAGCAAGGCCGCGATGGTGATCAAGGCGCAGAACCTGTTCCGTTCGGGCCGGGTCGAGTTCGACACGGGTTGGACCGACGTGCTGCAAGCCTTCATGTCGATCAAGCCGACCCTCACCGCCAGCGGCAAGGGCGTGACCTACACCAGCCCCCGCAACGGGGTGATCGGCCATGCCGATATCGCCTGGGCGTGCATGCATGCCTTCTGCAACGAACCGCTCGACGTCGAGGCGGCCGCCACCGGGGCGGGCGCGGGCGTCGTCGTGTTTTCCGACTGAGGACCGATTGCCATGAATGAGACCAGCAGCACCCTGCCTGTTCCGGCCGAGCCCGCCGTGGCGGCCTTCAGCTTCGGGGACCCCGAGAGCGTGATCGACCGGCGCGATCTGCCGCAGTACTTCGAGCTGTGGCGGACGACGAACTGGTATCACCCGCCCCTGCCGATGGTGCGGCTCGCCCAGGTCTTCAACATGTCGCCCCACCACCGCAGCGCGATCGCGCTGAAGACGAACCTGCTGGTCTCGCACCAGATCGCCTCGCGCTGGCTGGGGAAGGACGACTTCGAGCGATTCGCGCTCGACTTCCTGCAAATGGGCAACGGCTACCTTGAGCGCGTCCCGAACCTTTCGGGCGGGCTGATGCGCGCGGCCTTCACCCCCGCGCGGCACACCCGGCGCGGGATCAAGGCCGACCAGTTCTGGTTCGTCGAAAACGGGGTGGAGCCTGACCACGCCTTCGAACCGGGCAGCGTCTTCCAACTGCAACAGCCCGACGTGGCGCAGGAAATCTACGGCATGCCCGAGTGGATTTCGGCGTTGCAGTCGGGCCTGCTCAACGAAAACGCGACCCTCTTCCGCCGCCGCTATTACCTCAACGGGGCGCATGCGGGGTTCGTCTTCCATGTCAGCGACACGATCATCAACCAGGAAACGATCGACCAGCTCACCGAGAAATTCCGGCAGGCCAAGGGCGTGGGGAACTTCAAGAACCTGTTCCTCTACATCCCCGGCGGCAAGAAGGACGGGGTGCAGATCCACCCGATCGCCGACGTCGCGGCCAAGGATGAGTTCCTCAACGTGAAGAACATCAGCCGCGACGATCTCCTGGCCGCGCACCGCGTGCCGCCGCAGCTGATCGGGATCATCCCGCAGAACTCGGCCGGGTTCGGGAAGGTAAGCGAGGCGCTTGACGCGTTCTTCGAGATCGAGATCGTGCCGATCATGCAGCGCATGCAGCGCATGAACGAATGGTTCGGGCTGCCGGTGCTCAGCTTCCGGAACTACGACTCGAGCGACGGCAGCCAGATCACGCCCGACGGGGCGCGGGTGCCTGCCCAGCAGCAGCGCCGGGCCTGATCAGCCCCTTCTAACACCCGCCAGACCACCCGATGACGCCCTCGGCTCGCTGCCGGGGGCGTTTTCGCGCGCCTCCTGCCCCCATGGGGGCACGCACACCCCTGCCACCCCCAGCGCCGCGGTCGCCCCCACGCCACGCCTTCGGCTTTCGCGTGCATGATTATGCAAGAACTCGGGCCCAGCGCCGACGTTGCGGAGCCGGGTATGCTCGGGGAAGACATAACATTCCCAACATGGCCCAAATTCACCCTTGGAAACCGCAGAAGTCCGCCGTTTTTGAGGTTAGGGTTGAGACATAATCTGACATAACATTTTTGGAGGACAGACATTACCTCATTGAATTTGCTGGCAATTGAAAAGTCGAAATGTTGTGCCTCACAGGCATAATCTGGTTGCGGCAATGTTATAGATATATTGTGTTTTAAGGTATTGAATTTGTTGTAATGTTAGGAATGTTATGTCTTCCCCGAGCATACCCGGCACTTAAACGGAGCCCACGCAGGTCTGCGATTTTTGGCGATTGAGGTCGAGATCGGGCCAACTGCCACAGGCAGGGGGTGGGGCGCTGCAGCTTGATGCGCGCCGGGGCCGGGGTCGCCCACTTACTCCAAAGGTGGAGCGGGTGAAGGGAATCGAACCCTCGTCGTAAGCTTGGGAAGCTTCTGCTCTACCATTGAGCTACACCCGCATCGCGTGCGGCGCGGC
>JACESM010000199.1 GCA_013911835.1 Porphyrobacter sp. | reverse complement strand
GCGCTCGTCCCGGTCGGCGCCACCATCAGTGCCGAGCATTTCATTGCCGGCCAGATGGTCGACATCACCGGCCACACGCAGGGCAAGGGCTTTGCCGGCGCCATGAAGCGCTGGGGCTTTGGCGGGATGCGCGCCACCCACGGCGTCTCGATCTCGCACCGTGCCCATGGTTCGACCGGTAACCGTCAGGATCCGGGCCGCGTGTTCAAGGGCAAGAAGATGGCCGGCCACATGGGCGACCGTCAGCGCACCCAGCAGAACCTCGAAATCGTCCGCACCGACGCCGAGCGCGGTCTCCTCTTCGTCAAGGGCTCGGTCCCGGGCGCGAAGAACGGCTGGCTGCTGGTTCGTGACGCGGTGAAGCTCAAGGCACCGGCTGACCTGCCGTTCCCGGGCGCGATCCTCGACAAGAACAAGGCTCCCGTCGCTGACGAGACCCCCGTGGCTGTGGAAGCTGTCGAAATCGACGCGACCACCGCTGAAGAAAACAAGGAAGGCTGAGCCATGAAGATCAAGGTTCAGAACATCGCAGGCGGCAAGGCCTCGGGCGAAGTCGAGCTGTCGGACGACGTGTTCGGCATCGAGCCGCGCGCCGACATCCTGCACCGGGTCGTGACCTGGCAGCTCGAAAACCGTCGCGGTACCGCCCGCCCCACGCGTGAGCGTTCGGACGTGGCGCGCACCGGCAAGAAGTTCGGCAAGCAGAAGGGCGGCGGCACCGCCCGTCACGGCGACCGCGCAGCTCCGATCTTCATCGGCGGTGGTAAGGCCCACGGCGCGCGCAAGCGCGAGTTCGAGCAGTCGCTCAACAAGAAGGTCCGTGCACTCGGCCTCAAGATGGCGCTCTCGACCAAGGCCAAGAGCGGCCTGATCGTGGTCGACAGCCTTGAGCTGGCCGACGCCAAGACCAAGGCGCTCAAGGGCCACCTCACCAAGGCCGGGCTGACCGGCAAGGTGCTGGTGATCGACGGCGAGCAGGTCGACGCAGGCTTCAAGAAAGCCGCCGGCAACCTGCCGGGCATCAACGTGCTCCCCGCGATCGGTGCCAATGTCTACGACATCCTCAACCACGACACGCTGGTGCTGACCAAGGCCGCTGTCGAAAAGCTGGAGGCGCGCTTCAATGGCTAAGAAGCAGACTGTCGACGCGCGTCACTACGATGTGATCATCGCGCCGCACATCACCGAAAAGTCGACCCTCGCGTCCGAAGCGAACGCCGTGGTCTTCAAGGTCGCCGGCAACGCGACCAAGCCGCAGATCAAGGAAGCGATCGAGGCGATCTACGACAAGAAGGTCGTCGCCGTGAACACCCTGATCCAAAAGGGCAAGACCAAGCGCTGGAAGGGCAAGGCCTATCAGCGCTCCGACGTGAAGAAGGCCATTGTCACCCTCGCCGAGGGTGAAATGATCGACATCACCAGCGGTATCTGAGGCCAGGGACGGAGAAACGAACAATGGCACTCAAGAACTACAAGCCGACCAGTCCCGCCCGCCGCGGTCTGATTCTGGTCGACAAGTCGGCGCTCTACAAGGGCAAGCCGGTCAAGGCGCTTACCGAAGGCAAGCACAAGACCGGTGGCCGCAACAACAAGGGCCACGTCACCTCGCGCGGGATCGCCGGGGGCCACAAGCAGAAGTACCGCTTCATCGACTTCAAGCGTCGCAAGTGGGACATGCCGGCCACCGTCGAGCGTATGGAATATGACCCCAACCGCACCGCCTTCATCGCGCTGGTGAAGTATGAGGACGGCGAACAGGCCTACATCATCGCTCCGCAGCGTCTGGCTGTTGGTGACGTTGTGGTCGCAGGCGAGAAGACCGACACCAAGCCGGGCAACGCGATGCTGCTGGGCCAGATGCCGGTCGGCACGATCTGCCACAATGTCGAGATGAAGCCGGGCAAGGGCGGCCAGATCGCCCGTTCGGCCGGCACCTATGTGCAGGTCGTCGGCCGTGACCGCGCGATGGTCATCGTTCGCCTGAACTCGGGCGAGCAGCGTTACCTGCGCGCCGATTGCATGGGCACGGTGGGTGCGGTGTCGAACCCCGACAACGGCAACCAGAATTTCGCCAAGGCTGGCCGCAAGCGTTGGATGGGCGTCCGCCCGCTGACCCGCGGCGTTGCGAAGAACCCGGTCGACCACCCGCATGGTGGTGGTGAAGGCCGGACCTCGGGCGGTCGCCATCCGGTGACGCCGTGGGGCAAGCCGACCAAGGGTGCCCGCACGCGCCATAACAAGCAGACGGACAAGATGATCATCCGTTCGCGTCACGCGAAGAAGAAGAGGTAAGAGACGATGGCACGTTCCGTCTGGAAAGGTCCGTTTGTCGAGCTGAGCCTGCTGAAGAAGGCAGAGGAAGCGCAGGAGACCACGAACGCCAAGCCGATCAAGACCTGGTCGCGGCGTTCGACGATCCTGCCGCAGTTCGTCGGGCTCACCTTCAATGTCTACAACGGGCACAAGTTCATTCCCGTTTCGGTTTCGGAAGAAATGGTCGGCCACAAGCTCGGTGAATTTGCGCCCACGCGCACCTTCCCCGGTCACGCTGCCGACAAGAAGGGCAAGCGCTAATGGGCAAGGCTAAGGCACCCCGCCGCGTGGGCGATAACGAGGCGCTGGCCGTCGGCACCACGATCCGTGGTTCGGCGCAGAAGCTCAATCTCGTTGCCGCCCTGATCCGTGGCAAGAAGGCCGAAGAGGCGATGAACATCCTCGCCTTTTCGAAGCGGGCGATGGCGCGCGATGCGAGCAAGGTGCTCGCCTCGGCGATCGCCAATGCGGAAAACAACCACAACCTCGACGTCGACGCGCTGGTCGTCGCCGAAGCGAGCGTCGGCAAGTCGGTGACGATGAAGCGCTTCCACACCCGTGGCCGCGGCAAGTCGACCCGGATCCTGAAGCCGTTCTCGCGTCTGCGGATCGTCGTTCGCGAAGCAGAGGAGGCCTGAGATGGGTCAGAAGAGCAATCCGATCGGTCTGCGCCTGCAGATCAACCGCACCTGGGACAGCCGCTGGTACGCCGAAGGGCGTGACTTTGCGGGCCTGCTCAAGGAAGACATCGCGATCCGCAAGTACATCATGAAGAACCTGCCCCAGGCGGCGGTTTCGAAGGTGGTGATCGAGCGTCCGGCCAAGCTGTGCCGCGTGTCGATCTATGCGGCCCGTCCCGGTGTCATCATCGGCAAGAAGGGCGCGGACATCGAAAAGCTGCGCTCGAAGCTCGCCACCATGACCGCGAGCGACGTGAAGCTGAACATCGTCGAAATCCGCAAGCCGGAAATCGACGCCAAGCTCGTCGCGCAAGGCATCGCCGACCAGCTGGTGCGCCGCGTGGCGTTCCGCCGGGCGATGAAGCGTGCGGTGCAGTCGGCGCTGCGTCTTGGGGCCGAGGGCATCAAGATCGTGTGCGGCGGGCGTCTCGGCGGGGCGGAAATCGCCCGCGTCGAATGGTACCGCGAAGGCCGCGTGCCGCTTCACACCCTGCGTGCGAACATCGATTACGCCGAGACCGAGGCGCTCACCGCCTACGGGATCATCGGGATCAAGGTGTGGATCTTCAAGGGCGAGATCCTTGCCCATGATCCGACCGCGCAGGACCGCCTGATGATGGAAGCCCAGACTTCCGGCGTCCGTCCGGCTCGTTGAGGTAACAGACCATGTTGCAACCGAAAAAGACCAAGTTCCGCAAGCAGTTCAAGGGCCGGATCAAGGGCGACGCCAAGGGCGGCACCACCCTGAACTTCGGCTCCTACGGGCTGAAGGCGCTTGAGCCCGAGCGGGTCACCGCCCGCCAGATCGAAGCCGCGCGCCGTGCGATCACCCGTCACATCAAGCGTCAGGGTCGTCTCTGGATCCGCGTGTTCCCCGATGTGCCCGTGTCCAAGAAGCCTGCCGAAGTCCGTCAGGGCAAGGGCAAGGGTTCGGTCGAATACTGGGCGGCGCGCGTGAAGCCGGGCCGTATCCTGTTCGAACTCGACGGCGTGGCCGGCCCGCTGGCCGCCGAAGCCTTCGAGCGTGCAGCCATGAAGCTGCCGATCAAGACCAAGGTTGTCGCCCGTCTCGGCGACACCAGCCACCTGGGAGGCGAATAATGGCCGATATCGCGGACCTTCGCACCAAGACCGATGACCAGCTGACCGCCGAGCTCACCGAGCTCAAGCGCGAGCAGTACAACCTGCGGTTCCAGGCTGCGACCAACCAGCTCGAAGCCCCGTCGCGCATCCGTCAGGTGCGCCGGGCCATCGCGCAGATCAAGACGCTGCAGAGCGAGCGCGCGGCCAAAACCGCCGCCGTCAAAGCGTAAGGAGAAAGCACATGCCCAAGCGCATCCTCGTCGGGACTGTGACCTCCGACAAGACCGATAAGACCGTGACCGTGCTGGTCGAACGCAAGGTGAAGCACCCGCTCTACGGGAAGATCATCCGTCGTTCGAAGAAGTATCACGCGCACGACGAGACGAACGAATACACCGTGGGTGATGTGGTGCGGATCGAAGAGACCCGCCCGATGTCCAAGACCAAGACCTGGATCGTCAAGGACCGGGTCGTGGCGGGCGGCGTGCAGGCGGTGGAAGCCGACCTCGACGTTGCGGCTGCGGGTAACTGAATTAGGCGTAATCGGAACTGTCAGGCCCCGGTCGGATCGGGTGTCCTGATAAGCCAGTGAGAAGGAAGACGGATCCATGATCCAGATGCAATCCAATCTCGACGTCGCGGACAATAGCGGCGCCAAGCGCGTCCAGTGCATCAAGGTGCTGGGCGGGTCGAAGCGTCGTACCGCGGGCGTCGGCGATGTGATCGTCGTCTCCATCAAGGAGGCGCAGCCGCGCACCAAGGTCAAGAAGGGCGACGTTCACCGCGCGGTGATCGTGCGCACCCGCAAGGACGTGCGTCGTCCGGATGGCACCGTCATCCGCTTCGACACCAATGCGGCGGTGCTCGTGAACAAGAACGAGGAGCCGATCGGCACCCGTATCTTTGGCCCTGTGGTGCGCGAACTGCGCTCGAAGGGCTTCATGAAGATCATTTCGCTCGCGCCGGAGGTGCTGTGATGGCTGCCGCGAAGATCAAGAAGGGTGACAGCGTTGTCGTGCTGTCGGGCAAGGACAAGGGCCGCACCGGTACGGTCGCCCAGGTTCTCCCGAAGGACGGCAAGGTCGTTGTCGATGGCGTGAACGTCGTCGCCCGTCACCGCAAGCCCAGCCAGGCCAACCCCCAGGGTGGCATCGACCGCTTTGCCGCGCCGATGGCCATTTCGAAGGTCGCTCTGGCTGATCCCAAGACCGGCAAGGCCACCCGCGTCCGTTTCGAAGTCAAGGACGGCAAGAAGGTGCGCGTTGCAGTCAAGAGTGGGGAGACCATCGATGGCTGATTATACCGCCCGCATGAAGGCCAAGTACGACAACGAGATCGTCGCGGCCATGACTGCAAAGTTCGGCTACAAGAACCGCATGGAAGTGCCCAAGCTCGAGAAGATCACGCTCAACATGGGCGTGGGCGAGGCGAGCCAGGACAAGAAGAAGGTTCAGATCGCCGCCGAGGAAATGGCGCTGATCGCCGGCCAGAAGCCGGTCATCACCATCGCCAAGAAGTCGATCGCGCAGTTCAAGCTGCGTGAAGGCATGCCGATCGGCTGCAAGGTGACCTTGCGCCGTGAGCGGATGTACGAATTCCTCGATCGTCTTGTCACCGTTGCCATGCCGCGCATCCGCGACTTCCGCGGGCTTAACGCCAGGTCGTTCGACGGCCGCGGCAACTACGCGATGGGGCTGAAGGAACAGATCGTGTTCCCCGAAATCAGCTACGACAAGATCGAGAAGGT
>JACESM010000198.1 GCA_013911835.1 Porphyrobacter sp. | reverse complement strand
CGCCGCACGCTGATCGCCGAGGCCGCCGCGACTGTCGAATTCAGCATGGACGCGATGATCGAGAAGGCGCCGGTGACGGTGATCCTCAGCCAGAAAGGCTGGATCCGCGCGGCCAGCGGCCATGTGCCCTTGGATCAGGAATTCAAATACAAGGAGGGTGACGGCCTCGCCTTCATCCTCCACGCCCAAACCACCGACAAGCTCCTGCTCGCCGCGTCGGACGGGCGGTTCTTCACGCTGGGCTGCGACAAGCTCCCCGGCGCGCGCGGCTTTGGCGAGCCGGTGCGCACCATGATCGACCTCGAAAGCGAGGCGAGCGTCTGCGCGCTGATGGTGCACAGGCCCGGTGGCCGGCTCCTGCTGGCTTCCAGCCACGGCAAGGGCTTTGTCGCGCTGCTCGACGAACTGCTCGCCGAAACCCGCAAGGGCCGGCAGGTGGTGAACTTGAAGGACGGGGCAAAGCTGGCGGTGATCCGCCCGATCGGCGAGGGCCACGATCATGTTGCGGTGGTCGGTGACAACCGCAAGCTGGTGGTGTTCAATCTGGAAGAACTGCCGGTGATGTCGCGCGGACAGGGCGTGCAGTTGCAACGCTACCGCGACGGCGGGATGGCGGATGCGATCACCTTCGTGCTCGCCGATGGGCTCAGCTGGCAGATGGGCGGATCGGGTGAACGCACCCGCACCGAGACCGAAATCCGCATGTGGAAGGTCGCGCGCGGGGCCGCCGGGCGAATGCCGCCGCAGGGCTTCCCCAAATCGGGCAAGTTTGGCTGAGGCCGCGAGGAAGGTTACGCAGCAAAGCTGCGGATTGATTCACACAAAGACACAGAGACACAAAGGGTGAGGCGAGTGCCAGGCTCTTTGTGTCTTTGTGTCTTTGTGGCTTTGTGTGAGAAATCTCAGTCCGGCCTGAAGGCGCCGCCGCCGAGCGCTTCGGTGAGCAACTCCTCGATCCGGGCCGCACTGGGAAAGCCCTCGTCGATCCAGCGCGCTTCTACCTCTTGCAACACGCGCGCGACCAGTGGCCCCGCAGTCACCCCGCGCGCGACAATTGCGCCGCCCTTCAAAGGGAAGACTGGCACTTGCCAGCCCTCCAGCACCCGCGCATCGCCGCCTGCCAGCAGCAGTCGGTCGGTGGCGACGGGCGGCGTCAGGCGATAGGCGAGCGCGCGCGGGTTGGCGGCGTCATCGCCCTTGCGCTCGGCAGCCGCCACCAGCCGGGCGCGCTGCGCCTTGGACAGCCGGAGGCGCGCGGCTACCGTCTCTGCGATCTCCGGCATCGGCGGGAGCAGCGCGGCGAGGCGGCGGACGGGATCGGGGGCGACGCCTTGCTCCGCCTCGGCAGCGATCAGCTTGCCAAGCGCGGCGATCTGGGCTGCGCAGGCCTCCGGCAGGATCACCGGCAGCACGCCGTGCGTGCGCATCCGGGCAATGGTGGCGTGGGGATCAGGCAGGCCGAGCAGGGCGAGCAACTCGCTCGCGATCCGCTCGCGGCTGAGGCCCTTGAGGGTGTGGGCAAGCGTGGCGCAGGCGTCCTCGGCCTCAGGATCGAGGTCCGCGCCGAAGCGGGTCTGGAAGCGGTAGTAGCGCAGGATGCGCAGGTGATCCTCGGCGATCCGCGCCGCCGCGTCACCGATGAAGCGCACGCGCCGCGCTTCGAGGTCGGCCAGCCCGCCGAAATAGTCGGCGATCTCGAGCGTCTCGGGGTGGGCGTAGAGCGCGTTGATGGTGAAGTCGCGCCGCGCGGCGTCCTCGGCCCAGTCCGAGGCGAAGGCGATGGTGGCGCGGCGGCCATCGGTGGCGACATCGCGCCTGAGGGTGGTCACTTCCACCGGCCCGTCCTTGAGGATCGCGGTGATGGTGCCGTGGTCGATCCCCGTGGGCACGGTGCGGATGCCGGCGCGGCCGCAGGCGGCGATCACCTCGGCGGGCATGAGCTTGGTCGCGCAGTCGACATCCGCGACCGCAACGCCCAGCAAGCCATCGCGCACCGCTCCGCCGACCCAGCGGATGTTCTCGGCGCCGAGCGCGCGGGTCAGCAGCACAAGACCCTCGCGCCGCGTCCAATCGGCCTCGTGCAAGTCACGCAGCATCGCGCAAAGCCTCCAGCGTAATGCGGCGCGACAGGTTGGCGATGATCGCCGCCGTCACGCCCCAGATGCGGAAGCCCTGCCAGTCGAGTTCGAGATAGCGGCGGTTCGCCCCGCGCCAAAGCACCTCGTGGGCGGTCCAGCTGGCGGGATCGAATAGCATGGCGAGCGGCGCTTCAAACCATGCCTCGACCTCTTCCGGATTGGGAGTGAGGGTCAGACCCGGCGGGACGACGCCGACCACCGGCGTCACCAGAAAGCCGGTGCCGGTGTGATAGAGATCGCTGGTGCCGATCACGCGCACCGCACTACGTGGCAGGGCGAGCTCTTCTTCGGCTTCTCGCAAGGCGGCGGTCACCGCATCCTCGCCCGGATCGATCTTGCCGCCGGGAAAGGCGACCTGCCCCGGATGATCGCGCATCGCGCGGGGGCGCTGAGTCAGGATGATCTGCGGATCATGCGGGACATCGGTGATCGCGATCAGCACGGCCGCAGGCGTGGCCCCCTCCGTCGCGAATTGTGCATCTGTCATGAGGTCGGGGATGTCGCGCGCGTGGCCTTCAGTGAAGGCCAGCGATAGAGCATCGAAGATACTGGCGGATGGGCTCATGGCAGCAGGCGGAACGCCTCGCCCTGGCTGGTGACCTGCCAGCCGTTGTCCTCTGCCCCCTCGGCCAGTGCGATCTCGGCAAGCTGCGCCCAGGTCGAACGGTTGAGGCGCGCCTCGCACCCGCGCCGGACGTGGAGGTAGAGCGCAGGCTCCTCGGCCGTGCCTGCAGCGCGCAGGGCATGGCCGGGTCCGGCGATCACCAACTCGTCGGTGTTGACGCGGAACGCCAGCGCATCATCCTTGCGCACGCAATCGGTGGCGATGAAGGCCGCGTCCTCGACCTCGATGGCGAGCTTCTCGACCGGGGTGACCAGCCAGTGATGACCCGCCTCGTCGCGGGTGAGGAGGCTGGCGAACGCGCGCACCATCGCCTCGCGCCGGATCACCCCGCCCTCGTGGAACCACGTCCCGTCGGCGGCGATCACCATGTGGCTCTCGCCGATCTTGGCGGGCGACCAGCTTTCGACCGGGGGAAGCTGGCGCTGCTCGACCAGAGCGGCGATCTCGGCGAGGGTCAGGCCGGCAAGGTGCGGGGGCGGATCGTAGGGCATTGTTATGCGGGGATGGCAGATGGGGTGGGGAAGGTGAAGGGGTTACCTTCCCTTATTCAACCCTCCCACGGCCCCAGCATGCCCTCGGCGGGCATGGCGGCGAGGCCGTGGCCGCGCGCGAGCAGACGGTCCTGTTCATAGGGGCCGGGGCAGCGCCAGCCGCCGGTCATCGCCGCGGAGAAGCCCCAGCGGCCGTAGTAGCTGGCATCACCGATCAGAACTTGCGGCAGGGCGCGGCCTCCCGACGAAGCCAGCCGCGCAACCTCGGCCAGCATCGCGCTCATCAGGCCCACGCCGAAGCCTTCGCCCTGCCGTTCGGGCACCACCGCGACCGGGCCGACCATCACCAATGGCACCTGCCCCTCCTTGGTCTGCAAACCCACCGGCCAGCACTGGATCGTCGCCACCAGCAGGTCGTTTTCGTCCAGCGCGGCGAGGCTCAACCCCGGCAGCCACGCCATGCCTTCGCGGATGCGATAGGCGGTGCGCGCGTGGCGGTCCGGCCCGAAGGCGCGGTCGAGCACTTCCTCGATCATGGCGGGATCGACCGCCTCGAGCGGGATGATTGTCGCAGCGTCGGCCGCGCGGGGGCTTGCTGTCATTGCGCGGTGAGCTTGAGCAACCGCGCGCCCTTGCCGTCCTGCGCCACCCAGATCGCCCCGTCGGGGCCCTGGGCGATGGCGCGCAGGCGCGAATCGAATTCGTGGCGGGCGACTTCGCGTGCACTCTCGCCTTCGATCGCGACATCGACGATCGCCTGCGTCGCAAGGCCGGTGATCAGTGCATGGCCCTTCCAGCCTGCGAACTGGTCGCCAGTGTAGACAATCATGCCGCCGGGCGCGATCACCGGGTTCCAGCTCAACGCGGGTTGGGCGAAGCCGTCATCGGCGGCGTGATCGGGGATCGGGTCGCCGTTGTAATGCTCGCCGTTCGAGCGCACCGGCCAGCCGTAGTTGGCGCCCGGTTTGACGAGATTGAGTTCATCGCCGCCCGCCGGACCGTGCTCGACTTCCCACAGGCGCCCCTCGGCGTCCCACGCCATCCCGAGGATGTTGCGGTGGCCCATCGACCAGATCTCGGCCGAGACGCCGCCCTTATCCGCCATCGGGTTGCCCGCAGCCGGGGTGCCGTCGAGGTTCAGGCGCACGATCTTGCCGAGCGTCGCAGCGGTGTCTTGCGCCGGTTGCATCTTCTGCCGCTCGCCGCTGGCGATGTAGAGGTACTTGCCGTCGGGCGAGAAGATGAGGCGGTGCGAATAGTGACCGCGGCCCGTCACCTTGGGGGTCTGGCGCCAGATGACCGACAATCCTTCGATGGTGCACGCAGTGGGGGCGGAGCACACCAGCTGGCCCTTGCCGACCGCCGCGCCGCGGGTGTCGCCTTCGCCCGCTTCGGCCCAGCTGAGGTAGATCGTGCGGGTTCCGAGCGTCTCCGACGCCTCGGCAGGCAGGAAAGCGATGTCGCCGAGCCCGCCCTGACCGCCGTAATCGACCTTGGGCGCGCCCGTGACGGTCGCGGTCTCGCCGGTCTTGGTGTCGAGCAATTTCACTGTGCCCGATTTCTCGGTGACAAACAAAGTCGCGGTGCCGGGCGCGAAGGCGATGGCCCAAGGCTCTTCGAAGCCCGCGACGTCGGTGGTCTTGAAGGCCTCGCCTGCGGCGGCGGCAGCGCTTTCCCCGGTTTGCGCATTGGCGCAGCTTGCCAGCATCAGCGCAGGGGTCGAAAAAGCGGCGAGCAAACGGGCAGAACGGATCATGCTTGGGGTCACTCCGGAATTGATCGCCTCGGGACAGCCGCTGGTGATCGGCGTCGACGAGGCGGGGCGCGGGCCACTCGCCGGGCCGGTGGTGGCCGCGGCGGTGGTTCTCGGCGCGGCGATACCTGCGGGGCTCGACGATTCCAAGCGCCTTTCGCCCGCCCGCCGTGCGGTGCTCGACGAAGCGATCCGGCAGGGATGTGGCTGGGCGGTCGCGGTGGTGGAGCCGGACGAGATCGACCGGCTCAACATCTTCATGGCGACGATGCACGCGATGACCCGCGCGGTGGCGGCGCTGACCACGGCGCTGGGGTGCGAGACGCGCGAGGTGCTGGTCGATGGCAACATGACCCCCCACGGCCGCTGCGCCGAATGGTCCTGGCCCGCCCGCGCGATCGTGGGTGGGGACGGGATCGAACCCGCCATTTCCGCCGCCTCGATCATCGCCAAGGAATGGCGCGACCGGATGATGCTGGAGGCGGCCGCGGCGCATCCGCATTACGGCTGGGAGCGCAACAAGGGCTATGGCACGGCCGAGCATATGGAAGCGCTGCGGCTGCACGGGCCGAGCCCGCTCCACCGCCGCAGTTTCGCGCCGGTGGCGCAGCTCTCGCTGATCTAGGTCGCCTTCGGGCGCAGGTGAGTCCTCCCCGCCACACCCCCATATCCGGAGTCCCCGGTAGCGCGCGGGACTCTACATCTTGTGCCGGACTCGTTTCGTTCCGCCCGCGCGCTACCGGGGACTCCGGATATGGGGGTGTGGCGGGGAGGACTCACCTGCGCCCGAAGGCGACCTAGATCAGCGAGAGCTGCGCC
>JACESM010000197.1 GCA_013911835.1 Porphyrobacter sp. | reverse complement strand
GCTTGATACCCATCACAACCTCCGCAAATCGCGGAAACCTATGAATCAGACACGCAACGCTTTGGGAATCCCTGAATGTCGATACAACCTAAGGGCCTGATCCTTGCCATAATTCCCGCCGCGGTCTAGCGCATCCCGGACGTCAGCGTCGGGGGCGGCATGGACCAGAGTTTGACAGCACGCAATCTGTGGCTCCTCGGCCTGGTGCTGGGCACAGGCTACTGGTTCGGTGCAGCCGCGAGATCGGGGCTCGCCTTTACATTTCTTGCCGACCTGCCGGGTGCGCTTGTCGTCAGCTGGAAATGCGCGGCGACCGGCGCTCTTGTGGTGAGCACCTTTCTGGCCACCCGCAGGACGCGGTTGCAGCGCCTTGCGGTGACCTTCGCCCTGATCTGGTTCGCTGATCTCATGCTCGCCTTGGGGCAGGCGATAGCCTCGGGCGTGGTGTTTACCGCCGCGCATGTGGTCGCGGCGAGCACCTTTGCGCAGCTCGATTTGCGCCAGCAGGCCAGGGGCCCCGCACTGGCGCTTGCGGCGCTGGTGCTCTGCCTCGCGCTGGCGAGCCTGGTAACGGTGTTGCAGCTTGGCGGATCGCCGCTGTTTGCGATCTTCCCTCTGTTCTCGGCCATCGCCACCGCGCTTGCCGCGCGCAGCACCCTGCCGCTGGCGCTGGTGGCGCTGGGTTACGGCATCTTCTTCCTGTCCGATGCGGTTGTGGTGCTGGACATGACCGCGTCGCCGGGTTCGAAGTCGTGGGGCTGGCTCTCCTGGCTGACCTATTTTGGCGGCCTTACGCTGTTGTCGCGCGGGCTGGCTGTGGCGGCGGAGCGGGGATAGCGGGCGCGGGGGTAAGTTCCGGAGTCTGCGCCACGTCCCCTGGGCTGGCGCGATGCGGAATTATTACACTCTGACGAAAAATTTCCCGTAATCCACAGGCGTCCCTACAATTCGCCGTCCTGCGAATCTAACCGCAGTCTGTTTTGAAGACTGCGCGACGCGGTGGGCCAGCCAGATGCAGGGCGTCGGCTGACCATCGCCAGATTTGGGGAGCAAACAATGAAGATGACAAATCAGGTCAAGAATTTCCTTCGTTTGAGCGCCGCTGCGCTCGCTCTGGCTGCGGTTCCCGCCACGGTGTCTGCCCAGGACACTGCGAGCGAACCCGAAGAAGCCGGCAATTTCGACCAGATCATCGTTACCTCGAAACGAATCGAACAGAACGTCTACGAAGCGCCCGTCGCCGTGACGGTGTTCAGCCCTGAAGCGCTCGACACGCGCAATGCCGACAGCCTGATCGACATCGGCAAGTATGTGCCCAACCTCACCATCACCAACTTCGGCGCGGGCAACCCCAGCTCGCAGTTCCCGAGCATTCGCGGGATCGGGTTCCAGGACCACCTGATCGTGATCGATCCGACCGTCGGGGTCTATGTCGACGGCGTCTATCTGGGCCGCCAGATCGGCCAGAACCTGGGCCTCGCCAACATCGCGCGGCTCGAGGTGCTGCGCGGACCGCAGGGCACCCTGTTCGGACGCAACTCGATCGGCGGCGCGATCAACATCATCACCTCGCAGCCGGGTGACGAGGAAGTCGCGCGCTTCAACGGGCAGATCGGCACGCGCGGCAGGATCGCCGGCGATGCCTATGTCAACACCCGCCTGTCGAACACGCTGGCGGCATCCTTCAGCATCGGGATCGATCGCCGCAACGGCCTTGGCGACTTCCTCAATATCCCCAACCCCGAAGCGCGCGTCGGCGAGCTTCAGGACATTTCCGGGCGAGCCTCGATCAAGTGGACCCCGACCGATCGCCTGTCGATCCAGCTGACCGCCGATGGCAACGAAGGCGACAACGGCCAGAACCCCTTCACCACCACCATCGTCGTCCCGCCCGGGGGCTGCACGCCGGAACAGATCGCCGATCTGTTCGGCCCCTTCGCCGTCGCCTGCGCGGGCGGTCTCGATCCGGTCACCAGCCAGTCCGCCGATCCCTTCGATTCCAACTCCGGTCAAGCCGATCTCGCGCGCGCGACCAATGCCGCCTATGGTTTCAGCGCGATCATCGATTACGAGCTCAACGACAACCTCGCATTGAAGTTCATCGGCAGCTACCGCTATTCCGAATATGAAGGCGGGCTTGACGATGACGGTGCCGAACTGGACTTCCTGTCATTCCCCGAAATCGGCGAGGCGGAGCAATACTCCTTCGAACTTCAGCTCAGCGGCAAGTCGGGGATCTTCGACTATGTCGGGGGCCTCTACTATTTCAACGAGGAGGGGTTCAACTTCCAGGAGCCCACCACTTTCAACGGGTTCGGTGACGGCCTCTTCGAGCAGACCCAGGAGACGACCAGCTACGCGATCTTCGCCAACCTCGGCGCGCAGGTGACCGAAGACCTGCGCCTTGCGGGCGGGATCCGCTACACCGAAGACAGCAAGGACGCGACCGCCAACCTCGGCTTTGCGCCGCCCTTTGGCGGTTCGGCCGATTTCGGCGAAGTCACGTGGGAGGTCTCGGCGACCTACGCGCTCAATGACCAGCTGAATGTCTACGGCACCATCGCGCGCGGCTACCAGTCGGGCCAGTTCCCCGCGCGTCCCTTCGGCGGCGCGGCGACGTTCTTCGCAACCGACCCCGTGATCGCCACCAATTACGAGGCGGGCATCAAGGGCGAGCCGTTCGAGTGGCTGCAGATGTCGCTGGCAGGCTTCTACACCAACTACACGTCATTCCCCGCACAGGTCAGCTCGATCGGGCCCGGCGGGTTCATCACCGTGACCGACGATGCCGGCGACCTGCGCTCGATCGGTGTCGAATGGGAGGGCAATGTCCGTCTCGGTGCGTTCTCGCTCAACACCTCGGTCGGGTTCATCGATTCCGAGTTCCGCAATGTCGAGCCGGGCAGCAGCCTCACCAACGGGGATCGCGCTGCCCTGACCCCCCGCTGGACGGTGGCAATCGGCCCGCAGGTCGCGTTCAGCACCGGCGGCGGCACAGTGACGGCGCGCGCGGATTATTCCTACCGCGGCGACCTTGAAGGCCAGCCGAACAATTCGCCGACCGCCTTCATCGCCAGCCGCGACCTGGTGGGCTTCAACATCAGCTACGAACCCGACGATGCGCCCTGGACGCTTTCGGCCTATGGCAAGAACATCTTCGACGAACGCTACGTGCAGGCGGCGCTGGATGTGGGGCCGTACATCCTCAACATCCTTGCCAATGATGCGAGCGAATTCGGGGTGAAGTTCTCTTACGAATTCGGAGGGAAATAGGCTTCGGGGCCCGAGCGCTGAAGGGGTGTGAGCCAGAAGGCCAAGGTCGGCAACGATCGCTCGACCTGCGCGCGGTTCTGGGGCGGGGGCAATTGGCGCTGCACCGAAGTGCAGCGCCAGTTTGCATCAGCATTCCCAACCGCGCGGCAGACCGTTCGGGAAGAACGAGTTGCCACACCATTCGCCGCCGGGGTGACGCTCCTCGATTTCGTCGATGATGCTGCCGCCGACGACGAGCAGGGCCTCTTCGATTTTCAGATCAACAATCATGTCATTCACTCCGCTGGTTGGTGAGGGGGCCAGCTTAGGCGCTGCACCAAAGGCCGGGGATCGGGCTCATGGCCTAGGACAAAGGTGTTACCTGAAGCGCCGTTCCCGGTCACCAGACCAGGGGCGGTGGTGGTGTTCAGCGCCTCGAACGGCGAGGTCAAGCATATGCACGACGGCATCGTCGCGGGCGCGGATGATTGCATCGTCAAGCCGTTCAATGAGGCGGCGTTGCAGGCGAATCTGGAGAAGTCGGGGTGGGGGTAATTACCACCACCTCGTCGCCACGTGCTTGACACCGGGCTTGGCTTTACGCCTTCAAATCGCGCTACAGAACTCCCTTCCCTTGAGGGAAGGGCCGGGGATGGGTGTGCGACACCCGCTTATGTCGAACCCCCACCCCCAGCCCCTCCCCACGGGGAGGGGAGAAGCGGGCACCCCGGGTCAAGCACGGGGCGACGGAATCTCGTAATTGCGAGGAGCGCGGCGACGAAGCAATCCATGGCTCGCCTTCAGCAATCGAAAGCCTCGGTCCATGGATCGCCACGGCCCTACGGACCTCGCGATGACGAACGAATGCCTAATTGCAATTTGCTAGGCGTCGATTGCTACGCTTGACGACCAGATAGTAGCATTCGGCCCCACGCTTCTGCTTCCGCTTCAATTTGCTTATCTGTGCGGACGGAGTTCGATCTAAACCGCAGCGAGGCAGCGGGCAAAAATCCTCGAACTGCACAGATTGTCTGCCGGCCGAAATACCCGACACACGCAAGTTGTTCGCCTTCGTCGTCTGAGAAATCTAATCCGACCGCTTCCCAGAAAGCATCTTCATCAGCTTCCAATTCTTCCCGGTCAAGAAACTCGAAGTATGACTGCCAATCAAACACGCTGCCTTTGAAGCCTGCCTCTACAGCCGAGTAATAATCCGTCTCGGATATTGTGATACCGAAAAGAGCCAATGATATCCGGTCACCGTCTCGCCAAAGATCATCAAGCTCATCCTTCATGAGGCGATCAGTGTTAGAATAGCGGAGTTCGAAATCAGCGATACCGGGCAGTGCTCGGAAAAGGGTCTTCTCAGTCATGAATCTCTTTTAGCAGAGGCCGCTTTGGTATTCAAACGTTCCTGCAATGTTTAAACAAGGTGTTGATAATCACCGCACCCAATCCAACCCGATTTCCTCAAAGATTTCCTTGTCTTCGGCCCAGTTCTCCAGCACCTTCACATGCAGGAACAGGTGCACCTTCACGCCGAGAACCTCCATCAGCTCCGCCCGCGCGGCGGCGCCGATGGCCTTGATCTTCGATCCGCCCTTGCCGAGCACGATCGCGCGCTGGTTGTCGCGGGTGACCACGATCTGCTGGTGGATCTCGACGCTGCCGTCGGGGCGCACCTCGTATTTCTCGGGGCGCACCGCGCTGTCATAGGGCAGTTCCTCGTGGAGCTGCTGGTAGAGCTGTTCGCGGGTGATCTCGGCGGCGAGCAGGCGTTCGGAGGCGTCGGAGACCTGGTCTTCGGGATACATCCACTCGCCTTCAGGCATCAGCTTGGCGAGTGCGTCTTTCAATTCGGGCACACCGTCACCGGTGAGCGCCGAAATGAAGTAGATCTCGGCAAAATCGGCCTTGCCCGCAAGCTCCTGCGCGAGCGCCAGCAGTGGCTCCTTCTTGGCGCGGTCGACCTTGTTGAGGACGAGGATCTTGCGCTCGGGCCGCCCCGCCAGCGTTTCCAGCAGCGGCTCCAGCTCATGGCGGCGCTGCTTGATCGGATCGACCAGCAACAGCACCGCATCGGCCGCCTCGGCGCCCTCCCACGCGGCGCTCACCATCGCCCGGTCCAAGCGGCGCTTGGGGGCGAAGATGCCGGGGGTGTCGACGAGAATCATCTGGGTGGGCGTGCCCTCCAGCTCGTGCAGCGCGATCCCGAGCATTCGCGCGCGGGTCGTCTGCGCCTTGGCGCTGGTGATTGCGACCTTCTGGCCGACGAGGGCATTGACGAGGGTCGACTTGCCGGCATTGGGCGCGCCGAGCACGGCGACGACACCGCAGCGGGTTGGGAGGGTTTCGGTCATGGCGCGCTCATATCGCCTTGTCGCGCACTTGTCGAAGGGCGCGCGCGGGGCGTGCGCAGGTCGTCGGCAGGTCGTTGTGCATTCGTAGGGGGCAGAGTGCGTGGCGGAGCAATGTTTCACGTGAAACATTAAGGGAACAAAGCGTCAGCCGAACTGTTCGAGGAACGCCTTGGCGGCGAGCTTTTCGGCCTCACCCTTGCTGGTCGCGGTCGCCTCGGCGCT
>JACESM010000196.1 GCA_013911835.1 Porphyrobacter sp. | reverse complement strand
CCGGAGGGCGGATGGGCGGCGTCTATACCGACGCCTTCGGCACCGACCCGGCGCGGCAGCAGGCGCTCTCCCCCGTCGCCCATGCCGCCAGCCCCAATGCCCCCGCCTTCCTGCTGCTCCACGTCCAGCGCGCCGATGCGGTCGACCAGTCGAAGCGGCTGGCCGAGGCGCTCAAGGGCGGCGGCACTGCGGTCGAGATCGCGGGCTTCCCCGGCGAGGGCCTGCGCGGCCACATGGAAATCAACCGCAAGCTCGGCCAGCCCGACTACCCCGCCACTCCGGCGATGGACGCGTGGCTGAGGAAAGTGCTGGGGTGAAGACTGTCGCTCCTCCCCACCCCCGCCCGGGCTTGACCCGGGACGGGGGAAGGTTGGATTTCGGCCACGTGCTTGTTTTCAGCCCCCGTTCGGCGCCGTCCGGCAAGGCCCCTTGCGGAAAGTGACATCCTTCACATAAGGTCGGCCGGTCACGCCACGTTCGGGCGCACCCTCGGTCGTGAGCACGTCAAGGCAGCGATCCCCGCGCCGGAATGTCATGGCACAATAGCCCGGCCCCACTCCGGAACAGTAGTCGATCTCGGGGAAGTCGGCACAGGTCGTCTCTCCGGTGCCGCCCCCGCCGCAGTCCTCGCCAGCGGGTATCCATCCCATCCCGAGGATCACTTCGCGCGCATCGGGATAGGCCATGTCCTCCAGCCGCACAGTCTCAGGGTCGCCATCGGGGAAGAGATTGCCGTTAAAGCTCTCGGCCATCCGGCAGGCCTCGGCATCGCCCTTGTTGCACTGGTCGGAGTAGCACGCCTTGGCGTTGTCATAGCCGCTGTAATCGTCGGCCCCGCAGTCGACCGGCGCGGCAGAAGAGGTGGGCGCGGGCGCAGGAGCCGGTACCGCAGCCACCGCATCGGAGGGCGGCGTTTCGGGTGCGCGCTCGTCGGCAGCAGAGCAGGCCGCAACGAGCAGGGCAAGGATGAAGGCGCCGCGCCGCATGGCTCATCCTACCAAAGCAAAATCAGAAAGCTAGCCGGGCCTTCTGCTCCCTACACCGCCGCGATCACGTCGATCTCGACCATCAGTTCGGGGAGCGCGAGGCCCTTGACCTCGACGGTCGTGTCGGCGGGGTATGGCGGGGTGAACCAGCGCTTCCTCGCTTCGAGAATCTTGGGGAAGTTCGCCATGTCGGTCAGGTAGATGGTGACCTTGACCACCTTCGAGAGGTCGCTGCCGCCTGCGGCCAGCGCGGTTGCGATATTGGCGAAGGTCTGCGCTAGCTGCGCATCGAAGTCGCCGACGCCGACGATGCTGCCGTCCGGCCCGATGCTCGCCTGCCCGGAGAGGAACAGGAGATCGCCCACCCGCCAGCCCGGCGCGATCAGGTATGGCGCGAGCGGGTCGTTGGCGAGGGTGATCGGGGTAGGCTTGGTCGTCACCGGGCGTGCTCCAGCGCCACGGGGGCGGTGCCTTGCAGGATGTAGTCGCAGCCGAGGCTCGCCGGATCCTCGCCTTGCGCGAGCTGCGCGATGGTGCGCCAGCCCTCGAACCGCAGCGCCGCCGCGGCGGCGCGGTCGTGGCCAAGGGGGAGGTAGCAGATGCGCACCGCCTCGGGTTGCGGCGCGATGTCGGCGAGGCGGTCGAGGTAGAGGGTGAAGCCGGTCGCGGGCTCGTCGCTCCCGGCGATACGGTAGGTGCCGCCCCGCCCGGCCGCGCGGCGCAGACCTTCTGCATAGAGGGTGAAGCCGAACCACGATTGGTATTCGAAGCCGTGCCGCTCGGTCGGGTCGAGGGTAATGGTGGCGGCGTCACCGACAGCGGCGGCGATGGCTTCGAGCCCGTCAAGCCGGGACTTGAGCGCGCCGCCCGCGTCCACTTCGCGAAGCGCGGCGAGCGCGCTTGCGAACGGCCCGGTGGCGTAGAGCAGCGGCAGATAGGCGGCACCGCCAGCGACCTTCAGCCCGCCAGCGTCCTTGGTGTCGAGCTCGCGGCGGACGGCCTCGCGCTGATTGGCCGCCAGCGGGAAGGCCTTCTCTGCAAGGGTATCGACGAGGTCAGGGAGCGTGAAGTCAACCGCGATGCCGGTAAGCCCTGCGGCCTTCAGCGCCTCGACCGCGAGCATCACCACCTCGCCCGCCGCCGCAACGGAGTCCGCGCCGATCAGCTCGGCCCCCAGCTGAAGACGCTCACGCGCAGGGTCAAGCTGGCTCGCCTTGATGAGCACGGTGTCGCCGCAATAGGCGAGCCGGAGCGGGCGCGGGACGGATGCGAGGCTGGTGGCGGCGATGCGGCCGACCTGCGGGGTGATGTCGGAGCGCAGCGCGAGGGTGCGCAAGCTCGCCGGGTCGACAAAGCGGAACATCGCGCTGGTCTCGCCCACGGTAACGCCCGCCATGCGGCCCACCAGCGAGGCCTCGAACTCGAGCAGCGGCGGGCGCACGCGGTCATAGCCGTGAGCTTCAAGCACATCGAGACAGGCGCGCATCATCGCGGTGATCCGCGCAGCCTCGAGCGGCAGGCGGTCCTCGAGGCCTTCGGGGAGGAGGTCGTTGGGCTGGGTCATTGCGCTTGCGCTTAGCGAGGTATGGGCGCGGGGTGAAGGGGGTGCGGTCGCGGCCGTTGCGCAGGCCCACCCCCGACCCCTCCCGCAAGCGGGAGGGGGGTCTCAGCGCTTCCCAGTCCCCCTCCCGCTTGCGGGAGGGGCTAGGGGTGGGCCCTTGTCCTTAGAACGCCAAAGCCTTGACCAGCTTCACGCCTTCGATCTTCTCGGCCTCGGCGATCACTTCCGGCGTCAGCGCCTCGTCTAGGCTCAGCAGCAGCACCGCTTCTCCGCCCGCTTCGCGGCGGCCGAGGTTGAAGGTGCCGATGTTGATGCCGTGGCTGCCCAGCAGCGTCCCGATCCGGCCGATGAAGCCCGGCTTGTCGTCGTTGACGATGTAGAGCATGTGGCCCGAAAGCTCAGCCTCGATGCCGATGCCGAAGATCTCGACGAGACGCGGCGCCTCGGTGCCGAACAGTGTGCCGGCGACCGAACGCGGGCCCTGCGCGGTCTCCACGGTGACGCGAACGAGGGTGTTGAACGCGCCGTCGCGGTCATGGCGGATCTCGCTCACGTCCAGCCCGCGCTCCTTGGCCAGGAACGGCGCGTTGACCATGTTCACCGTGTCCGAATAGCGGCGCATGAAGCCCGCCAGCACAGCGGCGGTGATCGGCTTGCCGTTGAGTTCGGCCGCCGCGCCCTCGCGCTCGATCCCGATCTGGGTGAGGTTGCCGTGGGCGAGCTGGCCGACAAGACTGCCGAGCTTCTCGGCAAGCGCCATGTAGGGCTTGAGCTTGGGGGCTTCCTCGGCGCTCAGCGAAGGCACATTGAGCGCGTTGGTGACGCCGCCGTTGACGAGGTAGTCGGCCATCTGCTCGGCCACCTGAAGCGCGACATTGACCTGCGCTTCGGTGGTGCTTGCGCCCAAGTGCGGGGTGCAGATGAAATTGGGCGCGCCGAACAGCGGGTGATCGGCGGCGGGCGGCTCGGTCTCGAACACGTCGAGCGCGGCGCCTGCGACCTGGCCGCTTTCCAGACAATCCTTCAGCGCCGCCTCGTCGATCAGGCCGCCGCGGGCGCAGTTGATGATGCGGATGCCCTTCTTGGCATTCTCGAGCCGCTCGCGGCTGAGGATGTTGCGGGTCTCGTCGGTCAGCGGAGTGTGCAGCGTGACGAAGTCGGCGCGGCTCAGCAGCGTGTCGAGATCGACCTTCTCGATCCCGAGTTCGATCGCGCGTTCTTCGGTGAGGAAGGGATCATAGGCGATCACCTTCATCTTGAGGCCGAGCGCGCGGCTGGCAACGATCGAGCCGATATTGCCCGCCCCGATGAGACCGAGCGTCTTGCCGGTGACCTCGACGCCCATGAACCCGCTCTTGGGCCACTGGCCCGCCTGCGTCTGGGCATTGGCTTCGGGCAGCTGCCGCGCGAGCGCGAACATCAGCGCGATGGCGTGTTCGGCGGTGGTGATCGAGTTGCCGAACGGGGTGTTCATCACCACCACGCCCTTGCCGCTGGCATAGGGGATGTCGACATTGTCGACACCGATGCCGGCGCGGCCGATGACCTTGAGATTGGTCGCCGCATCAAGGATCGCCTTGGTGACCTTGGTCGAGGAACGGATCGCGAGGCCTTCATACTCGCCGATGCGGGCGGCGAGCTGTTCGGGGGTTTCGCCGGTGATCACATCGACATCGCAGCCGCGCTCTTCGAAAATGCGCGCGGCGTTGGGGTCCATCTTGTCGGAAATGAGAACTTTAGGACGGGTCATGATAAATCTCCCTCTCCCCTTCAGGGGAGAGGGCCGGGGAGAGGGGAAGTCCGCCCCGGCCCTGTGATTGGATTGGAAAAACGAGAGGGACGTCCCCTCTCTTGGGCCCTCCCCTCCGAAGGGGAGAGGGCTAAAAGGTCAGCCGTTCTTGACCTTTTCATAGGCCCACTCGATCCACGGCAGCAGGCGCTTGATGTCCTCCTGCTCGACGGTCGAGCCGCACCAGATGCGCAAGGACGGCGGCGCATCGCGGTAGCCGTTGAAGTCGAAGCCGACATTGCGTTCTTCAAGCAGCTTGACGATCTTCTTGGGCACCGCGGCGCGGTCTTCGGCCGAGAGGCCTTCGTACCAGTCGCCCTGGAACACCATGCAGACGCCGGTGTTGGTCTGAAGCGCCGGATCGCCCGCCATGTTGCGCAGCCACGGGGTGGCCTCGATCCAGTCCTTGACGATCTGCGCATTGGCATCGGCCCGCGCGATGAGCGCCTTGCGGCCCCCGATCGACTTGGCCCATTCGAGCGCGGCGATGTAGTCTTCCGTCGCCAGCATCGAGGGGGTGTTGATCGTCTCACCTTCGAAGATCCCGCGGTTGAGCTTGTCGCCCTTCTTCATGCGGAACAGCTTGGGCAGCGGCCAGGCGGGGTTGTAGCTCTCGATCCGCTCGACCGCCTTGGGGCTGAGGATCAGCATCCCGTGCTGCGCCTCGGAACCGAGCACCTTCTGCCACGAATAGGTGGTGGCATCGAGCTTGGCCCAGTCCATCTCCATCGCGAAGATCGCGCTGGTGGCATCGTTGATGGTCACACCCTCGCGCCCGGCTTCGAGCCAGTCGGTGTTGGGGATCTTCGCGCCCGAGGTCGTGCCGTTCCAGGTGAACACCACGTCGTTGCGCTGGGGGATGGTGGTGAGGTCGGGGATCTCGCCATAATCGGCGGTGAGGACCTGAAGGTTGGGCAGCTTCAATTGCTTGACCGCGTCCTGGATCCAGACATTGCCGAAGCTCTCCCACGCCGCGACCGTCACGGGGCGGGCGGGATCGAGCATCGACCACATGGCAGCTTCAATCGCGCCGGTGTCGGAGGCGGGCATGATGCCGATCAGGTAATCGTCAGGGATGCCGAGCAGGTCGCGGCTCAGGTCGAGCGCGTACTTCAGGCGCGCCTTGCCGAGGCTCGAACGGTGCGAGCGGCCAAGCGATTCGGTCTTGAGCTTGTCCAGCGACCAGCCGGGGAATTTTGCCGTGGGGCCCGAGGAAAAGAAGGGGCGCTCAGGCTTAAGCGTCGGCTCGTGAGCGAGCCCGCGTGCATACTCAGTCATGTATTCTCTCCTTGCAGAGAGCTCGCGCGGCGTTGGGACCGCGTGGCCCGCGGGCGGCTTTAGTGGCGCGGGGGGAGGAGTCAATGAAGAAAGGGTCGGGTCATGAACTCACCCGCAACCTCCCTCTCGCAAATTCCGCCCCGCTCGCCTAAGGGGGCGGCTCCATGGACATATCAGACCTCCGCATTGCCCTGTTCAGCGGCAACTACAACTACACCCGTGACGGGGCGAA
>JACESM010000195.1 GCA_013911835.1 Porphyrobacter sp. | reverse complement strand
CGGACATGACGACCTCGCTTCATGTTGCACTGCACAAAATAGTGAATGCGGATGCGAAGTCAAGTATTTTTGTGCAGCGCACAAAAATCTCGGAAATCATACGATTTCAGAGGCTTCTCAGCCTTGGGGGTCATATCGGAGCAAAAAAGCGCGGCGCGATCAGCGTGTCTTTACATACCTTCCCGGCGCGTCCTCGATGACGGAATCGCCCGTGCCGCCCGGCACCCGCTTGCCCGCAGCAGGAACGCGGGCCTCGGACTGCTTGTGCAGCCATTCGAGCCAGTGCGGCCACCAGCTGCCCGGATGCTCGGTCGCGCCCGCGACAAAGTCCTTCAGCGAAGGCGCGGCGCTGTCGCCGACCCAGTACTGATACTTGCCCGCAGCAGGCGGATTGACGACGCCCGCAATGTGCCCCGAACCTGCCAGCAGGAACGCGATCGGCCCGGTGAAGTGCTTCGTGATCCGCCACACGCTTTCGGCTGGCGCGATGTGATCCTCGCGCCCCGCCTGCACGAAGCTGGGGGTGGCGACCCGCGTCAGGTCGATCGGCGTGCCGTCGGCTGCAAGCGCGTCCGGCACCACCAGCTTGTTGTCGCGGTAGAGGTCGCGCAGATAGGCATTGTGCCACTTGGAGGGCAGGTTGGTGACATCCCCGTTCCAGTGCAGCAGGTCAAACGCCGGGTAATCCTCCCCGAGCAGGTAATTGTTGACCACGTAGTTCCAGATCAGGTCGCGGCCCCGCAGCGCATTGAACGCGGCGGCAAGATAGCGCCCGTCGAGATAGCCTTGCGGCGACAATTGCCCGATCAACTCCATCTGGCTGTCGTCGATGAAATTCTTGAGATCGCCCGCCCGCTCGAAATCGACCTGCGCGGTGAAGAAGGTGGCGGACTTGACCTTGTCCGCCTCGCCGCGGCGATGGAGCACCGCCAGCGTCGCGGCCAGCGTCGTGCCCGCAACGCAATAGCCGATGGTGTGGACGGCCGGCACATTAAGGCGCGCGCGAACGTGGTCGATCGCTTCCATCTGCGCGCGGATGTAATCGTCCCACACCACCTCGGCCATGCTCTCGTCGGCGCTCTTCCAGCTGACCACGAAGACCGAGATGCCCTGATCGACCGCCCATTTGATGAAGCTCTTCTTGGGGGTGAGGTCCAAGATGTAGAAGCGGTTGATCCACGGCGGGAAGATCACCAGCGGCACTTCCAGCACGTCCCCAGTCGCGGGCGAATACTGGATCAGCTGATAGAGCGGCGTCTCATGCACCACCTTGCCCGGGCTCGCCGCAAGGTTTTCCCCCAGCTTGAAGGCATTGGGGTCGGTATGGGTGAGCTGCCCGCGCTTCATATCGTTGATGAGGTGCTGCATCCCGCGCACCAGATTGGCGCCCTTGGTCTCCATCGTACGCTTCAGCACCACCGGATTGAGCGCAAGGAAGTTGTCCGGGCTCATCGCCTCGGCCAGCGCGCTGACCGCGAACTCCAATTGCTGGCGTTTGTCCTTGTCGAGCCCGTCCATGCCTCTGACCGCCTGCCGGAAGTAATCCGCCAGCATCAGGTAGGTCTGGTGGAGCAGCAGAAAGGCGGGATGCGCGCGCCATGCCGGATCGGCAAAGCGGCGGTCGGATTTGGGGAGCGCGGCGGGATCGGGTGCTTCGGTGGGCTTCCCACCGGTCGCGCCCGCAGCAAAGCTCTGCATCACGCCCGACCACAGCTGCATCTGATCCTGCGCGAGCTTGGCCGAGGCCTCGAACATCCCCTTGGGCATCTGGCCGAGCATCGCCTGCGACATAACCAGCCACTGCGCCGGATCGAGCATGTTGGCACCCGCGCCGCCCTTGGCCGCCTTCTCGGCCGCGGCTTGGCTCTGGTGGGTCGCGAAATCGAGCCACAGCTGCTGGAGCTGCGCGGCGGTAGCGGCCCATTCGGTCATCTCGGACGGATCGAGGCCCGGCATTGCCGGCGATTCGGCCCCCTTGCCGCCCAGCATCTCGCGCAGCGCCTCGCCCTGCATGTCGAAGAAGCCCTTGAGGCTCTCGCCCGCTGCCGCCATCAGGTCGTTATCCTGTGCCATCACCCGAAATCGTCCCTTCCTGTGTGCGTCGCTCCCTAGTGCCGCTTATCGGGAGCAGCCGCAACTCACCGAAATGGCCTTCCCTCTGGCGGAAGGTTTCGCCTAGGGAGACAGGGCAAAGCCCATCGGCCCTGCACAAGACAAGGTAATGACCTGCCATGAATGACCAGTTCTATCGCATGAAGCGGATGCCCCCGTATGTGATCGCGGAGGTCAACGCCATGCGTCATGCAGCCCGTCTGGCAGGGCAGGACATCATCGACCTCGGCATGGGCAACCCCGATCAGCCTCCGCCGCAGCACGTCATCGACAAGCTGTGCGAAGTCGCGGCCAAGCCCGATGCGCATGGCTATTCACAGTCCAAGGGCATCCCGGGCCTGCGCCGCGCGCAGGCTGGCTATTACGCGCGCCGCTTCGGGGTCGACCTCGATCCCGAGAGCGAGGTGGTGGTGACGATGGGATCGAAAGAGGGGCTGGCCAGCCTTGCCACGGCGATGGTTGCGCCGGGTGACGTGGTGCTGGCACCCAACCCATCCTACCCGATCCACACCTTCGGCTTCATCTTTGCAGGGGCGACGATCCGTTCGGTGCCGACCACGCCTGACGAACATTACTGGGAATCGCTCGACCGGGCGATGAACTACACCGTCCCGCGCCCGAGCGTGCTGGTGGTGAGCTACCCCTCCAACCCCACCGCCGAGACGGTCGAGCTGCCGTTCTACGAGCGGCTGGTGGCCTGGGCGAAGGAGAATCAGGTCTGGATTGTCTCCGATCTGGCCTATTCCGAGCTTTATTTCGATGGCAAGCCGACCCGCTCGATCATGGAAGTGCCGGGCGCGAAGGACGTCGCGATCGAATTCACCAGCATGTCGAAGACCTATTCGATGGCCGGCTGGCGGATGGGCTTTGCGGTCGGCAACAAGCAGCTGGTCGCGGCGCTGACGCGGGTGAAGTCCTACCTCGATTACGGTGCCTTCACGCCGATCCAGGCCGCGGCCTGCGCGGCGTTGAACGGGCCGCAGGACATCATCGAGACGAATCGCGAGCTCTACCACCGCCGCCGCGACGTGATGGTCGAGGCCTTCGGGCGCGCCGGGTGGGACATTCCCCCGCCGCCTGCCTCGATGTTCGCCTGGGCGCCGCTGCCACCGGCGCTGAAAGCGATGGGCAGCCTCGAATTCTCCAAGCAGCTCCTCACCCAGGCGCAGGTCGCGGTCGCGCCCGGCGTGGGCTATGGCGAGAATGGCGAGGGCTATGTGCGGATCGCGATGGTCGAGAACGAACAGCGGCTGCGTCAGGCCGCGCGCAACATCAAGCGCTACCTCCAATCGGTGGGCGTTAACAGTTCCGCAGCCTAGGCGGTTTGCGACCGTCCTAGACAAACTAATCCGAAACGGAAGAATTCATGTCCGATTTGCGTTAGTTTGCGGGTAACATGGGATGAAGTTCGCAAGGAGTGTGCAATGGCGTCCGGAGCCGCGAAGCGGCTGACCGACAGACAGCGCGCCGTCATGGAACGGATTGACCGGCGCGTCCCGATCAAGGTGATCGCAACCGAGCTCGGCGTGTCCGAGACCCGGATCAATCAGCATATCCGCGCGCTGAAGGACTTCTACGACGCCGCCAGCCTGGGCGAGCTGGTCGAGAATTACCGCGCCACGCTGAGCCCCGAAGCGGCTGAGGAGACGGCGGAAAACGACCTCGGGGCAATTGCGGATGAAGCTTTGCTCAACCCCTTCAGCGAACCTGCATACACAAATTCTCAGATTAACCTGGCAGCTGATCCGGCTGATTTCGGTTTCCGGGACGACCCGGGCCGACTGGTCCTCAGCGATGCGATGCCGATCACGGAACAGGCACCATGGCTGAAGGCAGGCGAACCAAGGGTGGTCCCCGGAGTGCTCGATGGGGAGCATGCCGTCCTGCTGCGACTGGGGGCGATCGTCGGGATCGCCACGGGCATCCTCGCTTCGGTGATCCTTGCGATCACGGCGGCGATGACACTCAGCGAAGCAACGGAGGGCAAGGCGACCTACTCCGCGGAAACTGGGGCCGTGGCCGGGTGAGCACCGGCTGCGCTGGAGACCACCAATGGAAAACCGTATTCTTGCTGACGCCTACAATCTGAAGAAGCTGGTGCGCGAGGCCGAAGCCCTTGCCGACGAATCGATCATCGCCATGGCGCGGCTGAAGCAGGCCATGCTTGCCGCCCGCCAGAACCCCGAGGTCGAAGTCCACACCGGCCAGCGTGCGCTGGTGCGCCTGACCGAGGCCGAAAGCCATGCCCTGTCGATGTCGACCCACCTGCTGCGCGTGCATGACGAGCTCAGCAAGGTTGCCCGCATCCACGCCGCTGGTGATGACGGCATCCCCACAACGATCCCGCCCAGCGAAGTCGAAGTCCAGTCGGCACGCCGCGAAACCGCTCTGGAGCAGGTCAACGTCTGAACCGATGAGCGACTGGCTGGAACTGTTCAACGCGTACAGGGCTCCCGCCCAGCACATCGCCAGCCTGCTGCTTGCTGCGGCAGGCTGGCGGTGGGGCGGGGGTCCGGAACGCTGGATGACAGCGGCGTTCGTCGTGACGCTGATCATGCCGCTCTATCTGATCCGGCTTGCAGGCGGGGACACGCTTGCCGAGTACCAATGGGCCTATGTGACGCTCGACCTGATTGGCGCGGCCATCTTCACGGCGGTCGCGGTCAATGCCAATCGCAATTACCCGCTGTGGGTGGCCGGGTTCCAGCTGGTTGCGGTGGGGGCGCACATGGTCGGGGCGCTGGTCCCCGCCGTCTCGCCGCTCGCCCTCGCGATCCTCATTATCGGGCCGTCCTATTGCCAGCTGCTGGTGCTGTTCGCCGGCTTCGTCCGCCACGTCCGGCGCGAGCGACAGTTCGGCCCTTACCGCGCGTGGCGCACCAGCCCGTCCCCGATCGGAGGGCTGACCGCATGATGGCAGCGCCCCTTCCTTACCCCGCCGCCTGCCCCGATGTGTGCCGATGCTAACCCAGGCCCTCCCCCGCAGCGGCGAGAGTGCGGTCTCGCCGGACCAGCGCGCAGCGGCGATGATCGGCTATCTGCGCAGCCTCGTGCTCGCCCCGCCAGCCCAGTACGAGCGCGGCCATGCGATTTTCCTCGATGCGCACCGCGCGTGGCTCGGCGATGCGCCCTGCGGGATCGGCACGATGACGACGCTCGCGATCCGCATGCGCGCGCTGCTCGGCGAGGCGCTGCGCCACAATGCGGCCGGCATCATCCTTGCACACAGCCATCCCTCGGGCGCTTGCCGCCCGAGCGGCTGCGACATCGCCACCACCCGCCGCCTCGCGGAGATTGCGCAAGCGCTGGATATCACGCTGATCGATCATCTGATCTTCACCACCGATGCCGTCTATTCGATGCGCGCGGGAGGCTTGCTGTGAATGCGCCGCTGCCCTCGGACCACTTCCCCGGCAACGATATGACCAGCCCGCGCTTCCGCGAGGCGGGCGAAATCGTGCTCGACCAGTTCCATCGCGACGCGCGGGTCGATGCCCAGTGGCTCGGCCTCGCCCTGCGCGAATTCGCGCTGCTGTGGCGGCTCGCCGCGCAGCCGGGGGAGCGCCTGTGTGACGAGCAACTGCACACCGAGGCCTTCCGTATCACCCAGGGGGCCGATCCCGAGGGGATCGCGGCCGATATCGCGCGCCTGCGCGGCAAGCTGGCGGCGGCGGGTGCCGGGCACCTGATCTGCACCGACGGCGACGGACGCTACTTCCTCGAAGTTCCGCCCGACAACG
>JACESM010000194.1 GCA_013911835.1 Porphyrobacter sp. | reverse complement strand
CGGTCTCGATCAGCAACTCGGCCGGCATGCCCGGAACCAGCGGCAGCCCGGCAGCGGTTTGTTGGGCTGAGCGAATGAGCGCGACCCGCACCCGGAAGAACCGCAAGCCCGTCTCTGGATCCGATGCCGGATTGGCCGAGACGAAGATCACCCGGCCTTCCAGCTCCGGCGTGGTCGCCTGGTTGAACGCGCTCAGCCGCACCCGCACCGGCTGGCCCACCCGTACCCGGTCAATATCGCCCGGCTGCACCGCACCGTTGAAGACCAGACGGTCATCCTGCGGAACCAGTTCGAGGATCGTCTCGGCCGGCCGCACCACTTCGCCGATTGCGGCAAAAGCCAGCTTGTCGACGACCCCTGCCGTGGACGCGCGAATGGCCGAGCGGTCCAGCCGATCCCCGGCATCGGCGCTGGCCACGGCCTGACCGTTGATCGCGGCATTGATCTGCGCCAGTTCGGCGCTGGCATCGGCGCGTGCGGTCTGAACGACCTGAACCTGCTGCTCCTGCCCCTGCGCGATTGCGGCATTGGCCTGAGCGATGTTGGCCTGCAACGCCCCGATCGAACCGGACAGCTCGATCGCGGCGCGCTCCATCTCGTTGACGCGGCGGATCGTGACAAAGCCCTTGGCCCGCAAATCCCGCAGCGATTCAAGCTCGGGCACGATCAGGGCCTGCTGCTTCTGAAACGCGGCGATTTGCACATTGAGCCCGTCAATCTGGCGCCGCGACTGGTTGACGCGCTCGCGCAGCTGAGCGAGCAGGCTGGCCTGTTCCGCCCGGTTCAACGCGAAGCGGCGCTGCTCTGCAGCCACCGCATCGCGCGCACTGGCGCTGGTATTGCTGAGCAGGCTGGCGGGAAAGGTGATGCTGCTGCGGTTCTCCAGCTCGGCGGTCAGCCGCGCGCGCTGTGCCAGCAATTGCTCGAGCGAGGCCGCGGATGATTGCGCATCGACCGCTGACACACTCGTGTCGAGCCGCATCAGCAGCGCGCCCTTGCTGACCACATCACCATCGCCAACGAAGATTTCCGAAATCACCCCGCCCGTGGGGTGCGCGACGCGTTTGACCCGGCTCTCGGGCGCGACTTCGGCCGTGGCGACCACCGCACCGCCGATGGGCACCAGCGCCCCGCCAACCACCACCAGGAACGCCAGCACCCCTGCGGCGATTGTCGCGATCCGGGTGCGCCGCCGCGCGCTCTGGTCAAACCCGTGAGCAAGCTGGATCGCACCATCCGCGACCGGCACGGGAAGCATTGCGTTCATGGCATCACCCCCGTCGCTTCAGCCGGAGCCGTCCGCTCGGCCGGGCCCCTGATTGTGCCCGGGGGCTGAGGCTGCAGCATTTCGCCCAGCACCGCATCGCGATCACCAAAGGCGGCCATGCGCCCACCTTGCAGCACCAGCACCTTGTTGACATGGCGCAGCGCAGCGGGCCGGTGAGCGACGAGCGCGATGATGGCCCCGCGCGACCGGATCGCCGCAATCGCGGTATCCAGCGCCGCCTCGCCCTCGGCATCGAGGTTGGAATTGGGCTCATCAAGCACCACCAGAAACGGGTCGCCATAGAGCGCGCGGGCAAGGCCGATGCGTTGGCGCTGCCCAGCTGACAGCTGTGAGCCATTGCTGCCAACCTGCGTGTCATAGCCATCGGGCAGACGCACCACCATGTCGTGCACCCCGGCGCTGCGAGCGGCGGCAATCACCGCCTCTGACGGCGCACCCGGCGTCATGCGCGCGATATTCTGCGCAATCGTCGCATCGAACAGCTCGACCTGCTGCGGCAGATAGCCGAGATGCACGCCCAGATCATCCGGGTCCCATTGATCGAGGCTCGCCCCGTCGAGCCTCACCGCGCCTGCCGCCGGTTGCCACAGCCCGACCAGCATCCGCACCAGCGTGGTCTTGCCCGCCGCGCTCGGGCCAATGATGCCGAGCCCGTCACCCGCTTCAAGCGTAAAGGACACGCCCTCGATCACCGGGCGGTTCGCGCCCGGCGGGACAGCAGCGAGGCCTTCAACCTGCAACACCCGCGTTGGCGCAGGCAAGCGGGTCGAGGGCGGCGCGGGTTCGGGCACTGCGTCCAGCAATTGGTCGAGCCGCGCCCAGCCCTGCCGCGCCGCCAGAAAGGCGCCCCAATGCGCGATGGCCTGATCGATCGGAGCCAGCGCCCGCGCGGCGAGGATCGATGAGGCAAAGATGATCCCGGCGCTCGCCTCCCCGGCCAGATAGAGCAGCGCGCCGACGGTCAGAACAAGGCTCTGCAGAAACAGCCGGAAGATCCGGCTCGCCCCGCTCAGCACGCTGGCAATCCGGGTGAGTTCATCCTGCGCCGCGTTGAAGGCGGCATGGGCGCTGTGCCAGTGATCATACACCCGCTCACCCATGCCGAGCGCGCGGATCACCTCGATATGGCGGCGATTGTCCTGCGCCAGCTTGGCGAGGTAGCCGCGCGCGCGCAAGGCCGTCTCGCTCGGCGCGCGGGTCATGCGGTCGTTGATGATGGTGAGCCCGGCCAGCACCAGCGCACCGGCCAGCGCCGTCACACCCAACCACACATGGAGAAGGGTCAACAGCGTCAGGAACAGCACCATCCATGGCAGATCGATCATAGCGCAGGGGCCGGGCGAGCTCAGGAAGCCGCGCACCGCATCCAGTTCACGCAAGGGCCCGATACCATCATCGCCGCCCCGGTTGCCGCGCAGCGCCAGTTCTGACACCGCGCGCTGCACCCGCCCGGTCATCCGCGCATCCAGCGCCGCCCCGACATCGGCCAGAATGCGCAGCCGCAACAGATCGAACAAGGCCTGAAACACATAGACCATGGTGACCATGATCAGCAGCCCGAACAGGGTCGCAAAGCTCCCGCTCGGCAAGACCGAATCGTAAATCAGCAGCATGTAGATCGGCCCGCCGAGCAGCAGGACATTGATCAGCGCGCTGAGCCAGGCGACCGTGACCAACGCCGATTTCGAGCGGCTGAGCGCAGCGCGCAGTTCGGAAGGAGCCGCTTCTTGCATGATCAAGGGGGTTGCGCGGGTTTTACGACAAATTGGAGACTCTGGGACCCCACCCTGCTGTGCCGACGACCATGAGGGACGCGAATACCGGACCTGGCTGACCGCAAAGCCCCTATGGTGCTGCTCGGAGAGCCATTGTCCGCCGCGCAGCACCGTCGCCGAAAGGCCGCCCTGATCCCTTGAAGGGAAGGGGCGGAAGCGGGCCGGGTCCGCCCTCGCCCCGCGCCGCGCTCCTCATCGCGTTCCCTGTGGGGCGCCTTACGCGTGCCAGAACGACCCGGCGCGCGCGTGGCTGGCGCAAAGCCCGTCCAAGGACATTATAGTGTGATAACTTTGTCGCCCGATTGCCTTGTGCGCCCCGCCCGCTACATCTGCCTGCCGTGACCGTCGTCCTTACCACCGCGCTGATGTTCCTGATCGGCTATGCCAGCCAGCGCGCCGGCGTGTGCATGGTGCGCGCGATGCGCGAGGTGATCGACAAGCGCCGCGTGCACCGGCTGGCGGGCTTTGCGTTCGCGGCCTCGGCGGCGATGGTGGTGATGGGGCTGGCCGACTGGCTCGGCGCTGATCCCTTCATGACAATCCTCGGCACCCCGCCCGATGGGCTCGCGGTCGCGGGCGGCGTGCTGTTCGGGCTCGGATCGATCATGGCCGGGCACTGCGCGATGGGCCTGCTCGCGGGGCTCACACAGGGCGAGCTGTGGCGGGCTGGCGCGATTGCGGCGATGTTCGTCGCCGCGCTGCTTCTGGGCCCGAACATGTCGAACGCAGCGCTGATGCTGCCTGCGCGCACCCCGGTGCCCTCGCCGCTCACCGGCCATGTCGTGCTGGCGCTGACGCTGGGCGGCACGGTGGGCGCGGCGGCAGCGACCTACATCTACCGGCGTCTCGGCTTGAATCGCCTCAAGGGCGGCTGGTCGCCGCTCATCGCCATGGGCGTGATCGGCACCGCCTCGGGGCTGCTCTTCGCGCTCGATCGGCAATGGGTCTACACCAGCCGCATCGCCGAGATTGCTTATGGCGGGCGCTGGGCGTTCGGGGCGCTGTTCGGGCTGGCGGCGCTGATCGCGGGGATGACCAGCGCGACGGTGATTGGTGGCACCTTCCGGTTGCGGGCAGGCAGCGCGCGGCAATGGCTGAGCACGCTTGCGGGCGGCCTGCTGATGGGCGCGGGCGCGACGCTGGTGCCGGGCGGCAATGACGCGATGCTGTTCACCGGGGTGCCCTTGCTGCTGCCCAACCTGCTGGCAGGCTATGCGAGCTTTGCCGCGACCCTCGCGCTGGCGCTGCTGATCCGGCGGCAGGCCGTGCCGATGGACGCTTAAGCGGCTCCGATCAAACCCCGACCAGCAACCGCACCCCCACCACGCCGACCAGAATCGCGGTCAGCCAGCGGATCCACTTGGGCGGCAGCAGACGCGCGGCGAAGAGGCTTCCGATCTGCCCGCCGACCACCACCGCGATCAGCAGCGGCAGGCTCGCGCCAATAGCCGCGCCGAGCAGGCCCGGACCGTTCTTCACCAGCTGCCCCGCAAGCCCGAACAGCGAATTGACGAGGATGAACAGGCTCGCCGTCGCGGCGATCCCCCGCGCCTCGTGCCAGCGCGCGAGGTGCAGCAGGGGCGCGAGGAAAATCCCCCCGCCGATCCCCACCAGCCCCGCGAAATAGCCGAGCTGCGCGGCAGCGAGCGGGATGAAGCGCGCGGCGCGCGCCGGTTCGCCTTCCGCCCCCTCCTTCACGGGAACCAGCATGGTGAGCGCCGTCAGCACCAGGCTTGCCCCTAGCAGGGTGAGGAAGGTCGTCTCCCTGATCGGGGTCAGGCCGCCCAGAAAGCTCATCGGCGCGCCAAGCGCCACGATCACCCCCGCCTTCTTCCAGGGCGTGATCCCCGCGCGGGCGAAGCGGATGCTCCCGCCCGTCACCACCACGATATTGCAGGCAAGGCTCACCAGCGGCAGCAGCCGGTAATCGAGCCCCGAGATCGCCAGCAGCGCCGAATAGGTCGATCCGCCGCCGAAGCCGACGCTGGCATAGAGCAGCGCCGTCACCGCGAAGGCGAGCGCGAGCAGCACGGGGACCGCGCCGATCATCGCCCCGCCCTCTCGTCAACCTCTCAGGCGCTCTGGCTGACGCCCACGGCGCCGTGGCAATGCTTGTACTTGTTGCCCGACCCGCAAGGGCACGGCGCATTGCGGCTGATGTCGAGATTGGCGAAGGGGTTGTTCGGGTTCGCCCCGCCCGGACCGAAGGCGGCACGCGGGCTGCCGGCGAGCGAGCCGAACAGTTCGGGGCGGCTTTCCGACCCGTCGCCATCGCCCGAATTCTCAAGCCCGGTCAGCGGATCAATATGTCCGGTGAGGAAATCGGGCAGTTCGGGCAGCGTCTGCACCGCGGGCTGTTCGAAGCGCAGCTCGGCGCGGAACAGGATCTTGGTGACCTCCTCGCGCAGCGTGTCGAGCATCGTCTCGAACAGCACGAAGGCTTCCTGCTTGTATTCGTTGATCGGCTGCTTTTGCGCCATGCCGCGCATCCAGATCACCTGACGCAGCGCGTCGAGGGTGGCGAGGTGCTCCTTCCAGTGATGGTCGAGCTGGCGCAACAGCACGTCCTTTTCGACCACGCGCCAGATCGAGGTGTCCTGCTCGCCCATCTTGGTGTTCATCATGTCATCGGTAAGGTCGCGCAGGCGCTCTTCGAGCAACTGCGGCTCGACCTCTTCCTCGGCGAGCCAATCGTCATAGGACGGCTGGAAGCCGAAGATTTCCTCGGTGCGGGCCTTGAGGCCCTCGATGTCCCACTGTTCGGGGTAGGAGCCCGGCGGGCACGCGGAGCCGAC
>JACESM010000193.1 GCA_013911835.1 Porphyrobacter sp. | reverse complement strand
AGGGCGGCGCGCTGCTTGCCGCTATTCCGCTCGTCCCCTTCGGTCCCGCGATCGCGCGAACGCACAAGGTTGCCGGGCTCTACTGGCCGTTCCGCAGCATCCTCATCGCCCCGGACTGCACCGAGCACGAGCTCGCCGCCGCGCTGCGCCACAAGGCCTTCGGCCCGGTGTGGCGGCTCGGCCCGGCGCGGGTGGACGATCCCGCGACACTCACGCTGATCGGCGGTGCCCATGCTGCCGGATGGCGCGTGCTCTCTCGGCCCGCAGGCACCAGCTGGATGATCGATCTCGATGCGATGCGCCGCACCGGGCTGCCCCGCAGTTCGGTCGCCCGCAAGCTGCGCAACGGCTGGCGCAAGCTCGAAGCCCTGGGCACCCCGCAATGGCGCTCGGTCCGGGGCGCGCAATGGAATGACAGCGTGCTCGGCGACCTTGCCCGGATCGAGGCGGACAGCTGGATCGGGCGCAGCACCGACGGCAGCGGCGCGAAGTTTCTGAACGCCGCGCAGCGCGCCTACTGGCGCACCGCGCTGACCGACCCCGCGCTCGCCGAGCGGCTCTCCGCCGCCATCCTGATGCTGGACGACCGCCCGGTCGCCTTCAGTTTTGACCTCGATGATGGCCCAATTCGCTACGCTATCGCGGGCAGCCATGCGGAGGAGTTGAAGCACTGCTATATCGGCAAGCATGCCAATTATCGCGCGCTCGAAGAATGCCTTGCCTCGCCGCTGTCGCGCTTCGATCTCGGATCGGGCGATAGCGGCTACAAGCGCGAGATGGGCGCCCGGCCGGGCTATGACATGACCGATCTGTTGCTGGTCCGCAGCCCGATCGCGGCATGGGCGCTGGCAAAGGCATGGGGGCCGCCGATCGATCCCGTGGAGCGCGCCCGCGCCGATGCCTGATCGCACCACCTCCCCCTCGCTCGCCGCGCAGGTGCGCACGGCGGTGATCTGGCGCTCGGGCAGCCAGATCGGGACGCAGATCGTGTCCTGGGCCTCGACCCTGATCGTCATCCGCCTGCTCGCCCCGCAGGACTATGGCCTGTTCGCGATGGCGCAGGTGATGCTGGTGCTGCTCAACACCATGAACGGCTACGGCCTCGCCTCTGCGCTGATCCGCGAGGAGGAGGTGACCGAGGAGCGGCTGCGCCAGACATTGGGCATGCTGATGCTGCTCAACGGGGGCCTCGCGCTGGTGCAATTCCTCGCCGCGCCGCTGGTCGCGCTGTGGTTCGACCAGCCGATGGTCGCGAACATGCTGCGGGTGCAGGCGCTGCTCTATCTCGCGGTTCCCTTTTGCGCGTTGTCACACGCGATCCTTTCGCGCCGGATGGATTTCCGCCGCCCGGCGCAGGTGCGCCTCGTCGCCGCGATTGCAGGCGCAGGGACAGCGTTGACCGGAGCCCTTGCAGGCTGGGGCGTATGGACTCTGGTGAGCGCGCCGCTGGTGATGGTCTTCACCGAGGCGGTCGGCATGACCCGCGCCGCCGGCACGCCGCTGCGCCCCTCGTTCCGCTTTGCAGGCGCAGGCCACATCGCCGGTTTCGGCGGGGTGATGACCGCGACCCAGCTGTTCTGGTTCGTCCAGAGCCAGGCCGATGTGATGATCGCCGGGCGCGTGCTCGATCCGCATTCGCTCGGCGTCTACACCACCGGGCTGTTCCTCGCCCAGCTGCTCGCCGCCAAGTTCGTGCCGCCGATCAACGAGGTCGCCTACGCCGCCTATGCCCGCCAGCCCGAGCTTGGGGCGAGCGCGCTGCTGGCCACCATCCGGCTCGTGATGCTGATCGCGCTGCCCGCCTATGCGGGCCTCGCGGTGGTTGCCCCGGTGCTGGTGCCGGTGCTGCTGGGCGAGCACTGGATCGAGATCGTCCCGCTGCTGCCAATTCTGGCGAGCGCGATGGCGATGATGACGCTGCAGATCCTGTTCGCGCCTGCCACCAATGCCCGCGGCGTGCCGATGGCGGCGCTGCGCATCACGATGATCGGCAGCGTGGTGATGACCACATCCTACTATATCGGCTCGCACTGGGGGGTAACGGGGTTTGCCTGGGCGTGGGTCGGCGGAATGGCGGTGCTGACTGCGGCCACCGTCACGCTGTCGGGCCGGATAATCGGCTTGCGCCTCGATGGCCTGCTGCGCGCGGTGCTGCCGCCGCTGCTCGCGTCGCTGGCGATGGCGGGCGGGGTGTGGCTGGGCCTGCGCGGCCTGCCGCCGGTGCCCGACTGGGTCGCGCTGGGCGTGGCGGTGCCGCTGGGCGTGGCGCTTTATCTCGGCGCGCTCAACATCATCGCGCCCGATCGCCTGGCCGAAGCGCTGAACTTCGCCCGCAACAGCGACGGGAACCAGCCGGAGCCCGCACCGGCGGAATAGGCCTGTCAAAAGCGCCTGATTGACTTGGGGCAGGCGATGCGGTTGGGCGAGGCCATGACCACCGCCCGCCCTGCTCCGACCACCCGCTTCTACCCCGTCAACGGGATTGATCTTGCCGTCCACCAATGGGCCTCTGACGGAGACGCCGCGCCGCTGGTCTTCGCCCATGCGACGGGTTTTCACGGCCGGGTGTGGGACGCGATTGCCGAGCGGTTTCCGGCGCATCCCGTCTTCGCCATCGACCTGCGCGGACACGGGTTGTCGCGCGCCGCGCCGATCGACGACTGGCGGCTTCTGGCGCGCGATGTTGCGGATTTCCTCGAGCAAGCGGGCCTCTCGGGCGCGGTGGGGATCGGCCATTCGATGGGCGCGCACACGCTGGTGCAGGTCGCCGCCGATGCGCCGGGGCGGTTTTCGCGCCTTGTGCTGTTCGACCCCGTGATCCTCGCGCCCGAATTCTACGCCCCCACGGAGGCGCTCTACACCGCCGACAACCCCCACCCGGCAATCCGCCGCAAGCGCGACTTTGCCAGCGCCGAGGCGATGATCGAACGCTTCGCCACGCGCGATCCCTACGACCTGTTCGCACCCCGCGTATTCGAGGATTACTGCCGCCATGGCCTCGTCCCCGCCGCATCGGGGGAAGGCCTGGAACTCGCCTGCGCGCCGGAAGTGGAGGCGAGCGTCTATGCCGCGAGCCGCAGCAATCCGGGCATTCTGGAGGCAGCAACGCGGGTAGACATTCCGGTGCTGGTGGTGCGCGCCAAACACACCACATTGAACGACTTCAAGAGCTCGCCGACCTGGCCGGAACTGGCGGCGCGGATGCCGCAGGGGAGCGACCTCTACCGGCCGGACATGACCCACTTCCACCCGTTCCAGGACCCGGCGGATGCGGCGCGGATCATTGCGGAGTTTGCTTTCCCGGCCACCTGACGGTGGCGCAGACCTCCCGCCCCGCCTCCCCACCCGGCCACCACAACATAGTGGTACTATTGGTGGCCGGGTGGGGAGGCGGGGCGGGAGGTCTGCATCGCGCGCCAGCGCGATCGCAAAATGATGTTCCGCAAATGTTTCACGTGAAACATTGCCGCCAACCTAACTCGCAGCCTCCAACAGATCATTGATATCCTTGCGAATTTCCTCAAGCCTCTGCGCGTCGGCCTGTTGGATTTGCTTTCCCACCTGCCCCGCCAACCCGCCATAGAAAGCCTTGAGGCTTGGCCCCAGCGGGTGCCCGGGAGCGACTGATCGGGCCAACCACACCATGATGGTCTGTGCGCGCACCAGCGGCTCACGACCCGCCGATGACCCGCGCACTACCGCGCCATAGGCCTGCGCCAGCGCGGCCTGCGCCTCCTCGAGGCAAATGCGGGTGAGATCGCCGCTGCCCGAAGCCTCGATCCGCGCGTCGAGCGCGACGCGGCGATAGGCGGCGGCAGGGTTGCGGGACAGCATCTGCATCGCTCAGCTCCCTTAGTTGTTGTCATCACGCGGCGCGAAGTTGGCGCGCACGAAATCGAGCGTGGTTTGCGCCGCCGAGACCCGCTGGCCCGAAGCGGTCAGCTCGCGGCTCAGCCGTTCGCGCAAGGCTTCCTGCTGTTCGGCAATCCGGGCGAGGCGCTCGTCGGTCTGCTCCAGCTGCCGCTCGTAACGCTGCACCGATCCGCCGAGCGAGCCGGGATCGCCAAGCAGCGTCGCCTCGCGCGCGAAGCGGTCGAAGGCGGCGAACACCCCGGTCGCGCCGGTGGTGAACAGCCCCGCGACCGCTTCCGGGTTCGCTTCGAGCGCGCGATTGAGCGGCACCGGATCGAGCCGGAAGGTGCCATCGCGGTTGATCGCAAGGCCAAGGTCGCCGAGCGTGCGCGGCTCGTTCGGGGCGGCATTGGGGTTGACCACCAGCCGCGACAGCGCCGACAGCTCGCGCCGCAATTCGCGCGCGCCGCTATCATTGCCCAGCTCCCCGCCTAGCGGCGCGGCCACGGTGTTGAGCTGGGTGGCGATATCGTTCAGCGCGGCGACGAAATCGTTCATCACCGCCGTGATCGCGGAGGCGTCATTGGTGAAAGACACGGTAGTCGGCGCGCCGATATTGGTGGCGGTGAGTTCAAGCGTGAAGCCCCCCGGCAGGCCGGTGACGCGGTTGGTGGGGCTGGTGATCGGGACGGTGTCGAGCACGAGGCTGGCATCGCCCGCCGTGCCGCGCAGCTCGCCCGCATCGGTGGCGGGGTTCCAGGCGAGATAGGACAGATCGCCCGGCGCTGCCGCGCCGCCTGCACCCACGGGTTCGAGCACGAAGCCATTGGCCGCGCCCTCTGCGCCCTTGAGCACCAGCTGCGCGCCGCCCGTGCCTTGCGCGACATAGGCGCTCACCGCGCCCCGGCTCTCGCGGGTGATCCTGGCGGCCAATGTGGCAAGGGTATCATCGGCGGTGACGGTGATCGCCAGCGGGTCGCGCGCGGCTTCGGGGTTGAAGCTCGCGCCGTCGACTTCGCCGAAGCGGATGTTGAGCGTGCCCGCCCCGACCAGCGCCGCGCCGCTGGCATAGGCCCCCGTCACCAGCGTCTGGCTGCGAGCAAGCTCAGTCACCTCGAGCGAGAAACTGCCGCGCGGGGAGAGCCCGGCGGGCACGCTCGCACGCGCCACGGCGGCATTGCCGATGCTTGCCTGCGGGGCCAGTTCGCCATTGCGGATGCGGTCCCCCAGCGCGCTCGCCAGCCCGGAGATCGCGCTGCGCAGCTGCGAGGCGGCGGAAATCTGCGCCTCGAGGCTTTCGCGGCGGGTTTCGACCGTCTGGCGCTGAAACCCGAAGCTCGCCTCGGCGATGTCGGTCGCCAGCTGGCTGTAATTGACCCCGTTGCCGAAGCCGAGCGAGGTCAGGATCGAAGAGCCGAAGTTTTCCATGGCGATCAGGACGGGTGAATGGCGGGAAGTTTAAGGATGTCTCGATCCTCCCCGGAACGGGGAGGTGGCAGACGCCGCGAGGCGGCTGACGGAGGGGATTTGCCGCGAGCATTGCGCCTGACGAGAATCCCCTCCACCACCCTGCGGGTGGTTCCCCTCCCCGTGCCGGGGAGGATCATGGCTCCACCTTCCCGTCGCCGTCGAAGCGCAAGGGTTCGGGCACTTCGATCACCGGGCGGCGCGGGCGTTGGCCGCGCTTCAGGGCCATCACGAAAGCCACCAGCGAAGCGAGCGCGACATAGAGCTCCTCGCGCACCATCTGGTTCGGGCGGGTGGTGAAATAGACCGCGCGGGCGAGGCTCGGATATTCGAGCACCGGCAGGCCCTGTTCTGCCGCGATCTCGCGCATCGCGAGCGCGGTCTCGCCCCGGCCTTTCGCCAGCAGCAGCGGCGCGGGGGCGCGCTTCGGGTCATAGGTCAGCGCGACGGCGAAGTGCAGCGGGTTGACGATCACGAACTGCGCGTCCTTCATCGCCTTGGCGACGCCGCCGCGCGCCAGATCGCGCTGGCGCTGGCGGC
>JACESM010000192.1 GCA_013911835.1 Porphyrobacter sp. | reverse complement strand
TTCTCACTATCTGCGCCCCCGGATTCTTGTCACGGAAACGTAAGGCATGATCCGGGTCTTCGGGTCGCACCGCAGGCCCTTGGGGCCGCTCCTCCTCCCCCCCAATCACCGGAGGGCGGCCCCATAATTTTTCTCACATTTGCAGATGCCAAGCGGTTGTTTTTCTTGCCTCCCTGCGGTGTTCTTGCCCCGTTCCGGTTGAGCCCTTGCGGCCATGTCCCTAAGCGCTGAGCCCGTGAACTCCCGCGCCCCCTATGCCGCCGATCCCGCCGCCGGGCCTGCCCGCGAATTCGCGCGCGCCGATGCGGGCGAGCAGCGCGGCCCCCGCAGCCCGTTCCAGCGCGACCGCGACCGGATCATCCATTCGATGAGCTTCCGCCGGCTGAAGTCCAAGACCCAGGTGTTCATCGCGCCCGACGGCGATCATTATCGCACCCGCCTCACCCACAGCCTCGAAGTCGCGCAGATCGGGCGGGTGATCGCCCGCGCGCTGGGACTCGACGAGGATCTGACCGAGGCACTGTGCCTCGCGCATGATCTCGGCCACCCGCCCTTCGGCCATGCGGGCGAGGCCGCGCTCAGCGACGCGATGGAGCGGCACGGGGGCTTCTGCCACAATGCCCAGGCGCTGCGCACGGTGATGCGGATCGAGTGTCCCTATCCAGAGCATGACGGCCTCAACCTCACCTGGGATCTGCTCGAAGGCCTCGCCAAGCACAACGGCCCGATCGCGGCGCCGAACTGGGCGCTGGCGGAACTGGATGCGGCCTTCCCGCTGCAGCTGGGCAGCTGGCCCTCGCTGGAAGCGCAGGTCGCGGCGGTGGCGGACGACATTGCCTATGACAACCACGACATCGACGATGGCCTGCGCGCCGGGTTTCTCCAGCTTGATGACCTGCTGTCGCTGGATTTCCTCGCAGACCAGTGGCGGACGGTCGAAAAGCGCTTTCCCCACGCGCCGCGCGAGCGTCTGCTGCGCGAGATGATACGCGACCAGATCGGGATGATGGTGAACGACGTGATTGCGCACACGGCTGAGCAGGCGCGAGGCCTCGCCAGCGTGGCCGAAGTGCGCGCCGCAGGGCGCCAATTGGCGGGATTCTCCCCCGCCATGGCCGCGCAGGAACGGCGGCTGAAGAGCTTCATGTACGAAAGGCTCTACTACCACCCCGAACAGATCGCCGCCGCCGAAAAGGCGCGCGATGTCGTGGCGCGCCTGTTTGCGGCCTATGCGCAGGATGCGACGCTGATGCCCGACGACTGGCTCGCGCGGCTGCCTGCGGCAGAACCGCAGCGGGCCCGCGTGATCACCGATTTCATCGCCGGGATGAGCGATCGTTTCGCAATTCGCGCCGTGGGCGAGATTTATGGCACAAGGCCGGAGGGGCTGATCAATGTATGAGCCGCGCGGAACCGGCCCGGTGCGGGTCGCGCTGGTGGGGGCGACGGGCCTCATCGGTCGCCGCGTGATCGAGGTCGCCAGCGCTGGCGACGAGGTGCGCATCCTCGGCATTGCCCGGCGTGAGGCGCCGCTGCCGCCGGGCGCGCGGATGGAGATGTTCGTGGCCGAGCCTGCCAAGTGGGGCGAGGTGCTGGATGCAGTGCGCCCGCGCGCGCTGATCTGCGCGCTGGGCACCACCTGGAAGAAGGCCGGGCGTGACGAGGCGGCGTTCCGCGCGGTTGATCACGATCTGGTGCTCGCCACGGCCGAAGCAGCCAAGCGCGCCGGCATCCCCAACATGGTGCTGGTCAGCGCCGCCGGGGCCGACAAGCACAGCAAGGCGCTCTACATGCGGGTCAAGGCCGAGACCGAGGAAGCGGTGAGCCGGATCGGGTTCAAGCGGCTCGATATCCTCCACCCCGGCCTTCTGCGGGGCGAACGCGAGGGCGATCTGCGCCTTGCCGAACGCGCCGCGATCATCGCCGCGCCGCTGATCGATCCGCTGCTGTCGGGCAAGTGGGAACGCTATCGCTCGATCGATGCCGGGCTGGTCGCCGAGGCCGCGCTCGGCCTCGCGCTGCGCCGCGCGGGCGGGCGCTTCACCCACGATAACGAGGCGATGCGCCGCGCCGCGCGCGAATGGCGCAAGACGGCGGCGCAGGGGGAAGAGGCGTGATGGACTGGGCGCTGGTGTTCAAGGTGGTGAACCTGCTCGCGCTGGTCGCATGGACCGCGCTGATCCTGCTGCCGCGCTGGCCCGCGCTGCTCTCGGCGATCCTCTATCTCGGCGTCGGCCTGCTCTGCGCGGTCTATGCCACGGGCCTCATAGGGGTCGTGAGCGGGCTGATCCCCAATGCTGGCGGGGGCGGGGCCGATTTCACCACGATCCCCGGCATCCGCGCGATCTTTGCTACCGATGGCGGGGTTACGATCGGCTGGACACATTACCTCGCCTTCGACCTTTTCGTGGGGCTGTGGATCGCCCGCGATGCGGACGCCAAGGGCATCTCCCGCTTCCTTCAGGCCCCGATTCTGCTGGCGACCTTTATGGCCGGGCCGCTCGGACTCGGCATCTGGTTGCTGGTGCGCGAGCCTGCCGCGCGCAGGCAGGGGCGGTTTCGCTGAAAATCGCCGCTGGACGGCGCGCGCTGCTGGGCTAATCTCGCGGGCAAAAATACGCCCGGAGAGAGACACCAGCATGACCGAGATCGCGCAGCACAACCTCCTGACGCTTGACGAAATCCTCGCCCATTGGATTGCCGAGCAGCCCGATGCGCCCGCGATCGAGGGCGGGGACCTTGCGTTCACCTATGGCGAGGTCGAGCAGCTGTCGCGCCAGATCATCGCCATGCTGGCCGCGCGCGGCATCGGCGCGGGCGACCGGGTCGCGTTTCTGGGCAAGAATGCCGCCACCTATGGCCTGCTCTATTGCGCCTGCGCGCGGGCCGGGATCGTGATCGCGCCGATCGGATGGCGGCTCGCCGCGCGCGAGATCGCCTATATCCTCGGCGACACCGGGGCCAGGCTGGTGGTGGCCGCGCCCGACTTCATGGAGCTCGCCGCGGCGGCCATGGCCGAGCTGGCGAGCCCGCCCGAACTGCTGGGCGATGCGGCGATGCTGGACGCGGCGCGCGCCTGCGATGCGGCACCCTTCACGCCCTGCGGCGCGGATGATCCGATGCTCCAGCTCTATACCAGCGGCACCACCGGCCACCCCAAGGGCGTGCTGCTGTCCAACGCCAATCTCACCCGGCTCAGGGTCGAAGGGATTGCTGCGGGCCTCACTTACTACACCGATTACCGCGCGGGCGATTGCATGATGGTGGCGATGCCGATCGCGCATATCGGCGGCACGGGCACCTTCAGCCTCGCCATGCTGGCGGGCATCCGCTGCCGTTTCGAGGCGGAATTCACCCCCGCAGGTGTCCTCGCGGCGATCGAGGCGGGGGCGACCCACATGTTCCTCGTCCCCGCCGCGCTCCAGATGGTGATCCAGCACCCGCAGGCGGCCAGCACTGATTTCTCGAACCTGCGCTATCTCATCTACGGTGCCGCGCCGATGCCGCTCGAACTGCTCAAGCAGGCGGTGCAGACCATGCCGAACACCCAGTTCCTGCAGGCCTATGGCATGACCGAGACCACCGGCACGGTCTCGATCCTGCCGCCCGAGGATCACTCCCTTGAGGGCAATGAGCGGATGCGCTCGGCGGGCAAGGCGCTGCCCGGGGTCGAGATCGCGGTGCGCGGGCCCGACAATGTGGAGGTGCCGCGCGGCGAGATCGGCGAGGTGTGCATCCGCTCGCCCTCCAACACCGCAGGCTATTGGAAGCTGCCCGAAGCGACCGCCAAGACCATCGATGCCGACGGCTGGCTCCATACCGGGGACGCGGGCGTGATGGACGAGGACGGCTATGTCTATATTCAGGACCGGATCAAGGACATGATCATCTCGGGCGGGGAGAACGTCTATCCGGCAGAAGTGGAAAGCGCGATTTACGGCCACCCCGCGATTGCCGAGGTCGCGGTGATCGGCGTGCCGTCGGCCCGATGGGGCGAGGAGGTCAAGGCCTGCGTGGTCGCCAAGCCGGGCATGGAGATCGACGCGGCCGATGTCATCGCCTGGACGCGCGAGCGGATCGCGGCGTTCAAGGCGCCCAAGAGCGTCGACGTGATCCCGGTGATGCCGCGCAACGCCAGCGGCAAGATCCTGCGCCGCGAGCTGCGCGCGCCCTATTGGGAAGGGCAGGAGCGGCAAGTGTCGTGAGGACGCTGTCGTGAGCGCCAAGAAGCACGCCCCAGCGGCGCTCAGGAACCGCGAAGCCATCGCCGAGGTGCTCGCGCGCGAATTGCCGGCGTCCGGCACGGTGCTCGAAATCGCGGCAGGTTCGGGCGAGCACGCGGTGTTCTTTGCGGAAGCCTTCGGTGCGCTCGCATGGCTGCCCACCGATCCTGCAGCAGACGCGCTGGCCTCGATCGCGGAATACCGCGCGGACTATCCGGGCACGAACTTGTCCGCGCCGCTGCTGCTCGATGCGGCAGCGCCCGAGACCTGGCCGGTCGCCGAGGCTGCCGCAATATTGTGCATCAACATGATCCACATCAGCCCCTGGGCCGCGACCCAAGGGCTTTTCCGGGGGGCTGCCCGTTTGTTGGGCAGCGGGGGAGGGCCGCTGATTGTCTACGGGCCGTTCTTGGAAGGCGAGGTGCCAACGGCTGCCTCGAATCTGGCCTTCGACGAAAGCCTCAAAGCGCGCGATCAGGAATGGGGTCTCAGGCGTGCCGAAGATCTGGACAGCCTCGCTGCCACGCACGGGCTCACCCGCAGCGCGCGCCACGCGATGCCTGCCAACAATTTAAGCCTGGTTTTTCGCCCGATTTAGGCGCGCGCGATCAATCAATCGCGCGTTTTCCGGCGCGGCCGACGGACTGAATGTCCTCGCCCACGCCTTCGACCGTGTTGCAGGCGGTGGTGGTCAGCATGAAAGCGGCGAGCGCGGCGGCGATGATGGTGGTGCGAATCACAGAAGGGCTCCTTGTCAAGTCTCGACCAGTTAACGCGCAGGGTTGAACATTTATTCCTGACTAGCCGCTGAAGCGACACGCTTTGGCGCGGCGGTGCGGGCCTTGGCAAGCTGCCGCTCGCGCCAGGCGATCAGCAGGCCCGCGCCGATGATCAGCGGCGCGCCGAGCCACAGGCTGGCGGGCGGGGCGCGCTCGAAGATGGCGTAGCCGTAGAAGCTCGCCCACAGCAGTGCGGTGTAATCCATCAGCAGGATCACGGCGGCCGAGCCGAAGCGCAGCGAGGTCGTCAGCAGCATCTGCGCGGCCGCCCCCACCAGCCCCATGCCGAGGATCAGCCCCCAGGTGAGCGGGTCATGCGCCGCCGCCACGAAGGGCAGCGCGAGCGCGGCGACCGGCGTGGTCAGCGCGGCGAACCAGAAGACGATGCTCCACGGGTTTTCGGTGGTGTTGAGGTCCTGAATCTGGAAGCTGATGAGCGCCACCATGAAGGGCGCGACAAGACCCACTGCGACGCCCGCAAGCGTTACGCCTTCATGGAGGCCCGAGAAGGGCTGCATCACCACGATGACCCCGGCAAAGCCGATCGCCACCGCGCTCCAGCGATAGGGGCCGATCCGCTCGCGCAGCAACACGATGGCGAGCAGCACGGCAAAGACCGGGGCGGTGAAGCCCAACGTGGTCGCCTCGGCCAGCGGCAGCAGCAGCACCGCACCATAGGTGAAGATCATCCCGAACAATCCGCTCGCCGCGCGCCGGGAATGGGCGGGCAGGCGCTGCGTCTTCAGCAGCGCAAGCCTGCCGGTCAACGCCAGCCCCGCGCCGAGCAGCAGGGTGGTGATGAGCTGGCGCCAGAAGATCAGCTCGCCCAGATGCGCGCCGCGCTCCCCCGCCAGCTTCACCAGCATGCCCA
>JACESM010000191.1 GCA_013911835.1 Porphyrobacter sp. | reverse complement strand
CGAGCGGGTTGACGGGCTTGCCATCGACGAACAGCTGGACGCTCTGGCCCAGACGGTGTCGCACTGCGACCTTGACCGCGGGCGCGCGCGGGTTGGCGTCGGGGGTGGGGGCGAGGAAGCCGTCCTCGCCATCGCCCAGCGCGAGGTAATCGGTGACGATGGGGCCGGAATCCTTGGGCGCGTCCTTGGGCGCGTCCTTGGCGGCTTCGGCAGCGGGGGCCGGGAGCGGGGCGAGCTTGGCGCGCGCGGCTTCGGGCAGCACGGCGTGGAAATCGGCGACGACCAGGCTCCCGCCCTGGCCGATGGCGAAGCGCGAGATCGCGCTACCCGCGCTGCGGGTGTTCTGCGTGCAATCGACGAACTGGCCGCCTTCAGGCAGCGTCATCGGCGCGACTTGCACCACGTGGGTGCCGGGGACCACGCCCTCGAAGTGGTAGCGCCCGTCGGCATCGGTGACCGCGAAGCTGCCGTCCTCGAGCATCACCCGCACGCCCGGGATGCCGCGGCGCTCGGCCTCGGGCAGGGTGCAGGACCCTTCGGTCACGCGGCCGATGATGGTCATGCGGTCGGCAATGCCATCGCGGTCGATATCGAGCACGGCATCGGCGCGCACCTCGCGGCCCAGACTGTCGCGGGCGAGCGCGAGGTTGACCGCGCGGCCCGGAGGCGCATCGGGGCGCACCGACATGGCATAGGTGACCTTGGTCGAGGAGCCCGCGGCAAGGTCGCCCAGCGCGATTGTCAGCACGCGGCCATCGGGCGAGGTGGTGAGCGCGCCCGGGGCCTGCGCGCCGTTGATGCGCAGGCTGTCGGGGCGCAGCCGCAGCCAGCGCGAGGGGGTGTCGGTGATCGTCACCGCGCGGCGGATGCGCGCAGGATCGGTGTTGCTGACGGTCAGCGTGTAGAACACCACGTCGCCCGGCTCGGCGCGGGTGCGCGAGGCGGTCTTGACGAGGCCGAGATCGGCGGCGGGGCCATCGACGGGGATGTCGACCTCGAAGGGCACCGGGTTGTCGAGCACGAAGATGTCGCCGAACGAGCCCTCGCGGATCACGTAGGCGCGGCCATCGGGCCGGGTGAGGCGCGCGAGCACGTCACGCGGGGCGACCGAGGGCGCGGTGAAGGGTTCGGGCGGCTCGACCACCAGGCGGAAGCGGCCCTGGTTGGTGAGCGGGAACCAGAATTCGCCCGGCCCCATCTGCACCACGCGTCCGCTGCCGTCGGTGATCGGCTGGCCGCTGATAATGCTGGAAGGCCACGAGGTTACGCCGTCCTCGGCAAACACGGTCGCGGGCGCTCCGGTATCGACGTTGACAAGGGTGACACGCGCGCCGGAGACGGGCGCGCCGGTCTCGCTGTCGAAGACGACGCCGAAGGGGTCGACCAGCACGAGGACATCGGCCGAGATGAGGATCGCGTCCTCGCCCGGGCGCATCGCGGCGATGGTGATGCGCGTATCGGCCCCGACGCTGAGGCGGCAGTCCTCCTGCACCAGCGGAGGGGGGATGCGGCGGGTCTCGATCACGCCGGCGAAGATCCCGCTGTCGGCGGTGGTCTCGAACACGGTCATGGTCTCGCGGTCGCCCTCGGGGGTCGTGAGCACCACGGTGAGGCTGTCGATCACGGTCGGATCGAGGTTGGCCGAAGCGGCGGTGATTTCGAAGAACAGCGGCTCGCCCCCGCGCAGCTCGTCGGTCTGCTGGACCATCGCGACGGAGGTGGGGGCGGTCGAGGTCGCGTTGCCGCCCGGGGTCAGGCTGGCAGTTGCTGTGGCGCGCAGCTCGGCCACGGAAACGGCACCGGCGCTGCACTGCGGCGCGCGGAAGACGAGTTCGGCCCCGCCATCGCCGGGCGCGCGGCGATAGACGCGGATCGCGGGCGGTGCCGATGGCCCGGCGGTGACATCGAAACGCACCGGGTTGCTGGTGATCTCGCGGCGGGTGCCGCCCGCATCCCAGCTGGCCTCGGCAATATTGGTGACGGTGCGCACGCCGCCCGTCGACTGCGCGTGCGTCCCCTCCTGCGGATAGCCGAAAGGCAGCAGTACTGCGCACAGTACCGCTGCCAATCGCCACAGGGAGGGGAACACTCGCAAGACCTAAGTCCCGATCAGCTTAGCGGATCTGGACCTGGAAGTAGAGCGACCGGGTCTGCCCCGCCGCCACGTCGCTGAGCGTGCCGGTGATCCGGTCGCGCTGGTTGACGCCCGCGCCGCCGTTGAAGGTGCCGCCCGGCGTGCCGTTGGTGCAGCTCGCGTCGCCGTCGACGAAGATCCCGAAGGCCGCGCTGTAGGCGACGTCCACCGGAAGATCGTCAAGCAGGTTCACGCCCGCCGCGGTCGCCGCACCCGCAGCGTTCGCCACGGTGATGCAGTACTCGATCGTTGCGCCCGGAATTGCCTTGGGGTTGGTCGCCCCGTTGACCGGATCCGACACCACGCGGCTGGTCTTGGCGACGGCCAGCACCGCGCCCGAGACAGTGTAGCGGCCCTGCGCCGAGAAGGCGCCGTCATTGTCGGCGTCCGAGACGCCCTGGCCGTCGAACAGCACGGTGTCGACCGCGTCGACCTGGTTCGCGCCGGTGCTCGCCTGGAGGCGGGTGCCGAGCGTGCCCGCGGTGCCCGCAGCATGCGCTGCAGCGGTCAGCGCGACGTCGAAGGTGTTGCCGTTCACCGCGTTGATGCCGATGTCCGACACGACCAGCACCGCGACCGTCGCGTCTTCGGCGACTTCGTCGAGGTAGGTGATCTCTCCGGCGGTGACTTCCGCGGCATCGAGCACACGGTCGCCGTCGAGGTCACGGTAGATGCGGATGTTGCTGATGTTCGCCGCAGTACCGCCGCGCAGCGCGGTGGTGAGGGCGAGGTCAGCCGTGAAGTTGCCGAGGTTGGTGACGTCGAAGGCCAGAACCCGATCGGCTTGGTTCGGCGACACCGTGACAGGCGTGGTGATCGCAGTGACAGTCAGGTTGACGCGCTGGTCAACGGTGAAGCTGTCGGTCGCCTCCACCGCGTTCTGGGCGTTGCCACTGACATTGTAGTTGACGATGACGGTGTTGCTGATCGTCGTCCCTGCTCTGGTCCCTGCGGCCAGAGCAGGGGTGCTGGACATTGCGACAAGTGCGATAGCGCTCACCGCACCCAGCAACTGCTTGGTGGTCTTCATGGTTGTGGTCCCGAGTGTCTGCCCCGCGTCAATCGTGCCGCCCGCGGGGCTTGGCGGTTACCGTCCGCTGGTCAGCGGATGATCACGGGAAAGGCGACCCGACCGGCCGTGCCCGGAGCGATGGTCGCCAGCACCCAGCGGACATGGGTCACGTCGGCATGGGTGGCGGAACGGGTGGTGCCGTCGGAAACGGAGACGCTGAGCGCGGCAAGCTTGCCCCAGCTCTTGCCGCCATCAACCGACACCTCAAGCGCCGGATCGGCGTCGGGCGCGAGGCGCACGGCTGAGGGCAGCGGGTTGGTGATGACGAAATTGGTCACCACGTCGGGGCTGGCGTTCTTGTAGTTTTGCCCGAAGATCAGGCGATCCCCGGGCAGGAAGCTTGCAGGCTCGACCAGCTCGACGCGGGTCTTGCCGTCGGCATCGGTGGTGGTCTTTTCGGACTTGATGTCGCCATCGACCGAGACCGCGGGTGCCACATCCTGCGCGGCAAGCGGCACGGCCGGCGCGGTCAGCGAAACCGCTGCGGCGCAGGCGAGGAGGAAGGTGGTCACGGTCTTCATGGTCTGGTTCCCGATGGCTCGTAAATCTATGTTATCGTTTGCAATTGCCCGGGCCGGTCAGGCCCGGGCGGTGATCGTGAATTACTGGTCGATGGTGACGTCGAAAGTGACGCTGCGGTTGGTGCCCGCCGGCACGCTGCCGAGCGTGACGCTGATCCCGCTGGCGTCGGAGGCGGTCCCGGCGTCGGTGTCAGCCGCGTCGGTCAGCGTGCCCGCATCGAGCGCGAGCGTGCCCGGCACATAGGTCGTGCCGGCCGGAATGGCGTCGGTGACGATGAGGTTGGCGACGTTGCCGCTCCCGCTGACGCGCGCTTCGATGGTGAAGGTCGCGGTCGCCCCCGGCACCGCGCTGGTGCCGCCGAAAGGATCGCGCAGGGCAACCGATTTGACGAGCTGGACGCTCGCGACCGCGCTGCTGAGCGTGCCGCGGGCATCGGCGAGCGCACCGGTCGAACCGACCACCGCATCCCCGCCGCCTTCGCCTTCGCCCGCAAACACCGTGCCCGGCGTGCCGTTGCCGGTCGCGGCGGCGGCGGTGAGCTGGAGATTGCTGGTGTCGCCGTCGGCCGCGGTGTCGGGCACGGTGACGAGCACGAACACAGTGACGCGCGCATCGGGCGCCAGCACCGGGGTGGTCAGCGGGCCGGTGAGCACCTGGTCGACACCTTCTTCATAGACGCCGTTGCCGTCGCTATCGATGGCGACGCCGCGCACGGTCACGTCGAAGTCATTGCCCGCCACGGCCGGATCGGCGGTGAGCAGGAAGGCCTCGGCGCCGTTGCCGGGGTTGGTCACTTCGAAGGTCAGCACGGCGTTGCCGCGGGTGGTGCTGATCGGCCCGGTGTCGAGCGAGGTCACGGTGACATCGAGCAGTTCGTCGACGCGCACGGTGACCGTGTTCGAATCGACGCTGCGCGGCGTGCCGGCTTCATCGAAGCTGGCGGTGGCGGTGTTCTCGATCAGCGTGCCGGCCGTCACGCCCGCCGCGAGCGTAGGGGTGGCGGCACCGGCCAGCAGGGCGGTGGCAATGATCGAGGCGAGGGGGCCGTACTGGCGAGCATGGTTGGTCATGCTCCGCACAATTACGGATTAATGGTTAGCAACCCGTTAGCCTTACCAAGGTCTTTCAAGGTAACTAAGGTTGATGCCCGAAGGGCGCTGCCCTTCAGGTCGCGAACAGGCTGGCTGGATCGGCGAAGGCCTTGAACTCGAGCGCATTGCCCGATGGATCGCGCAGGAACATCGTCGCCTGTTCGCCCGGCTGGCCCTTGAAACGAATTGTCGGCGCGATCACGAATTCGCATCCGCCTGCGCGCAGCCGCTCGGCGAGCGCTTCCCAATCGGCCATGCTCAGCACCAGCCCGAAATGGGGGACGGGCACGCCGTGGCCATCAACATGGTTCTTGGCGCGGTCCCCGGCCTGCCCCGGTGCGAGGTGGGCGACGATCTGGTGGCCGTGGAAATCGAAATCGACCCATTCCTCCGAGGAGCGCCCCTCTGCGCAGCCCATCACCTCGCCATAGAAACGGCGCGCGGCTGCCAGATCGTCGACCGGGAAGGCGAGATGGAAGGGGGGCAGGGTCATCGGTCGGCTCCTTGTTTGCGTCCGATAGCCCGTTCAGCCTCGACAGTGCCAGTCTGAATTCCTAGGGGAGCGGCTTAAACCGTCTCGCAGGTGGAGCGCAGACCCATGAAACTCATCATCGGCAACAAGAACTACTCGAGCTGGAGCCTGCGCGGCTGGCTCGCGCTCAAGCAGTCGGGTCTGCACTTCGAGGAACTGACCGTGCCGATCATGGGCGAGGAGTGGGACCGGCTGAAGCAGGACATGGGCGAGGTGCAGCCTTCCAGCGGCAAGGTGCCGATCCTGTGGGATGGCGACGCGGTGGTGTGGGACAGCCTCGCGATCCTCGAATACTGCGCCGACAAGGTCGGGCGTGAGCGGTTCTGGCCCAAGGACGACGCCGCCCGGGCGATGGCGCGCGCGATGGTCGCCGAGATGCACTCGGGCTACCTCTCGCTGCGGCGCGAAATGCCGATGAACGTGCGGCGCCGGGTCGAGCTGCCGGGCATTGCCGATCAAACGCGGCACGACATCGTGCGCATCCTCACCCTTTGGGCCGAGGCCCGCGCGCGCCACGGCAACGCGGGGC
>JACESM010000190.1 GCA_013911835.1 Porphyrobacter sp. | reverse complement strand
AACCTGGTGCCCGCCAACGAAACGCAGCGCTGGAAGCCCGCGCTGATCAACGCGGTGTGGAAGCGCGAGGATTCGAACGGCAACAACCTCGCCTGGTTCTACCAGACCGGCAACGAGAACCGTCCCGGCTATACCTGCCCGCGCCCGGCCCGCAGGCTGACCGAAATCACCCGCACCGATCTCCAGACCTATGTCGATGCACTTCAGGCGAGCGGGAACACCTATCACGATATCGGCATGCTGTGGGGCGCGCGCTTCATCTCGCCGCGCGGGATGTATGCGGCCGACAACACCTCGGCCCCCAACGGCGATCCGATCTCGCGCCACATCGTTTTCATGACCGACGGTGCGCAGGTGAACAATGTCGAGAACTATTCGACCCACGGGATCGAATGGTGGGACCGCCGCATCACCGGCGATGGCAATGCCACGCGCGAACGCAACCGCCGCGCCGCCCGTCTGCAAGCCGTCTGCCGCGCCGCGCAGCAGGAGAACATCACGGTCTGGGTGGTCGCCTTCGGGGTCGCGTTGACCCAGAACCTGATCGACTGTGCCTCGCCCGGCCGCGCCTTCCAGGCGGCCGACAACGCGACGCTCACCGCGCGCTTCCAGGAGATCGCGCAGAAGATCGCCGCGCTGAGGCTCACGCAATGATCCGGCGGCGTCTCTTCGTGGCCCGCCGCGTCCTGCGGCACCTGCGCCGCGACCGCGAAGGCGCGACACTGGTCGAGTTCGCGATCGTCGGCCCGGTGCTGATCCTGATGCTGATGGGCCTGTTCGACATCGCCCACACGCAGTACACCAGCGCGGTGCTCAATGGCGCCATGCAGAAGGCGGCACGCGACTACACACTGGAATCGGCCGCGCTCTCGGCGACGGATATCAATGGCCGGGTGCAGGACCAGATCCGTGCTGTGATGCCCAATGGCGCGACGATCACCTTCACAACGTCGGCTTTCGACGACTTCAGGGACGTGAACGAGCCCGAGCCCTACACCGACATCGACAATGACGGGCGCTGCGATGGCGGCGAGCCCTACGAGGATTCGAACAACAATTCGGCCTGGGACACCTATCGTGGTCAGTCAGGTCTCGGGACTGCGCGTGACGTTCTGCTCTATACCACCAATGTAAGCTACCCGCGGCTTTTCCCGATGTTCGGGTTGATCGGCCTGCCCACCAACGTCACCCTGTCGGCTACGACAGTGCTGCGGCGCCAGCCATTCGACGCGGGAAGCAACCTGACTCCCACCGTGAGGAATTGCACATGATTCGCTCGATCCGTCAGAGCCTGCGCAACCTGAAGCAGGATGTCTCGGGCCTCGCCATGGTCGAATTTGCCTTCGCAGCACCGCTTGTGCTCGGCATGGGCATGCTGGGGACGGACACTGCCGCTCTGGTGATCGCCCACCTCCAGGTCAGCCAGGTCGCGATGCAGTTGGCCGACAACGCCTCGCGCGTGGGTGACGACAGTTCGCTCGTCGCTCGCCGGGTCTTCGAAAGTGACATCATCGACACCCTGCTGGGCGCCGAAAAGCTGGGCGAGAACATCGGTATCTACCAGCAGGGGCGGGTGATCATTTCCAGCCTCCAGCGCAACGCCCAGGGCGGACAATGGATCGCCTGGCAACGCTGCCGCGGGGCGAAGAACTACAACTCCAGCTTCGGCGTCGAGGGCGCGGGCGCGACCGGCACCAGCTTCCCGGGCATGGGCGTGCCCGGGCGCTACATCACCGCATCGGAAGGCACGGCGGTGATGTTCGTCGAGGTCGCCTACGACTACCGCTCGATCACACCGATGAACCTCTTCAACAACCAGCAGATTGTCTACACGGCGGCTTACAACGTGCGTGACAACCGCGATCTGTCCCAGATCTACCCGGGCGGGCCGGTGGCGCGCTGCAGCACCTATTCGGCGAACCGCCCGGCCTGATCGGCCGGGCCGGTCACCGTCCTACTTCCTGTAGCACACCTTGCGCGCGCCTTCGGCGATGCGCGCGGCATCGATGAGCGCGAGCTTTTCGAGGTTGGCCGCATAGGGCAGCGGCACGTCCTCGTTGCACACCCGCAGCACCGGCGCATCGAGGTGGTCGAAGCCTTCCTCCATGCAGATGCTGATGATCTCGGACGCGATCGAGCAGGTCGGCCAGCCCTCTTCGGCGACGATCAGCCGGTTGGTCTTGGCCAGGCTGGTGAGGACAGTTTCCTTGTCGAGCGGGCGCAGCGTTCTGAGGTCGATCACCTCGGCGTCGATCCCCTCCCCCGCCAGCAAGTTCGCTGCCTCCAGCGCGAGGCCGACGCCGATCGAATAGCTGACGATGGTGACATCCTTGCCCTGGCGCACGACGCGGGCCTTGCCGATGGGCAGGACATAGTCGTCCATCGCGGGCACATCGAAGCTGCGGCCGTAGACCAGCTCATTCTCCAGGAAGACCACCGGATCCTCGGAGCGGATTGCAGCCTTCATCAGCCCCTTGGCATCGGCCGCGTCATAGGGCGCAATCACGATCAGGCCCGGAACGCTCGCATACCACGGACCGTAGTTCTGCGAGTGCTGCGCGCCCACGCGTGAGGCCGCGCCGTTGGGCCCGCGAAACACGATCGGGCAGCGCATCTGGCCGCCCGACATGTAATTGGTCTTGGCGGCCGAGTTGATGATGTGGTCGATCGCCTGCATCGCGAAATTGAAGGTCATGAACTCGACGATGGGACGCAGCCCCCCCATCGCCGCGCCCGTCCCGATCCCGGCAAAGCCGTATTCGGTGATCGGCGTGTCGATGACGCGCTTGGGGCCGAATTCCGCCAAAAGACCCTGAGTGACCTTGTAGGCACCCTGGTATTCGGCGACTTCCTCACCCATCACGAAGACGCGCGGGTCGCGGCGCATTTCCTCGGCCATGCCATCGCGCAACGCCTCGCGCACGGTGGTGCTGACGAGCTGGGTGCCGGCCGGGATGGCGGGATCGGCAGCGGGAGCGGCCGCTGCGGGCTTTTCCGCCTTGGGAGCGGGCGCCGCAACCGACGTCGGGGCAGGCGCAGGTTCGGCCGCGGGTGCGGATGCAGGCGCGGCGGCCTCCCCTTCTCCGGAAATCAACGCGATCACCGCGCCGACAGCCACGTCCTCGGTGCCGGCGGGCACGAGGATCTTCTCGAGCACGCCCTCATCGATCGCTTCGAATTCCATCGTCGCCTTGTCGGTCTCGATCTCGGCGATGATGTCGCCCGGCTGGATGGTGTCGCCTTCCTGCTTGAGCCACTTGGCAAGCGTGCCCTGCTCCATGGTGGGCGAAAGCGCCGGCATCTTCAGTTCGATTCCCATGGCTCAATACTCCTCCACGAGAACATCGGTATAGAGTTCACCCGCTGCGGGCTCAGGCGAGGTTTCGGCGAAATCGGCGGCTTCTGCCACCTCGGCGCGGATCGCCTTGTCGATGGCCTTCAATTCGTCCTCGGTCTTGCCGGCTTCGATCAGGGTCTTCTTGAGGCCCTCGATCGGGTCGTGGTGGTCGCGCTGTTCCTGCACTTCCTCGCGGGTGCGGTACTTGGCCGGGTCGGACATCGAGTGCCCGCGGTAGCGATAGGTGTTGCACTCCATCAGCACCGGACCCTTGCCCGCGCGCACATGGGCGAAGGCAACTTCAGCGGCGGCGCGCACTTCGAGCACGTCCATCCCGTTCACTTCCATCCCGGGAATGCGGAAGGCGGTGCCGCGGCGATGGAAACGGGTTTCGGCCGACGAGCGCGAGGAGGCCGTGCCCATCGCGTACTGGTTGTCCTCGACCACGAAAACGATGGGGAGATTCCAGAGCGCAGCCATGTTGAAGGTCTCGTAGACCTGGCCCTGGTTGGCCGCGCCGTCGCCGAAATAGGCAAGGCACAGGCCGCCGTCATTATTGTACTGGTGCGCGAGCGCGAGCCCGCCGCCCAGTGCCACCTGCGCACCGACGATGCCGTGGCCGCCGTAGAACTTATGCTCGGTCGAGAACATGTGCATCGACCCGCCCTTGCCGCGCGAAATGCCGGATTCACGGCCGGTCAGCTCGGCCATGATCACCTTGGGATCGATCCCGTAGGCGAGCATGTGGCCGTGATCGCGGTAGCCGGTGATGACAGAGTCGCGGTCATTGTCGAGCGCGCTCTGAAGTCCGATGGCGACTGCTTCCTGGCCGATATAGAGGTGGCAAAACCCGCCGATCAGGCCGAGGCCGTAGAGCTGCCCGGCCTTCTCCTCGAACCGGCGGATCAGCAGCATCTGGCGGTAGAACTCCAGCATTTCGCTTTCCGAGGCGGCGTAGCGCTTGTTCGCCTCGAAAGCCTCCTGCAGCGAATGCAGGATGAAATCGGCGTCGTCCGCAGCCGAAGCGGCTGCCTTTGCGGGCTTTTTGGCCAAGATAAGTATCCCTCTCTCTGGCGCGCTCATGGGGAGGAGAAACGCAGTCCAAGTCCATGCTCTATAGGCAGGCTAGCGGGGGTGACGCAACGGCAAGGCGTTGCAGAAAACTGCACGCGCATACGAAATCAGGTCGATTTGGAAATCGCGGGGCGGATCACTCGTCGTCGAGCGTGATCACGACCTCGTCTTCGCGCATCACGCCCAGCTGGTCGCGCACCAGCTCGCCGGCGAGATCGGGGTCAGCAGCGTCGGGATCGAGCAGCATGACCCGGTTGCGCAAGCCATCGCGCTTTTCGGTGAGCTTGGCGATCTCGGCCTTGCGGGCTTCGAGCGCGGAGGCGTTCTCGCTCCAGGCGAGCAGCCCGGTGGGGCCGGCCACGGCAAAGCCCGCGATCAGCAGCAGCGCCATCAGCGCCACGGCTCGCTTCAGCCTGCTTTCCCTTGGTGGCTTGCGCATGATGCGAAACAGTCCCCTCGCCGCGCAAATCCCGATCGCGGCGTCGGGTGTCACAGAATCACACTTGCGCCCGCGCCGCAAGGGGAATGCGCTGCAATGCGCAACAAAACGGGGCTTGCCGGGCGATTTCAGTAAGACCGGGGAAGGCCGAGCACGTGTTCCGCAAGGTAGGAAAGGATGAGGTTGGTCGAGATCGGCGCGACGGTATAGAGCCGCGCCTCGCGGAACTTGCGTTCGACGTCATATTCCTCGGCAAATCCGAAGCCGCCGAAGGTCTGGACGCACATGTCGGCCGCCGCCCAACTGGCCTCCGAAGCGAGGAGCTTGGCCATGTTGGCTTCCGCGCCGGGGTTGCCGCCCTCGTCGTAGACCCGTGCGGCGTGGTGCACCATCAGCTCGGCGGCGCGCATCTGGGCGTAGCAGCGCGCGATCGGGAACTGGACGCCCTGATTCTGGCCGATGGGCCGGGCAAAGACACTCCGGTCTTTTGCATAGCCGGTCGCCTTCTCGATGAACCACTTGGCATCCCCGATGCACTCGGCCGCGATCAGGATGCGCTCGGCGTTCATGCCGGAGAGGATATAGCGGAAGCCCTTCCCCTCCTCGCCCACCAGCGCGGAGGCCGGGATGCGCAGATCGTCGAAGAACACCTCGCAAGAGGAGTGATTCATCATCGTGCGGATCGGCTTGATGGCCATGCCGTTCTTCTGGGCTTTGCGCATGTCGACGAGGAAGATCGACAGCCCCTCGGTCTTGCTTGCGGCTTCCTCGCGCGGGGTGGTGCGGGCAAGCAGCAGCATGAGGTCGGAATATTCGGCGCGGCTGGTCCAGATCTTCTGGCCGTTGATCACGTATTCGTCGCCATCCCTGACCGCGCGGGTCTTGAGGCTGAGGGTGTCGGTGCCGCTGGTGGGTTCCGAGACTCCGAAGGCCTGTAAGCGCAGCTCGCCGCTGGCGATCCGAGGGAGATATTCGGCCTTCTGCTCCGCCGAGCCATACCGCAGCAGCGTGTTCATGATGTACATTTGCGCATGGGCGCTGGAGCCGTTGCACCCGCTCGCCTGAA
>JACESM010000019.1 GCA_013911835.1 Porphyrobacter sp. | reverse complement strand
GCCGCGATCACCGCCTTCGTCGACCCGGCGGTCGATTTCGGTCTGCAATTCCAGGCCGCAGCGGGCGAGCTCGAGCCCGAGGCGCACGAGGATGCCGAGAACGACGGGCCGGACACCGATCCCGACGGCTCGAACGTCGTCTCGATCGATTTCGGCCGCAAGAAATAGGCACGCAAGGTGGCGGGGGCCAAGCGGACAGCGAGGGGCAGGCGCGGCAAGGCCGAAGCGCCGCCGCCCGCTGAAACGCCCGGCAAGCCCGCTGGCACAGGCCCGGGCGGCCTGCCCCTCCCCAGCCCTTCGGCCGGCACCAATCTCGTGATCGCCGATATCGTGCTGCGCGCAGCCGGAGGCCTGCTGCGCGACCGGTTGGAGAAGGGCCTGCTCGTCAAGGGGCACGGTGCAGACAAGGCCGCCAAGCTGGTCGACAAGCGCGGGCTTGCGTCCAGCCTCGCGCTCTATGGCGCAAGCCGCCTCGCGCGCCGTTCGCCGATGGGTCTCGCGATGGTCGCAGGCGGGCTCGCGGCCAAGGTGTTCTACGACCGGGGCAAGCGGCTCGAGACGAAGCGCCGCGCCCGAAAGGCCGCGCCGCCCGCGCCCCCATCCTCGGGCGAATCCTGATCCCCGCTTGATTTGTGCCGTCCCGTTGGTGCAACGGAACCCATGGGCGAATCCTCACACAATGCCGCAGACCAGCTCCACCGCCGGGGCCTGATGTTCATCCTCTCCTCGCCCTCGGGCGCGGGCAAGACCACACTGTCGCGCATGCTGCTGGCCAAGGACCCGGAGATCAAGCTCTCGGTCAGCGCCACCACCCGCCCCCCGCGTCCGGGCGAGATCGACGGGGTGCACTACCACTTCGTCTCGCCCGAACAGTTCCAGGCGATGATCGACGAGGACGATTTCTACGAATGGGCGGAGGTCTTCAGCCATCGCTACGGCACGCCCAAGGGCAAGATCCGCGCCGGGCTGAAGGAGGGGCAGGACTTCCTGTTCGACATTGACTGGCAGGGCACCCAGCAACTCTACCAGAAGGACCAGCAGGATGTGGTGCGGGTGTTCATCCTGCCGCCCTCGATCGACGAGCTGCACCGCCGCTTGAAAGGCCGCGCCACCGACAGCCCGGAGGTCATCGCCGCCCGCATGGAGCGCGCGCGGGCCGAGATCAGCCACTGGGACGGCTACGACTACGTCATCATCAATGATGATATCGACGTCTGCTTCGACAAGGTGCGTGCGATTCTGGAGGCGGAACGCATGAAGCGCATGCGCCAGACCGGACTGATTCCATTTGTCCGCGGGCTGATGGGCTGAGCCATACATCGCGGTTCGCGTCAGCGCGACCCGACATCACGCGTCGTCGCCGAACTCGGCGAGGGTTTGCAGGAACTTGAGATCGCGCACCTGAAGCACGCGGCCCTCGCGCGCGATCACGCCTTGCGCTTCCCAGTCCGACAGCAGGCGGCTGACATTCTCGCGCGCAAGCCCGGCAAAGGCGCCAAGGTCGCTCTGGTTGGGATCGTAGCGCAGCCGGCCATCCGCGCGCGCGGGATCGACCAGCCGCACCAGCGCGCGCGCAAGGCGCGGGGCCATCGAGAAGGTGCGGTCGCTCTCGATCACCAGATTGAGCTGGCGCACCCGCCGCGCAAGTTCGCGCATCACGCCCGCGGCCGAGACCGGATTGGCGGTCGCCGCGGCGAGGAAGGTGTGCGAGGGCAGGAGCAGCACCGCCGAAGGCACCGCCGCGATCACGCTCGCGGTGCGCGGGCCAGAGTCGAGCATCGCGATTTCGCCGACCAGCTCGCCGGGGCCGCAATAGTTGAGGATGATCTCGTGCCCGCTGGCGCTGACCATGGTGATCTTGAGCCCGCCGGTCAGCACCACTACCGCAAAGTCGCCATCCTCGTCGCCCTGCGAGATGATCGGCTCACCGGGGCGCAGGTCGCGCCGGGTGGCCTCGCGCAGCAGCTGTTCGAGCTGGTCGGGCGCAAGCGCACGCAGCAGCGTGTCGGGCGCGAGCCGGGCGATGAGATCGTCGAGCGTATCGAGCATCATGTGAGCCCCCTTCGGTTGCCGAGGATAGGGACGCGCGCGCGACCCGGCAACGGCTGGCGGAGGGCAGACTATATCGTTCCATCCTGACACGGCGTGATGCCCGTCACAGACCGGCAACGCGCCTTCCGCAATAGCGGAGACGCGACCCGGGCGGGGGGGCTGTTCTCTCCGCTCCACTTCGGCCCACATTCCTTGCAAGAGGGGTGTGGGCCGTTTTTTGTCCGGGTCAGGTGGAGGCGTTGCGCTCGATGTCTTCGAGCAGGGCCTTCAGCTGCTCTTCGTAGATCGCGCTGCTGTCCCCCCCGCCATAGCTGATGGCGCCGCTCGAAAAGGTGGTGCCGAAGGTTTCGCCGATGGCATGGGTCTGGAGAATTCCCGCGGCAAAATCGCGCTGGGTGAGCGTGTCGAGCGGATGGATGAACGCGCCCCAGACAAGGTTCTGCGCCACCGCATAGCGCGCGTCGAGGGCGGTATCGAAATTGGCCTGCATCAGCCGCTGCATCGCACCATCGGGCAGGTCTTCGACCATCGCGATCGGGGTGATGATCCGCATCCGTCCGGCGTTGGTATCGGTGACGACCAGCATGGTGCGCTCCTGCAGCGTGAACTGCCAGCTGTTGCCAGTGCGCTCCGCCCCGGCATCAAGCGCCTTGATCACCTGATCCATCTGCTCGAGGATGGCGGTGATTTCGGGCGTGACTTCGGCGGGCGCGGCGGGGGCCTCGTCGAGCAGGAACTCCTCCTCCTCCGCGGCTTTCGGCGCTTCGGGTGCGGCTTGCTGGGCGACGGCCGCGCCCGGCAGCATCAGCGCAAGCCCGCAGGCCGCGAACACAGTCTTGGGAATTCTGAGCATGATTGCGGCCCTCGCAAGTGTAACGACGCGTCAGTCTATGCCGATCCGGCAAAGGCCGCAATCGCCTAAGCCGCGTACAAAAAAGGGTCCGCCGGAGCGAACCGGCGGCCCTTCTTGTGCGGCCCTCACAGCACCGATCAGTGACCGCCGCCGCTCGGGTCGGCGAAGTGGTTGGGGAGCAGCGCGTTGACCACCCCGCCATCGACCGTCAGCGTCTCGCCCACCACATAGTCGCCCGCGCGGCTGCAAAGGTAGATCGCGGCGGCCGCCATGTCCTCAGGCGTGCCGATGCGCTTGGCGGGGATGCCGGAGGCCGAGGCGTCGGGCGCGTCCTTGGCGGCCTTGTTCATCTCGGACGGGAAGGCTCCCGGTGCGATCGAGGTCACCACGATATTGTCGTGGATCAGCCGTGCGGCCATGCGCCGGGTGAGCTGGATCACCGCCGCCTTGGAGGCCTGATAGGCATAGGTTTCCCACGGGTTGATCCGCTGGCCATCGATCGAGGAGACGTGGATCACCTTGGCCGGGTGCCCGCCCTTGCCGCCTGCGACCAGCAGGTCGTGGAGCTTCTGGGTGAGGAAGAACGGCGTCTTGACGTTGAGGTCCATCGTCCGGTGCCAGCCGGCCTCGGAGAATTCGAGATAGGGCTGGCCCCAGGCGGCCCCGGCATTGTTGATGAGGATGTCGAGCCGGCTCTCGCGCGCCTTCAATTCATTGGCGAGCGCCACCATGCCGTCCATCTGCGAGAGGTCGGCGGGGATGCCGATGACGCGGTCTGCGCCGAATTCATCGATGGTCGCCTGCATCTGATCGGGTTTGCGCGCCGAGATGTAGACCCGCGCGCACCCTGCCGCGAGGAGGCCTTCGACGAACATCTTGCCGATCCCGCGGCTGCCGCCGGTGACGAGGGCGATGCGGCCTTCGAGGCTGAAAAGTGATTGAATGTCCATGTTTTCTCTCCAGACTCCCCTCCCGCTTGCGGGAGGGGTTGGGGGTGGGAATGGGCCGGGGAGGCCCACCCCGCTGCGACTAGGCCGCTGCGCAGCCAAGTCTCGCGCCCCTCCCGCCTGCGGGAGGGGAAGGAAGGATCAATACCCGCTCAATTCCGCCACGCGATTGGCGTGGAAGTTGGCATCACCCAGGAACTCCGCCAGCGCGCGGTCGCGCTTCATGTAGAGGCCGATGTCGTATTCGTCGGTCATGCCGATGCCGCCGTGCATCTGCACGCCTTCCTGCACCGCGAGCCGCGCGGTCTTGGCGACCTTGGCCTTGGCGACGCTCGCCATCAGGTCGGCATGGGCCGAGCCACCATCGAGCAATTGCTGCGCCTTGATGGTCGCCGCGCGGGCGATCTCGACCTCGGAATAGAGGTGGCTGGCGCGGTGCTGGAGCGCCTGAAACTCGCCGATCAGACGCCCGAACTGCTTCCTCTGCTTGAGGTAGTCGACCGTCATGTCCATCGCCCCGCGCGCGACGCCAACGCCTTCCGCCGCCGCGCCGACGCGGCCCGCGACCAGCATGGCATCGAGCACGGCGCGCCCGCCGTCGATCTCGCCGATCACGGCATCGCCGTCCAGTTCGACGCCATCGAGGCGCGTATGCGTGGCCATCGAACTGTCAACGAGGCGCACATGATCGTGCGACAACCCGGCAACGTCACGGGGCACGGCGAAGAGCGTGATCCCGTCCGCATCTTCATCGCCGCCAGAGGTGCGCGCCGCGACCACGATCATGTCGGCGCTGCCGCCGTGGATGACGAAGCTCTTGGTGCCGGTCAGCTTGAACCCATTGCCCGACTTCTCGGCGCGGGTTGTGATGCGCGAGGGGCGGTGCTTGGCGGTCTCGTCGATCGCCACGGCGAACACAGAATCCCCCGCGATCAGACCCGGCAGGTAGCGGCCCTTGAGGTCGGCCGAGCCGTGCTTCAGCGCCGTCGCCGCCAGCACCGAGGAGGTGAGGAACGGCGAGGGCGTCAAGTTGCGGCCGATCTCTTCCAGCACGATCCCCGCCTCGACATGGCCCATCCCGAGCCCCCCGTCGGCTTCCTCCACCAGCATCCCGGTGAAGCCCATCTCGGCCATCTGCTTCCACAGGGCGTGGCCGAAGCCGTCCTTGCAGTTGCGGTCGCGCCAGTGGCGCAGCTGCTTGGCGATATTGCCTTCCTCGGCAAGAAAGCCGCGCGCGGTGTCGGCGAGCATCGCCTGATCTTCATTGTGATACAGGGGCATTGGTTTTCCCTCTCCAAGTCGTCGTCTTCCCGGGCTTGACCCGGGATCCCGCTACCTTCATCCCCCGCAAAAGAAGCGGGGCCCCGGATCAAGTCCGGGGAGGCGCGTGCTGCTAAATCAAGCCCCCGGCAAATCCAGAATGCGCTTGGCGATAACGTTGAGCATCACTTCGCTCGTCCCGCCCTCGATCGAGTTGGCCTTGGTGCGCAGCCAGTTCCTGGCGGGCTTGCCCTTTTCGGTCGCCTCGCTTTCCCATTCGAGACTGCGCGAACCGCCGACCGCCATCATCAGCTCGTGGCGGCGCTTGTTGAGCTCGGTCCCGGCATATTTCATCATGTTCGGCTGCGCGGGGTGCGCCTTGCCGACCTTGATCTCGTCGAGGAACTTTTCGCCCATCGCGGCATAGGCCAGCGCGTCGACATCGAAATTGGCCAGCTCCGCGCGCAGCACCGGGTCAAGATCATCGCCGAGCTTCGCCGCATGGCGCTTCATCATCGCGCCGATCGCCGCCGCGCGCTCGCCGCCGTCCGCGCCCGAGATCATCTCGCGCTCGTGGCCGAGCAGATACTTGGCGACGTCCCAGCCGCGATTGATGGTGCCGACCTGGGCCGGGCAATCATCGCCATAGGACTTGGGCACCGAGACATTGTCGAAGAAGGTCTCGCAGAAGGGCGAACTACCGCTGATCAGCAGGATCGGCTTGGTGGTCACGCCTGCCGAAGCCATGTCGAACAGCATGAAGGTGATGCCCTGATACTTGTCGGCCTTGTCGGTGCGGACGAGGCAGAAGATCCAGTCGGCGTGGTCGGCGTAGGAGGTCCAGATCTTCTGGCCGTTGACGACCCAGTGATCGCCCCCCACCGGATCAACAACTTCCTCGCCGAAGGTCTGCAAGCTGACGAGGTCCGAGCCCGAGCCGGGTTCCGAATAGCCCTGGCACCAGCGGATTTCGCCGCGCGCGATTTCATTCAGGAACCGCTGCTTCTGCCCCTCGGTGCCGAAGTGCAGCAGCGCGGGGCCGAGCATCCAGATGCCGAAGGACGAGAGCGGCGGGCGGGCGTTGATGCGGCCCATTTCCTCGCGCAGCACCTTGGCTTCGGCAGGAGAAAGCCCCGCGCCGCCATATTGCTTGGGCCACATCGGCACGGTGTAGCCCTTGGCGATGCAGGCCTCGAGCCAGCTTTTCTGCGCATCGTTCTTGAAAGTCGCGCGGCGTCCGCCCCAATAGATGTCGTCCTCGCCGCGCACCGGCTCGCGCATTTCGGGCGGGCAGTTGGCCTCCAGCCACGCGCGGGTTTCGCTGCGGAATGCTTCCAGATCAGCCATCGGCCGACTCTCCTCTCTCGTCTCTCACTTGACGCTTACGTTAGGAGCAATTCGCTCTGGGCTGCAAGCGTCCAATTTGCCTCTATTGGTTGCCGTAGCGTCAGCGTGACCACGATTGACGCCGGGGCCAATAGGTCTAGGTTCGCAACCGAAACGGGAGAGAGACACGTGGCCGGAATCGGCGGATCGCCAAGCAGCAGAGGCAGTCGCGGATGAGCCTTGTGGCCGGGCCGCTTCCGTGGCGGCTCAAACTGATGCACGGCTTCGGCGCGGTGGCCTTCGGGGTGAAGGACGGCGGCTTTTCGTTCTTCCTGCTGCCGTTCTACAATCTGGTGCTGGGGGTGGATGCCGGGATCGTCGGCGCGGCGCTGGCGACGGCGCTGGTGATCGATGCCTTGGTCGACCCGCTGATCGGGCACTTGTGCGACCGCACCTATACCCGCTGGGGCCGCCGCCTGCCGTGGCTCTATATCGCCCCCGTCCCGCTGGCGCTCGCATGGGTGCTGCTGTGGAGCCCGCCCTTCACCGGGGTGCCGGGCTTCTGGGAGATCGTGATGCTGGCGGTGGGCGTGCGCCTGCTGCTGTCAGCCTGCGAGGTGCCCTCGATCAGCATGGTGCCCGAGATTACCGCCGATTACGTCGAGCGCACCACGCTGTTCCGCTACCGCTACCTGTCGGGCTGGCTCGGCGGGCTCGCCATGTCGGTGCTCGCCTTCACGGTGTTCCTGCCGACCCCGCAGTCGCAGCTCGAGCCTGATGGCTACGCGCTGTTCGGGATGGTCGGCGCGGTTGTCATACTGGTGTCGGTGATCGGCTCGGCGGCGGGCCAGCACCGCTATGTCGCACGTCTGCCCGAGACCAACTCGCCGCCCTTCTCGCTGGCGAAGGCCTTCGGCGAGATTTTCGACGCCTTCCGCGAACGCGCTTTCGTGATCTTCGCCTGCGGGGCGCTCGCCGCCCATGTCAGCACCGGGCTTACGCTCTCGATCACGCTTTATGTCACCCGCTATGTCTGGCAGTTCAGCGAGCTCGCCTTCAAGCTCTACCCGCTGGCGCTGGGCCTGTCGGTGGTGGCGATGTTCCTGATCGTCGGCCCGCTACACCGCCGCTTCGGCAAGCCGATGAGCGGCGCGGCGGGATCGCTGGTGACGCTCGCCATTGCGGCCACGCCCTATATCCTGTTCCTCGCCGGGCTCTGGCCCACCACCGGAACGGTGCTGTCGACGGGTCTGTTCATGGGCTTCATGGTCGCGGCCAACACCTTCGGCGTGGTGACGATCATCTCGGCCACCTCGATGGTCGCCGAAATCGTCGAGGCCTATGAGGAGCGCACCGGCAAGCGCGCCGAGGGGACCTTCTACGCGGGCAACTGGCTGGTGACCAAGGCGGCGACCGGCGGGGGTATCCTGCTCACCAGCCTGATCGTGCAGATCGTCGGCCTCGCGCCCGGCACCACCCAGGCGGCGGTCGCGCCCGATGTGGTGCGCAACCTCGCGATCGCCTATCTGCTGGTCGCCACCGTGCTCGCGCTGACGGCGGCCTTCTGGCTGGCGCGCTTCCCCATCTCCCGCGCCGATCACGAGACCCGCATCGCCGCCCGGATCGCCCGCGAGCGGGGGCCTGCCGGAGTGCCCACACAGGCAGGCGTGCCCTGAAAATGAGAGCTTGGCGGGGGCCGAAGCCTCTGCCACGGTCATGCAAAGATTCGATTTCGATCAAGGACGAGAGAGGAACCCCCCATGGACTTCGAACCCACCGAAAGGCAGGCCTATTGGCGTGACCGCGTGCGTGATTTCATCGAGGCGCACGTGCGCCCCAACATGGACACCTACAAGGCACAGGACGCCGAGGGCGACCGCTGGAAGGTGATCCAGATCATCGAAGACAAGAAGAAGCTCGCCAAGGAGGCGGGGCTGTGGAACCTGTTCATGCCGCCGCGCAATGACAGCCATCACCATGTCGACGAGACCTTCGAATTCGACGGCCCCGGCCTCACCAACCTCGAATATGCGCTCTGCGCCGAGGAAATGGGCCGTCTTGGCTGGGCATCGGAAGTGTTCAACTGCTCGGCGCCCGATACTGGCAACATGGAAGTCTTCCACCGCTACGGCACGCGCGAGCAGAAGGAAGAGTGGCTGCGCCCGCTGATGAACGGCGAGATCCGTTCGGCCTTCCTGATGACCGAGCCCTACACTGCCTCCTCCGACGCGACCAATATCGAGACCCGCATCGAGCGCGATGGCGATCACTATGTGATCAACGGGCGCAAGTGGTGGTCCTCGGGCCTCGGCGATCCGCGCTGCAAGATTGCGATCGTGATGGGCAAGACCAATCCCGAAGCGCAGCGCCATGCGCAGCAATCGCAGGTGCTGATGCCGATCGACACGCCCGGCGTGACCATCCTCAGGCACCTGCCCGTGTTCGGCTATGACGACGCCCCGCACGGCCACATGGAGGTCGAGATGAAGGACGTGCGCGTCCCCGTCACCAACATGCTGCTGGGCGAAGGCCGCGGTTTCGAGATCGCGCAAGGCCGCCTCGGGCCGGGCCGCATCCACCATTGCATGCGCACCATCGGCGTCGCGGAAGAGGCACTCGCCAAGATGTGCCGCCGCCTTCAGGAGCGCGAGGCTTTCGGCAAGCCGGTCTACAAGCATTCGGTCTGGGAAGAGCGCGTCGCGCGCGCCCGGATCGATATCGACATGACCCGTCTGCTGTGCCTCAAGGCGGCGGACATGATGGACAAGGTCGGCAACAAGGCGGCCAAGCAGGAAATCGCGATGATCAAGGTGCAGGCGCCCAACATGGCGCTCAAGATCATCGACGATGCGATCCAGGCGCATGGCGGCGGCGGGGTGTCGGAGGACTATGGTCTTGCTTCGGCCTATGCCCACCAGCGCACCCTGCGGCTTGCCGACGGGCCGGACGAAGTCCACGCCCGCTCGATCGCGCACATGGAATTCGCCAAGCACGCGCCCGTTCCGGGGCCGACGGCGAACGCCCTGCGCGGCAACCACGGACGCGCGGCCAATGACGGTCAGAGCTTCAGCTCGGGCGACATGGGCGTGGCGCGTTAAGGAAAAGTCTCCCCCTCCTCCGGTGGAGGAGGGGGCCTCGGGAGAACATCATTGGCAAAAGCCGCCATCCTTGAAGCCCCCGGCCAAGGCCTTCGCATCGCCGAAGTCACCTATGCCGAGCCCGGCCCGCATGAAGTGCTGATCGACACCAAGGCCTGCGGCCTGTGTCACTCCGATCTGCACTTCATCGACGGGCACTACCCCCACGCGCTTCCCGCCATTCCCGGGCACGAGGCGGCGGGGATCGTGCGCGCGGTCGGATCGCAGGTGCAGACCGTGAAGCCGGGTGACCATGTCGTCTCCTGCCTCTCGGCCTTCTGCGGGCATTGCGAATTCTGCGTCACCGGCCGCATGGCGCTGTGCCTTGGCGGCGACACGCGCCGGGGCAAGGGCGAGCCTGCGCGCATCGCCTTCACCGATGGCGCGCCGGTCGCGCAGATGCTCAACCTCTCGGCCCTCAGCGAGCAGATGCTGATCCACGAGCACGCCTGCGTCGCGATCGACAAGGCTATGCCCTTCGACCGCGCGGCGCTGCTCGGCTGCGCGGTGACGACCGGCGCGGGGACGATCTTCAACGCCTGCAAGGTGACCCCGGGCGAGACCGTGCTGGTGGTCGGCTGCGGCGGCGTGGGCCTTGCGGTCATCAACGCGGCCAAGATCGCGGGTGCAGGCAAGATCATCGCCGCCGATCCCCTGCCCGAAAAGCGCGCGCTTGCCGAGGTGCTGGGTGCGACCCACACCGTCGATGCGCTGGCCGAGGATGCCGCCAGGCAGATCATCGCGATCAGCGGCGGCGGGGTCGATTGGGGGATCGAGGCGGTGGGGCGTCAGGCCTCGGCCGATCTCGCGGTCGCCAGCCTCAAGCGCGGGGGCACCGCAGTGATCCTCGGGATGATGCCGCTCGACTGCAAGGTCGGGCTCGGCGCTTTTGATCTCCTCAGCGGCAAGAAGCTGATGGGCGCGATCATGGGGATGAACCACTTCCCGGTCGACCTGCCGCGCCTCGTTGATTTCTACCTGCGCGGGCTTCTCGATCTCGACACGATCATCGCCGAGCGCATCACGCTCGAACAGGTGAACGAGGGCTTCAACACGATGCGCGCCGGTCACTCCGCGCGCACGGTGGTGGTGTTCGACTGATGACAGACGCTCCCCAGATCGATTTCGACAAGGAAATGGTCGGCACGGTCGCAGTGACCGAGAAGGACGCGCTCGATCTGCCTGCGCTGACCGCCTGGTTCGAGGCCCATGTCGAGGGCTTCGCTGGCCCGATCAGCTACACCAAGTTCAAGGGCGGCCAGTCGAACCCGACCTACCGGATCGACACGCCGGGCGCGAGCTACGTGCTGCGCCGCCAGCCCTTCGGCAAGCTGCTCCCCAGCGCCCACGCGGTCGACCGCGAATATGCGGCGATGACCGGGCTCTACCCGACCGGCTTCCCCGTCCCGCGCACCTATGGCCTCTGCGAAGACCCCGAGGTGATCGGCTCGAAGTTCTTCGTGATGAGCATGGCCGACGGCCGCTCGCTGTGGAACGGCGCGCTGCCCGGCATGGAGCCCGCAGAGCGCCGCGAACATTACCACGCGCTGATCGACACCATGGCCGACCTGCACCTCAACGATCCGCAAGCGATCGGCATGGGTGATTACGGCAAGCCCACCGATTACTGCGCGCGCCAGATCGGCCGCTGGTCGAAGCAGTACAAGCTGTCCGAGACCGAGCTGATGCCGGAAATGGAGCGGCTGATCGAATGGCTGCCGCAGACCATCCCGCCGCAGCATGGCTCGTCGGTGGTGCACGGCGACTACCGGCTCGACAATGTGATCTTCCACAAGACCGACCCCCGCATCATCGCGGTGCTCGATTGGGAGCTGTCGACACTGGGCGATCCGATCGCCGATTTCAGCTACCTGATGCTCAACTGGTTCCAGCCTGCTGACGGGCGCGCGGGGCTGCTGGGGCTGGATCTTGCGGCGCTGGGTATCCCCACAGTCGAGCAAGCGGTGGAGCGCTATGTCGCGCGCACGGGTTACCCCGTGCCGCCGATGGACTGGTACTTCGCCTACAACCTGTTCCGCCTCGCCGGGATCATGCAGGGCATCAAGAAGCGCGTGATCGACGGCACCGCCTCGAGCGCCCACGCGCAAGCCATGAGCGAGCGCGTGCGCCCGCTGGCGGAGCGGGCGTATCAGTTCGCGCTGGCGGCGGGGATGGAAGAGTAACGCGCACGGGCCGGGGCGGCTTACGTATGCCGCCCCTGCCGATGCAGCCGCCGCTTGCCGAGCACCGCGCTCGCGGCTAGGCGCTCGGGCGCAACTATCCGCCGGAGAGAGCCCATGCATGACGACCTGATCACCGCCATCGAAGCCGCATGGGAAGACCGCGCCTCCGTCACCCCCGGCCATGCCGTGGGCGAAGCGGTGACCGCGGCGCTCGGCCTGCTCGATTCCGGTGAGGCGCGCGTCGCCGCGCCCGACGGCAACGGCGGGTGGCAGGTCAACCAGTGGCTCAAGAAGGCGGTGCTGCTCTCCTTCCGCCTCAACGACAACCGCGTGATGGACGGCGGCGCGGCCGGCGCGCCCGCCTATGACAAGGTGCCGCTGAAGTTCGCCGGATGGGGCGAGAACCGCTTCCGCGATGCCGGTTTCCGTGTCGTCCCAGGCGCGGTCGTGCGGCGCGGGGCGCATATCTCCAAGGGCGCGGTGCTCATGCCGAGCTTCGTCAATATCGGCGCTTACGTTGGCGAGAACACCATGATCGACACCTGGGCGACCGTGGGCTCCTGCGCGCAGATCGGTGCCAACGTCCACATCTCGGGCGGCGCGGGGATCGGCGGGGTGCTCGAGCCGCTTCAGGCCGAGCCGGTCATCATCGGCGACAACGCCTTCATCGGTGCCCGCGCCGAAGTCGCCGAAGGCGTGCGCGTGGGCGAGGGCGCGGTGCTCTCGATGGGGGTCTATCTCGGTGCCTCGACCAAGATCGTCGACCGCGCGACGGGCGAGGTCCACATGGGCAGCGTTCCGCCCTATGCGGTGGTCGTTCCCGGCTCGATGCCGGGCAAACCCCTGCCCGACGGCACGATGGGCCCGAGCCTCTACTGCGCGGTGATCGTCAAGACCGTCGACGCCCAGACCCGCTCCAAGACCGGCATCAACGAGCTGCTGCGCGACTGAGCGCAAGGGCCCCGGGAACCATTGCCGCCTTGCGTCCGTTGATTGACGTTACGGAAACTCCTTCCGTAACGTCAAAACAGAACGGGGAGAGCGACAATGGCCGACGACAACGAGACTATCCGCATCAACGATGAAGACGCGCGCGGCGCGGTCAGCAACACGGGCTTGCGCTATGTGCTCGGCTTCAGCCTCGCTTTTGCGGTGATCGCGATGAGCCTCGTCTGGATCGTCCCGGCGCTCGCCATGGCGCACTGATCACTTCGATGCCGCGGGCGCAGTGATCAGGGTTTCGATCGGCGGCATGTCCTGAACGCTCGCGGCATAGGCTTCCGCCGCGCGCATCACGCGCAGGATGTTGCGGCTCGCGATCAGCTCCAGCTCGACCTGCGAAAGCCCGCGCCGCGCGAGCTCGGTGAACAGCGCCGGGTAGCCGCTGACATCCTCCATCCCGACCGGGCCGATCGGCATGCCATCATAATCGCCGCCGATCCCGATATGCTCGACGCCCGCCACAGCGCGGATATGCATGATATGGTCGGCCACGTCCTTGATCGTGCTCTTGGGTTCGGGGTTGGCAGCAAGCCATGCCTCCATCGCCTTGGTCGCAGCATCGGGGTTGCCGAGGTGGACGACCTTGAGCCGCGCCAGCTCGCCCGCGCGGCGCGCGTCCCACTGGCGCAGGCCCTCGTTGATGAAGCGCGGAAGGGCGACCACCATCACGATCCCGCCATTCTCGGGCAGCCGGGCGAGCACGCTGTCGGGCACATTGCGCGGATGCGGCGTCACCGCGCGTGCGCCCGAATGGCTGAAGATCACCGGAGCCTTGGCCACATCGAGCGCGTCCATCATGGTGTCCTCGCTCACATGGCTGAGGTCGACCAGCATCCCCAGCCGGTTCATCTCGCGCACCACATCCATGCCGAATGCGGTCAGCCCGCCATGCTTGGGCGCATCGGTCGCGGCATCGGCCCAGGGGATGTTGGAGTTGTGCGTCAGCGTCATGTAGCGCGCGCCCATCGCATGGAACTGGCGCAGCACGGCAAGGCTCGATCCGATCGAATAGCCGCCCTCCATCCCCAGCAATGAGGCAATCTTGCCCTCGCGCATCGCGCTTTCGACCTGATCGGCGGTCAGCGCATAGCGCATGCTGTCGGGATTGCGCGCGATCAGCCGCTTGGTCACGTCGATCTGCTCGATGGTCTGCTGGATCGCCGCCGCCTCGTTGGCGTTGTGCGGCACATAGACCGACCAGAACTGCGCGCCGACCTTGCCCTTCTTCAGCCGGATGAGATCGGTGTGCATCGCCCCGTCATCGCCGCCAACATGGCCGTGTTCGCCGAGGGTGTCGGTGAAGTCGAAGGCGTTGATCTGGTTGTCGAAACGCTGGCGCAGCTGCCCGGGCGCGTCGTTGTGCCCATCGAACACCGGCGCGGCCTCGAGCGCGGCGGCGGCGGTGGCGGCGGCGGTGGCATCGTCGACGAGCGGGGGCTTGGCGGGTTGCGCGGCGAGCGGGCTCGCCAGCAGCAGCGCGGCGGCGATTGCGAGGGTGGAAGGCGCGGAGAGTTGCATGGGGGAGGCTCCGGAAGCTAGAGCGCCTGCACCGACAGGTGACGCAGCAGGCAAGGGGTATGCGACATGGATAGCGCGGTTGAGCGCATCGAACAATTGGGCCTTGCGGCGCACCCCGAGGGCGGGTGGTATCGCGAGACATGGCGCGGCGAAGCGGGGCCGGATGGCCGCGCGAGCGGCACCGCGATCATCTTCCTGCTGCGCGCCGGAGAAGCCTCGCACTGGCACACGGTCGATGCGGCCGAGCTGTGGCTGTGGCAGGCGGGCGACCCGGTCGAGCTGCGGCTTGCCGCCACCGACGCAGGCCCGGCGCGGTCGGTGATCCTGGGGAGCGACATTGCGGCGGGCCAGCAATTGCAGGGCCTCGTCGCGCCCGGAGAATGGCAGGCGGCGCGCCCCTTTGGCGAGGCGGTGCATGGCTACAGCCTTGTTTCCTGCGTGGTGGTGCCGGGGTTCGATTTTGCCGGGTTCAGGCTCGCGCCTCCGGGTTGGGAGCCGGGCGCATGTTGAAGACCATCCTTCGCCTGCTGCTGGCGGTGTTCTACTTCGCCGCCGGGGTGATCCACGTGATCAGGCCCGCGCCCTTCCTCACCATCATGCCCGCCTGGGTGCCTTGGCCCGAGGCCGTGGTGCTGTGGACCGGGGTAGCCGAGATCCTTGGCGCAGTCGGGCTGGTGCAGCCGCTCTCCAAACCGCTGCGGCAGGCCGCCGGCTGGGGCCTTGCGCTCTATGCCTTGTGCGTTTGGCCTGCCAACATCAACCACTTCGCGCTCGACATGGCCAAGGCAGATGGCGGGCTCGGCCTTGGCTACCACGTCCCGCGCATGTTCGCGCAGCCGCTCATCATCTGGCTGGCGCTGTGGGCGGGCGAGTGCCTGCCCATGCGCCGCCGTACCTCCGCATGAGCGCGGGCAAACAAAAGCGGCGCGGACCCTGCCGGATCGCGCGCCGCTGATGCGGGGCCGGGGCCCCGATGCCGGTAAGGCTTAGCTCAGGTGCTTCGAGACCGCAGCGGTCATCTTGAACATCGAGATCTGGTCCTTGCCGATCACCGCGCCAAGCTTGGCATCGGGATTGATCTGGCGCTTGTCCGTCTTGTCCTGAAGATCGTTCGCCTTGATGTACTCCCAAACCTTGGAGGTCACCTGAGCGCGGGTCATCGGGCCCTTGCCGATCACAGCTTCCAGATCGCCCGAAAGGGTCACCGGCTTCTGCAGTGCGTTGGTCGTTCCAGCCATTGTCTACTCCCTTATGTCAGTGGCAGGTTGATCACAAATCATCGTCTTCCCAGTTCGCATCCTCGTCTCCGCCGCCGGTAAAGGTGGCATGGAGCACCGCGCAGGCCGTGATCGACCCTTGCAGCGATGCGAGCAGTTCCGCCCGCCCTGCGCCGGGCATCAGCACCAGCGGCAGGTCAGTCGCGAAAAGTTGAAACAGGTAGTGGCGCGTCTCGCCCTCGGGCGGCGCGGGCAGCAGCCATTCGGAATTGCCGACGGCGTTTTTGCCGGTGCGCGGCGGCACCTCGCCCTCGAGCAGCTTGCCGCGCTGGCCGGCGAGGCCCCAGACCAGCCAGTGGCAGGCGAGATCGGCGCTGGCGGGGGAGGATGCATCCTCGACCACTAGCACCAGTTCGGCCGAGCCCGGCGGCGGGGCGCTCCATTCAAGCGGGGGGGCGACGGCATCTTCCTCGGCAGCGGTGAAGCTTGCATCAAGCTCCTCGCCATTGGCGAAAGCCGGGCTGGTCAGCGCAAAGCCGCCGCGCGCCATGCTTTGCGCCGAACCCAGCTTCGCGATGGCGAGACCGGGATGACGCGCGGGAGCGGGCACATGGGGTGCAAGCCAGGCAGGGAAATCCGTCATGATTCTGTCTTTTCTCAGCCTCGTGCTAGTCCCTTCGGATGCGGCTTGCGAGATGGGGCAAGGGTGTTTTCGGCGGTTTCTGCGGAAAACCCTGCAAATGCAGGCAAAAAGGTCACGCTTTTTGCGCCATAACGGGGCGTTTACCATTCGGCACGCTTGCTCTTGGGCGGATCGCGGGGCATTTCTGTCGGCGCGCGCCTGACCCGATGAATCGCGCGAACGCCCCGGAGAGTCTTCTGCCATGCGTGTTGGTCGCACTGCCCTCAGCCTCGTTCTGGCCTTTCAGCTTGCTGCCTGCGGTGGCAGTGGCGGGGGCGGGGGCACCGCCTCTGCCCCCCCGGCCACCGGCGGCGGCACCACCCCCACCCCGACGGCAACCTCGGGCGCCTGCTCGCTGCGCGCGCAGCAGGACTTTGCCGATGACGTGCTCAATGAGTGGTATCTTTTCCCCAACCTGCTCGCCCCAGCCAACCCGGCAAGCTTCAACTCGGTGCAGAGCTTCCTTGACGCCCGCGTTGCCCCCGCATTTGCGCAGGGCCGCGATCAGGGCTTCACCTTCGCTACTTCGATCGCGCAGGAAACCGCGCTGATCAATTCCGGCTCCAGCGCCGGGTTCGGCATCCGCCTGAGCTTCGATAGCGCCGCGCGCCGCGTGTTCGTGGTCGAGGCCTATGAAGGTGCCAACGGCCTTGCCGCCGGGCTCGACCGGGGCAGCGAGATCACCGCAATCGGCACCACCAGCGCCAACCTGCAAAGCGTTGCCAGCCTGATGGCGAGCGGCGGGCCGCAGGCCGTGGTCGACGCGCTCGGCCCGTCAGACCCTGGCGTCGCGCGGGTGCTGCGCTTTGTCCAGCCGGGCGGGGCGACGGTGGAAACCAGCATCACCAAGACCAACTTCGCGCTCGATCCGATTTCCGATCGCTACGGCGTGACCATCCTCAACGATGGCGGGCGGCGGGTCGGCTATCTGAATTTCCGCACCTTCATCATTTCCGATGCCGCCCAGCAGCTGCGGGCCGCCTATGGCCAGTTTGCGGCGCAGGGTGTGACCGAGCTGATCATCGACCTGCGCTACAATGGCGGCGGGCTGGTGAGCGTTGCCGAGACGATGGGCGATCTGATGGGGCGGGGCCGCACAGGTCAGGTGTTCAGCCGCACCGTGCTGCGCCCCTCCAAGGCCTCGGAAAACACCACGCGCCTGTTCCGCAGCGAGGCTAATGCCATCGCCCCGACCCGCATCGCCTTCATCACCACTGAGGCCAGCGCTTCGGCGAGCGAGCTGGTGATCAATGCGATGCTGCCCTATCTCGGCAATAATGTCGCGCTGATCGGCGCGGATACCTCGGGCAAGCCGGTGGGCCAGTTCGGCTTCGATCTGGCGGCCTGCGATCTGCGCGTCCGGGCGGTGACCTTCCAGACCTTGAACGCCGACAACGAGGGCGACTACTTCTTCGGGCTCGGGCCCTTCGTGCCCAACACCTGCCGCGCAGCCGATGATGTCACGCGGCCCTTCGGCGATCCGCGCGAGGCATCGACCGCTGTGGCGCTCGATTTCCTGGCCGGACGGACGTGCACGCCGTTTGGCGGCTCGGCTTCGGCGAGCAGTGGCGGTGAGATTGGCGGCCAGAACACGCGCGCCGGGCTGAACCTTCCGAGCCGCGAGCTGCTCCAGCCGGTCCAGCCCATCCCGGCCCAGCGCGAGCTTCCCGGCCTGTTCTAGAGCCGCGTTACAGCCCCTCGGGCACCGTCGCGAAGCTCGGCGTGTCGCCGAGGTCGACCCAGTCCTGCTTGCTCTTGGCATAGCAGTGAAAGGCGGGCTTCAGGATGCTGGTGTCGTCGAGCGTCCCGGCCTTGATGAACATCATCCCCGGCGGGCTGTCGACCCAAGTGAAGACCGGCGATCCGCATTCCGGGCAGAACTGCCGCCGCACCGTCGCGCCGCTGTCGCCGGTGTCGTTGTAGGTCTTGAGCGTGCCCTCGAAGGTGACCGCGTCCTCCGGCACGCCGATGATGACCGAGAGCGCGCTGCCCGCCTGGCGCTGGCAATTCTTGCAATGGCAGGTGACGCACAGCAGCGGGTCGCTTTCGCAGCTGTAGCGCACGGCGCCGCACAGGCAGCCTCCGGTCATGGTCATCGCGTCACTCTCCCCCTAGGGCGATTCATCGCCGGTGAATGGCTGGCTATCCGTATAGCCGCAGCCTTCCAATGTCTCCCCGCCCAAAGCGATAGTGGCGACGAAGGGGAAGCTGCGGTCGCTCATCCCGTCGCTGCACTGGCCGGGGGTGAGGGTGGCGGTGAACGGCTTGCCGTCGATCTCGCCCGAGAAGCCCAGGCCCCCGTTGCCCGCAAAGCGTTTGACCGCAATGCGAGTGCCGGGCTGGTTGTCAGGGGTGGTCCAGACGCCGTTGCCGTCCTCGACCGCAAGGTTCCAGAATGGCTCGGTGCCGAGCATGGTGACGGCCTCCTCGGCTGCGACCGCATCGAAGGCCTTGCCTTCGGGGTCGATGCCGTCGGTCTTGGCGGGGGTGCAAGCGGCGGCGGCAAAAGCGAGGGCGGCGAGCGGTAAGTGGCGGGGTTGCATCAGGTCTCTCCTCGCTTGAAGGAATAGGCCGGAACCTCGGCCCCGCCAAGGCATTGCCCGCCCATGGACTTCGCCCCGACCCGCGCCGCCGCGCTCGCCCGCCTCGCCGCCTTCCTCCCCGCCGCCGGTCGCCGCTATGCCGAGACCCGCAACGCCGATGACGGCCCGCGCGCCGAGGGGCGCGGCAATGTCTCGCAGCTTTCGCCATGGCTCCACGCAGGCGTGATCGACGAGACGGAGGTGCTGGAGGCGGTGCTTGGCCAGCACAGCCCCCGTGCGGCCGAAAAATTCATCGCCGAGGTGTTCTGGCGGATCTACTTCAAGGGCTACCTCGAACAGCGCCCCGCGATCTGGGCCGATTTTGTGAAGGGCCGCGACGGCGCGCTGGCCGCGCTCGATGCCAATGCGGGGCTGCGCAAGGCCTATGGTGAGGCGGCCGAGGGCCGCACGGGGATCGAGGCCTTCGATGTCTGGGCCAAGGAGCTGGTGGCGACCGGCTATCTCCACAACCATGCGCGGATGTGGTTTGCGAGCATCTGGATCTTCACTCTGAAGCTCGACTGGCGCCTGGGCGCGGACTTCTTCCTGCGGCACCTGATGGATGCGGATGCGGCGTCCAACACGCTGTCGTGGCGCTGGGTCGCGGGGCTGCACACCAAGGGCAAGCACTACCTCGCGCGGGCCGACAATATCGCGCGTTACACTTCCGGAAGGCCCGAAGGGGCGCTCGCCGCGGCGCGGCTCGCGGGTGACGAGGCCGAACCGCTGAGCGAGCCGCACGACTACGGGCGGCAGAAGCTCGACCTGCCTGCGCCGGTGTCCGCCGCCGACCTCGCAAAACCCTTCGCGCTGCTGCTGCATGACGAGGCGGCACACCACGCGCCGCTCGCCCTGCCCGCCGCGCCTGCGCTGGTGATCGCTGCCGCCCGGCCCGAAGCGCGCTCCCCCGGTGCGATCGGGAACCATGCGCTGGGCTTCGCGCAAGGCGCACTGGCGGGCGGCATGGCAGAGGCTGCCGCCGCCTTCGCCTGCCCGGCGGCGCATTGGCGCGCGGGCGAGCCGCTCGCGCCGCTGCTCGCCGCCGCCGGGGTGGAGCGCGTCGCCCTCCCCTACCTCCCCACCGGATGGACGCGCGAAGCGCTGCGCGCCGACCTCGCCCCGCTGGCTGCATCCGGCAAGGTTGTCACGCTGCTCGGCGAGCTCGACCGCGCCACCTGGCCGCTCGCCAAGGCGGGGTTCTTCGGGGTGGCCAAGGCGATCGACGGACTGCTGGCCGAATGCGGGATCGCCGGTCACCCCGCGCCCGCTTCAACCGGGAATTAACTCCGGCGGACTAACGCTGGTGGTTATCATTCCACCCCCGGGCCAGCCCTCGCCATGCTCTATCCCAACCGTATCCAGGCCGCGCTGCTGTTCGACCGGCCGTTCCGCGACCTCGAGAGCGTGATGCGTCAGTTCTCCCGGATCGAGGGGATGCGCAGCGGGGCCGAGTTCCACCTCTCCGATGCCAATCCGGGGCGCTTCTACCACCTCTATGCCGGGGGCGAGGAGCTGACGGTGACCCTCGAATACTGCGACCGGCCCTGCGATGCCGCGCTGTTCGCCCCCGCGCTGTCATCACCGCTGACCGGGATTGTCACCCCCGACATCCGCGACCGGATTGCGCGCTGCTACGGCCACGTCCTGCTCGAGGTCAGCCACGGCGTCTTCGCCGGGGTCGAGGAGGATCCCAAGATCGCGGCGATGTTCGAGGCGATCGGCCGCCCGCGCTCGGGCGCGAGCCTGCCGCAGTTCGAGCGGCGCCTCGGGGTGCTCGCGCTGCTGGCACGGATCGCGATCGAGCACGCCATGCCGCTCGCGGTGCACTGGACGCAGTCGGACATGCTGATGAAGGGCGAGGCCTTCGACAGCTTCGCGGCGGCAGGCGACATGCCGGGGCCGCTGCACATCCACCCCTTCCTGTTCGGCCCGCGCCCGGCCCCGGGCGAGGATGCGCTCGCCGGCATCCGCACCTTCGGCGCGCGCCACTGGCTCGGACGCGAGATCATCGTGCAGCCGCATGTCCTGCCCTGGGCGAGCAATTTCGAGACGATCCTCGCCTTCCTCCGGGTGGCGACCATGGCGAACGGCTATGTCATCCCACACGGCGACACCTTCGGGCCCGAGGATCGCAGCCTGTCCTACCGCGTGCTGCATCACGCCGAGGGCGACGACATCGGCTACCTGGGCGGTGGGGCCACGCCTGAGCCCGCGGACCTGCCGTTCTACGAGCTGGTGCCGCTCAAGCACGTCCAGCACGGCTTCTTCGCGCCCGACCACGTGCCCGATGACCGCGTCATCGATGACCGCGCCTTCCCGCTCGACATCATGCCGGCCGATCAGGAGGCGAAAATGGCGTTTGCCAACGAGTGGTTCGCGAAGCGCAAGCTGGCCGAGGGGATTGGCGGGCGGTTCGAGGTGCGCCACCGTGACGCTCCCGCAGCGCCGCCGCCCCCGGCACCCCTCGCTCCCGCCGAGTCGGGGCTCACCGGGGTCAGCGGGCGCGGGGTGCGGGCGCGGGTGTTCGGGCGCAAGGGGCTCTAGAACCGGCTAAGATCTGCTTGTCGGGCGAGGGAACGCGGCGGTGGCGCGCAGCCCTGCCCAGCACCCGCTCGAGCCGTTCTGCCATGGCATTGGCCGCAATCCGCGCCGCTTTCCAGTGCGATCCGGCGAGCCGTTCAGGAGACGGGGCTCTCCGCCGCACGGCGCTCGGCGCGCACGCGTTCGGCCTTTTCGCGCTCCTCGATGGTCTTGCGCGCATGTTCGGCGAGACCGCGCCAGGTCTTCTCGGAGCGCAGCTCGCGCTCGCGCACATTGTCGAGCGTCGCCTTGGCGGCCAGCGCGGCGGCCTCATCGGCACGCTCGCAATAGAATTCGTAGGTCTGGGCCATCGGGGGTGTCCTGCCATGGGAGGGGGTCGGCGGGATTCGTAGGCGTATTGGGGGAGCAGGGCGCAGCAAGCACCCCGCTCCCGGTATTCCGATCAGGCCGAGGCCAGGTTCACGGCGCTTTCCTTGCCGTTGCGCCCGCGCTCGAGATCGTAGGTGAGGCGCTGGTCCTTATCGAGGCTGTGCATGCCCGCGGCCTGCACGGCGGTGATGTGGACGAAGCTGTCCGACGAGCCATCGTCGGGCTGGATGAAGCCGTAGCCCTTGTCGGTGTTGAAGAACTTGACGGTTCCGGTCTTGGTGCTCATGGAATGTTCCTTTCAAGAACAATGCGTTGTTCGCAGGCAACATGCCCGCGGGTGGTGCCCGGTGGCCGGAGAGCCACAAAGCGTAGTGCGTTATCGTCCGATGAAAGGAAGTCGTCGTCTGGGAGACACCACACAGCCGGAGCCAGGTGGCGGAGCGCAAATTTCGAAGTCCGTCGCAAATTTCGACGTCAGCGGGGCATATATAGCACGCTTTCCCGCAATCGCCTAATCGGCCCGTCGCATCCGCCCCCGCGCGAGGGCACGCGTCAAGACATTGGCAACCCCTCGCGCGCTATCCTGCCGACCGCGATGAACCCGCCCCCCGCCTCTCATGCCGCCACCGCCGCCCCGCCCGCGCTGCGCCGCCGACTGCTGCGGCCCGGGGTCATCGTCGTCGGAGGGTCGGTCGCCGCCTCGGTGTTCTTCGCCCAC
>JACESM010000189.1 GCA_013911835.1 Porphyrobacter sp. | reverse complement strand
GGTGGGGAAGGTCATGGGGAGGGGACTTTTCTTGAGCAGCGCGCCGCGTGCGCGGAAAGGCGCAGAAACGGGCGGATGGCCGGGAATAAGGGGGTGTTGCGGATGTCACCCCGCACGAACAAGCGCGCCCCATAGCGACAAACGTACGGTTTGGCCTGTCAAAAGTGACGCGGGCGGAAATGAGGGCGTGCGGGCCTGCTTGCAAGGCCTTGCGGGCGTGGCTGGCGGCGGGCAGGTTCGCGCGGCATGAGCATCGCCCTCTACCTCTTCGCCGCCCTCGCCGAAATCGCGGGCTGCTTTGCCTTCTGGGGCTGGGCGCGGGCGGACAAGTCGCCGCTTTGGCTGGTGCCGGGGGTGCTGAGCCTCGCGCTCTTCGCCCTGCTGCTCACGCGCGTCGACAGCGCTTTTGCGGGCAGGGCCTTTGCCGCCTATGGGGGCGTCTACATCGCCGCGAGCCTCGGCTGGCTGTGGGTGGTGGAGGGCGCGCGGCCGGATCGCTGGGATGTAATCGGCGGCACGGTGTGCCTTGCGGGCGCAGCGATCATCCTGTGGGGGCCGCGCGGGGGGTGACTTGCCCGGTTCAGTTTCTCGGTGCGGAAGAACCGGCAGGCGAAGGGCTGTTTTCGCTATATGTGATCTTGGTTGCCCACGTGCCGGACGTCGGTTCACCTTCGGCGTCGATTGCAGGCCTGAAAACGGCGAAGCGCTGCATCGATTCGCAAGCGGCCTGATCAAGCGGGGCATAGCCGCTCGATTGCACGACGACGCAACCGGCGACCGTTCCGGCGGGATCAACTATCGTGCGCACCATCACGGTTGCCTTCTGCCCGGGACTCAAGACGCCCTTCGGGTAGTTCTGCTGGATCTGTCCCGCCCACTGGTGCAATCCATCGGGCAGCGGACCGCGCGCCTTGGATGCGGGTGCATCGGGGGCTGGCGGCGGCGCAGGTTCGGCGCGAGGAGCCTCGGTCACGCCCGCACTGACGACAAGCGCGATAGTTGCGGCAAAGGCCGGTCGGGAAGCCCTCTTGACCATAGCGGGTATGAAGCGCGCCATCGGGTGTCCGTCCTCGGCTCGGGCGGCGTAACGCGCACCTATCTGCTTCGTCTGACAGAAAAACAGAGGAAATTCAACCCGCTCCTGCCGGGTCAGTCAAACCCCACAAACCGCGCCGCCTCGTCCACGCTCTTGCGCAGGCTCACGACAGCGTTGGCCGGGAAGTCCGGATCGGGCCAGCCGAGCGCGACCGCCTTCATGATCACCTGATCCTCGGGGATGCCCGCGTGCTCGCGCACGACGGGGCTCTGCATGATCCCTTGCGAGTTGATCACGCAGCCGAGCCCCTTGGACCATGCCGCGTTGACCAGCGCGGTCGTCACCGCGCCGCAATCGAAGGCGGTGTCGTCGCTCCCCGAAAGCTCGCGGTCATAGGTGATGATCACGCAGACCGGCGCGTCGAACTGGCGGAAGCCGCGCAGCACCCAGTCCTGCCGCGCGTCCTTGTCGTCGCGTTCGATCCCCATCGCACCGAACAATTGCTTGGCGACCTCGACCTGCCGTTCGCGGTGGACGCCCGCAAAGGCCTCGCCGCGGCGGAACTCGCGGCTGTCGGGGAGGCCGGCGAGGATGTTCTCGGTGTTGCCCTTGCGGATGCGGTCCAGCGGCTCGCCGGTGATGACGTGGAAGTGCCAGGGCTGGGTGTTCATCGAGGTAGGCGAGCGCATCGCCATCCTCAGGATTTCCTCGATCAGCGCGCGCGGCACGGGCTTGTCGAGATAGCCCCGGATGCTGCGCCGCCCGAGGACGACCTCGGCGTAAGTCATGTCAGGCGTGCCGCCCATTTCGGTCTCTCCCTTGCGTGTTGCCGCAGCGGCTAGCGCAAGGGAGAAGCCATGTGAAGCGTCGCTAGGCGGCGGGCGGCACGAGGATCAGCAGCGCGCCGACGGCGAGGTCGCTGCCGTCGACATTCGTGCTGCGGATGCTGACCGAAAGGCCGGTGGTCCGCCCCTGCGGCCCGAAGAATCCGCCGCCGAAGGTGCCGGACACGGTGTTGCGATCATTGATCAGAATGTCGACAAAGCTCGGCGTGGTGCCATCAAGCTGGGCGGTGCCGGTGAACACGCCGAGCTCGGTGATGGTGGGCGACGTCGTACCGCCGGTGACCAGCTGGCCGCGCAAGGTGAGGCTGAAGTTCACCTGCCCGTTGGCGGGGTTGGCCGTCATCGTATAGTTCGAGACGGTGATGCGGTAGTTTTCCGTCACCGGCCCGCCGGGTGTCGAGCGGGTGATGTCGGCCGACCCAAAGGTCGCCAGATTGCCGTAGGTGACGGTCGACGCCGGACGGTCGTTCACCAGGGTCGGCACCCCGAAGACGCAGTTCTGCACTGTGAAGCCGGGCGGCGTTTCCGCCACGAAGGACGTGACGCGGATATAGGGCAGCGCGACCCCGCCCTGGGTGAGCGAGATGATCGAGAGCCGTTCGGTAAAGCCTCCGGCAGTGGTCCTGCGATAGGCCTCCCCGGTGGCGGCGGTGTCGCGGTCGGCCTGTGTGAAGGTCGTGTTGAGGCCCGGGAAAGCCCCGTTCGGCATCGCCGAAAGCTGGTAGGTGGGCTGGCTGCGGTCCGAGACGATCGTGACCGAGCTTTGCCCGCCCAGCGGCTCGCCGCCGATATATTGGCGCTGCGGGCCATTATAGGTGCCTCCGCAGGTAGTGGCGAAGGTCTGGGTGCCGGTAAGCTCGGCGAAGGTCATGTAGGTGGGGGTTGGCGTCGGCGTGGGGGTCGGCGTTGGCGTCGGGGTTGGTGTTGGGGTTGGGGTCGGAGTCCCGCCGCCAGTGGGGGCGGGGAGCCGCCATCGTCACCGCCGCACGAGGCGAGCAGAGAACAGCCGACAACAAAGGCAAGACGACGCGACCACAGCATGAAGGACCCCCTGTATTCTCGCCACAACCAATGGCGGCGCAGAAACGAAACCCTATCTTGGCAATGTCCGATCGCAACCGATTTCGTGCGTGAATCCACAACCTTTCGATTGTATGAAACCGACATCCGGCGCGCGGCGACAGGCGGAAATCCGCGCCTTGCGGGGCGATGCCAGAGGTGCGGGTTACAAGGCGGGAAGAGGCGAAAAGCGGGGCATTGTTGCCCCCGCGACACACCGGGTCAGTCGGCGTTCCCGATCGCGCGAATCTCGGCAAAGCCGTTCCAGTCGGGATCGTCGAAGGCCTCCAAGTCCAGCGGATAGGGGCCCAATCCCCGCAGGGCCGCGCTGAACTCTTGCTGAAACGAAGCGACGTCCGGCGTGTAGAACCGCCATTCGCGTGTTCCGCCATGCGTGACGACCGCGACTCCGCTGCCCCACCATCCGTCGGCATCGCTCGCTTCGAGAATGCGATCCTCGAATTCGGCCATCGCCGCCATGGCTTCGTTCGGGGGTAGGCCTGAGCTTTCGTATTGTTCGAACGACCAACGAACCAGGACCAGCTTGCTGAACAATTCCCGATCCGCGTCCGACGGCTCGCCGGACCGGAACCGCGCTATCATCAGGCCGTTTTCGGTCTCGCCGCTGGCCACGGTCCATTGACCGGACGGGAAGATTCCCGCGCCGCTCACGCCGCCTCGGCAAGCTCCAGCTCCAGCCGGTCCCAGATTTCCACCAAGGCCTGCGTCAGCTCTTCCATCATCGCGTCGGTGTGGTGCGGGCCGGGGGTGAAGCGCAGGCGCTCGGTGCCGCGGGGGACGGTGGGGAAGTTGATCGGCTGCACGTAGACGCCGTATTCGGCGAGCAGGATGTCGCTGATCTTCTTGGCGCGCACCGGATCGCCGACCATCAGCGGGACGATGTGGGTGACCGAGTCCATCACCGGCAGGCCGGCCTCGGCAAACTTGAGCTTCAGCAGCGCGGCGGCGCGCGCTTGCGCGTTGCGCTCGACGCTGCTCTCCTTGAGGTGCCGCACCGAGGCAAGCACGCCCGCCACCAGCACCGGCGAGAGCGACGTGGTGAAGATGAACCCCGGCGCATAGCTCCGGATGCAGTCCACCACCTTGGCGCTGGCGGCGATATAGCCCCCCATCACGCCAAACGCCTTGCCGAGCGTCCCTTCGATGATGTCGATCCGGTGGGCCGCGCCGTCACGTTCGGAAATGCCGCCGCCGCGCGCGCCGTACATGCCGACCGCGTGGACCTCGTCGATATAGGTGAGCGCGTTGTACTTTTCGGCCAGATCGCAGATCGCGTGGATCGGGGCGACATCGCCGTCCATCGAATAGACGCTCTCGAAGGCGATCAGCTTGGGCGTGTCGATGTCGATGCTGGCGAGCAGTTCTTCCAGATGGCCTACGTCATTGTGGCGGAAAACCTTCTTCTCGCAGCCCGAATTGCGGATGCCGGCGATCATGCTGGCGTGGTTCAGTTCGTCGGAAAAGATCACGCAGCCCGGCAGCAGCTTGGCGAGGGTGGAGAGCGTCGCGTCGTTCGAGACGTAGCCGCTGGTGAACAGCAATGCTGCATCCTTGCCGTGCAGGTCGGCAAGCTCGCGCTCCAGCTCGACGTGGAGGTGCGTGTTGCCGCCGATATTGCGGGTGCCGCCGCTGCCTGCGCCGACATCGTGCAGCGCGGCTTCCATCGCGCCGATCACCTTGTCGTGCTGGCCCATGCACAGATAGTCGTTCGAGCACCACACGGTGATCGGCTTGGGGCCGTTGTGGCCGTGAAAGCAGCGCGCATTGGGATAGGCGCCCTTGTTGCGCATGATGTCGATGAAGACGCGGTAACGGCCTTCCTCGTGCAGCCGGTCGATCGCGGAATCGAAAATCTGGTCGTAGTTCACTCAGCTCTCGCTCATGTCGCGGCCACCGTGGCGGGGCGGACGCGGTTCCTGCCTTGCTTTTGTCCCGCCACAACGAGCCAGAAGGCGGAAAGTTTCGCCGGTATTTAAGGCGAGGCCCGGGCATTTTCCACCGCGATCTTTGCGAGTGTTTCGCAAGCCTTCTTGCGCAGATCAGAAGCCTTCGGCGCTCCCGAAGCCGCGTGCGGCGAGGGCCGCCTCAAGGCCATCTGCTCCGGCGAGTGGTCCGGTTACAACGAACCGGTTGGGGCTGCCGCCGCGAGCGAAGCTCTGCCCTTCGAGCAGGTGCGCGATGCGCCGCGCGATGCCGGCTGCGCCATCGATCTGCGCGACCTGCGGGCCAAAGGCCGCGGCGAGCTCATCGGAGAGCAGCGGGAAGTGGGTGCAGGCGAGCACCAGCGTGTCGATATCCTCGCCGCCGGGCATGGCCGCCAGCCGGTCATGCACGTCAGCGATCAGCGCCGGATCGACAGCGCGGCCGCGCAGCTTGGCCTCGGCGGCCTGCACCAGCCCGGGCGCGGCGACCCGCAGCAGGCGCTTGCCGCCCGCAAACTGCGCCTCGAGATCGTCGACATAGCGTTGCCGGATCGTCGCCTCGGTGCCGACGAGCCCGATCGTGCCAGTCTGCGTCAGCGTTGCGGCAGGCTTGATCGCGGGGACGGTGCCGACCACCGGGATCTCCAGCACATCGCGCACCATGCCCAATGCGATTGTCGAAGCGGTGTTGCAGGCGATGCAGGCGAGGCGCGGCTGCCAACGCTCCGCCATGCGCCCGAGCAGCCCGGAGACCCGCGCCGCAATCTGCGCCTCGGTCTTGGTGCCGTAGGGGAGCCCTGCAAGGTCTGCGGCGTAGATCACCGGCGCATCGGGCAGCACCTTGCGCAGCGCATCGTAGACGGTGAGCCCGCCGACGCCGGAATCGAACAGCAGGATCGGGGCAGCAGGGTCGGCCATCGCAGGCGAGGCGATGGCCGAGCCGCCGCCCGAGGTCAACTCTGCGGCGCGGGGAGCACCTTGACGATGGTCTTCACCTCGATCCCCATTTCCGCCCAGCGCGCCTTGCTCCACCCGG
>JACESM010000188.1 GCA_013911835.1 Porphyrobacter sp. | reverse complement strand
AGCGGAACAGCGAGCGCCGCAAGGGCGAGAAGCAGGCGAGCAGGTTTCATCGATTCTATCCTCTTGCCGGTGACGGCGCAAAGGATTGCCATGCGACCGGTCTGCCAGTCTTTCGCGCGCTCACCTTGATTGGTTACGGGGGCAAAGGTGACAGCTGCCGACAAAAAAGCCGTCGACTTGCCGAAGCACCTGCTTCAAAGCTGCGCACCGTCATGCGCCTTTCCGACTGTCACAACATCGACGATTTCCGCAAGCTGGCGAAGGCGCGGCTGCCCTTCCCGGTATTCGACTACATCGACGGCGCGGCCGATGACGAGCTGACCAAGGCGAGGAACACCACCGCATTCGCAAACGTCGATCTGGTGCCCGACGTGCTCGCCGGGGTCGAAACGATCGACACCTCCTGCACCATCCTCGGCCGGCGGACCGCCCTGCCCCTGATACTCTCGCCCACCGCGGTGCAGCGCGCCTTCCATTGGGAGGGCGAGCGGGCGGTAGCGCGCGCGGCGGAGAATTACGGGCTGTGGTTCGGCATCTCGAGCCTTGCGACGCGCAGCATCGAGGAAATCGCCGCGCTCACCAGCGGGCCCAAGCTGTTCCAGCTTTATGTCCACAAGGACAAGGGATTGAACACCCACATGATCGAGCGCTGTCAGGCGGCGCAGTTCGATGCGCTGGCGCTGACGGTCGACACCATCGTTTCGGGCAAGCGCGAGCGGTGCCTGCGCAGCGGCTTCACCACCCCGCCGCGCTTCACCCCGGCGAGCGTCATCAGCTATGCCACCCGTCCGAAGTGGACGCTCGACTATGTTTTCCGGGAGAAATTCCGCCTCCCAAACCTCGACACCCACGTCAGCGAAGGCTCGGGCAAGGCGGTGAGCATCGCCGAATATTTCAACACCATGCTCGACACCGCGATGGACTGGGACACGGCCGCGCGGATCCGGCAGGACTGGGGCGGCAAGTTCGTGCTCAAGGGCGTGATGAGCGCGGGCGACGCGCGGCGCGCGGTGGAGATCGGCGCCGATGCGATCATGATCTCGAACCACGGCGGGCGGCAGCTCGATGGCAGCCGCGCGCCCTTCGACCAACTGCCCGAGATCGTCGACGCGGTCGGCGGAAAGATCGAGATCATCTGCGACGGCGGGGTGCGACGCGGCACCCATGTGCTGAAGGCGCTGTGCAGCGGAGCGAGCGCGGCCTCGGGCGGGCGGCTTTATCTCTATGCGCTTGCGGCAGCCGGGCAGGCCGGGGTCGAGCGCGCGCTCGGCATACTCAAGGACGAGATCGAACGCGGGATGCGGCTGATGGGCGTGACGCGCGTCGACCAGCTCACGGCGGAGCGCATCCGGCGGCGAGACGAATTCGGTGCGCGTGTCATAAACCGGTAACGCAAGGGGCGTTTGGGCAGGCACGCTTGCATTCAGGGAACTGGACACAATGACCACCGTGCGCGCTTTTGCCTTCGTTCTTCCCGCCCTCACCCTGCTGCTCTCCGCCTGCGGGAGCGAGCCCGAGCAGGCTGGCAACGACGCCGACAGCTTTGCCGCTCGTATCGGCAAGGGCGAGGCGACGCCGGGGCCGGGCGGCGTGCCCGTTGCACAGGGAACCGTCGCGCCGACCGTGGCCGAGCCCCTGCCCGGCGCCGCGCCCGGCCCGTTCGCTCCCGGCACGCTGACCGATCCGGCCTCCAGGACCTGCGGCGCGCCGCTGATGGGGCCGTTCATCGGCAAGCTTGCCGATCAGGCCACGCGCGCCGAGATCGCCAAGATGCTCGGCCGCACCGACAACCTGCGCTTCGTCACCTTCGGCAGCGTCGCCAACGTCAACCCCGATCCGACCAATCCGCGCCTCTCGATCATGCTCGATGCGCAGAACATCATCCGCGACGCGCGCTGCGGGTAACGCGCGGTGGCAATGGGGGCCAATCCCGGCTTGCGCTCGGCGCAATAATCGGCAAAGGCTCACGCCATGATCGGACACGGACTTGCGCTGCTTCGACTTATGCGCCCTTGGGCGTAGGTAGCCGCGCGTCAGGAACGCTGGCGGCACCGCTCCCAAGGGTCACTGCCGCAAGCCTCCTCACCGTTCTGACGACGAGCTTTCCCCCATGCCCATGCTCAAGCATCCTTCCGCCAAGTATCGCCCTTTCGGGCAGATCGACCTGCCGAACCGCCAGTGGCCCTCGCGCCTGATCGAGAAAGCCCCGCGCTGGCTTTCGACCGATCTGCGTGACGGCAACCAGTCGATCATCGATCCGATGGACGCGGTGAAGAAGCGCCGTTTCTTCGACCTGCTGGTCGAAGTCGGCCTCAAGGAGATCGAGGTCGGTTTCCCGAGCGCAGGCGCGACCGAGTTCGACTTCATCTCGGGCCTCGTGAAGTCCGACGCGATCCCCGAGGACGTGATCGTGCAGGTGCTGACGCAAAGCCGCGAGGATCTGATCCGCACCAGCTTTGCCAGCCTCGAAGGTGCGCGCGCGGCAATCGTCCACCTCTACAACGCGGTCAGCCCGGCATGGCGCGACATCGTCTTCCGCATGTCGAGGGACGAAGTGAAGGCCATCGCCGTTGCCGGGGCCAAGGTGATGCGCGATGAAGCCGCGCGTTTTCCGGGGACCGACTGGCACTTCCAGTACAGCCCCGAGACCTTCTCCACCGCCGAACTGGATTTCAGCATCGAGGTCTGCGCGGCAGTGATGGAGGTTCTCCAGCCCACCCCCGAACACCCGATCATCCTCAACCTGCCCGCCACGGTCGAGGCGGCGACGCCCAATATCTACGCCGACCAGATCGAATATTTCGGCCGCCACCTGCCGAACCGCGAAAGCGCCGTTCTCAGCTTGCACACCCACAACGACCGCGGCACCGGCGTAGCGGCGGCGGAGCTGGGCCTGATGGCAGGCGCGGACCGGGTCGAGGGCTGCCTGTTCGGCAATGGCGAGCGCACCGGCAATTGCTGCCTCGTGACCATGGCGCTGAACCTTTACACGCAGGGCGTCGACCCGGGGCTCGATTTCTCGGATATCGACCGGGTGATCGAGACCGTCACCTTTTGCAATGACCTCCCCGTCCACCAGCGCCACCCCTATGGCGGAGAGCTGGTCTACACGGCCTTTTCCGGCAGCCATCAGGACGCGATCAAGAAGGGCTTCGAGGCCCGCGAGACGCAGAACGACGAGCACTGGCGCGTGCCCTATCTGCCGATCGACCCGGCCGATCTCGGGCGCAGCTATGAAGCGGTGATCCGGGTCAACTCGCAGTCCGGCAAGGGCGGCTTTGCCTGGGTGCTGGAAAAGGATCAAGGCCTCAAGCTGCCCAAGAAGATGCAGGCCGATTTCTCACGCCACGTGCAGGCCATGGCCGACGAACTGGGGCGCGAGCTCAATGCCGCCGACATCTGGGACGCCTTCCGCCGCGCCTACCACGTCAAGATCCACCCCAAGCACTTCCAGCTGGTGCGCTACGAGGAAAGCCGCGCGGCCGACGGCACGCGGATCTTCGCGGGCACCATCGCCGTGGACGGCACGGAACAATCGGTCTCGGGCCGCGGCAACGGGCTGATCTCAAGCGTGATGGGAACTCTGAGCGGGTCCTTCGGGGTCGATCTGGAAGTGGTCGACTATACCGAACACGCGCTGGGCGCGGGCACGGATGCGCGGGCGGCCGCCTATCTCGAATGCCGCGCGCCCGACGGGCGCACCATCTGGGGCTGCGGGATCGACGAGGACATCGCCACCGCCAGCGTGCGTGCCGTGCTGAGCGCAGCGAACGCGGCGGTGGCCACGCCTGTGGGCTGACGCGGCGCGCTCTTGCACCCGGTGCGATTTGCGCGCACCCTCGGGACGGTGCGAGGAGGAAAAGCCGTCATGAGAACCATGCCGGAAAGCCCGGGCATCCCGGCTGCACCATCGCCGCCACGCGCGGTGGATGACCTTGCATGGCGCGATCTTGCCGCGGCACTTGCAGCTGGCTGGCGCGACTTTGTCGCCATGCCGCGCTTCGGCCTGTTCTTTGGCGGGGTCTATGTCCTTGCCGGCCTCGCCATCGGCTGGGCGACGATCTCCGGCGGCAATCTCAGCTGGCTGATCCCCGCTATCGCCGGCTTCCCGCTGGTCGCGCCCTTTGTGGCTGTCGGCCTCTACGAGGCGAGCCGCCGCCGGGCTGCCGGACAGCCGCGCACCTGGCGCGCGGTGATCGGCGCCTTGAAGGGCCACGGCGATGACCAGATCCTGTCGATGGGGGTGATCGTCTTCGTCGCCTTTGCATTCTGGATGATGGTCGCTCACGCAATCTTCGCGATCTTCGTGGGCGAAAGCGGAATGGGCCGCGATCCCCTCGCTGCGCTGCTGACGCGGGAGGGGCTGGCGATGCTCGCCGTGGGCAGCGCGGCCGGCGGGGCGATGGCCTTCGCCTTCTACGCCATGACCGTGATCAGCCTGCCGCTGCTGGTCGACCGCCGCCACGATTTCCTCACCGCGATCATCGCCAGCCTTGCGGTGGTGCGGCGCAATTTCGCGGTGATGCTGGGCTGGGCGGCGATCATCGCCGCAGTGCTTTTCGTAGCCATGCTGCCGGGCTTTCTCGGGCTGATGGTGGCGCTGCCAGTGCTCGGCCATGCGACCTGGCACCTCTATGCGCGCGCGGTTGCCTAATTGGGGAATGACGGACGCCCTCGCGCCAGTTAGGTCTTGCCGCAGACAAGCGCCGCCAAGGCGCGCGAGGGAGAGACCATGACCGAAGCCATCCTTGAACCCGATCTGCCGATCATCGATCCCCACCATCACCTGTGGGATCTGCGCGCGTTGGTGGGCATGTTCCCCGAGCCGCATCACCCCTTCATCGCCGCGATCGCGCCACACGCGCATTACACCTTCGACCAGCTCCACGCGCACCTGACCAGCGGGCACAACATTTTCGCCACGGTCTTCATGGAATGCGGCGCCTTCTACAACGGCGCCTATGGCGAGGCGCTCAAGGTGGTCGGCGAGGTCGAATATGTGAACGGCGTCGCGGCGCAATCGGCCAGCGGGCTCTATGGCCCGGCACGCTACTGCGCAGGGATCGTGGGGCCCGCAGACCTTACCCGAGGAACCGCAGCGGGCGAAGTGCTCGATGCGCTCAAGGCCGCCTCCCCGCGCTTCAGGGGCATCCGCCACGCCGCGGCCTGGGACGCCGACGCGCAGGTGCTTGGCGCGCCGTTTCGCCATCCGCAGGGGCTCTATCTCGATCCGACCTTCCGCGAGGGCTTTGCCGAGCTCGGCAAAGCCCTCGCGGAAGGTCGGATCGAGATAGAGCCCCTGCGGATGGCGAAACGGCGCGCCAAGCACCTGCGCGTCGGCGTCCCAGGCCGCGGCGTGGCGGATGCCCCTGAAGCGCGGGGAGGCGGCCTTGAGCGCATCGAGCACTTCGCCCGCTGCGGTTCCTCGGGTAAGGTCTGCGTGCCCCACGATCCCTGCGCAGTAGCGTGCCGGGCCATAGAGCCCGCTGGCCGATTGCGCCGCGACGCCGTTCACATATTCGACCTCGCCGACCACCTTGAGCGCCTCGCCATAGGCGCCGTTGTAGAAGGCGCCGCATTCCATGAAGACCGTGGCGAAAATGTTGTGCCCGCTGGTCAGGTGCGCGTGGAGCTGGTCGAAGGTGTAATGCGCGTGTGGCGCGATCGCGGCGATGAAGGGGTGATGCGGCTCGGGGAACATGCCCACCAACGCGCGCAGATCCCACAGGTGATGGTGGGGATCGATGATCGGCAGATCGGGTTCAAGGATGGCTTCGGTCATGGTCTCTCCCTCGCGCGCCTTGGCGGCGCTTGTCTGCGGCAAGACCTAACTGGCGCGAGGGCGTCCGTCATTCCCCAATTAGGCAACCGCGCGCGCATAGAGGTGCCAGGTCGCATGGCCGAGCACTGGCAGCGCCACCATC
>JACESM010000187.1 GCA_013911835.1 Porphyrobacter sp. | reverse complement strand
GGTCTTGACTTATCAGATTATGACCTTTAGCGGCGATGTCACTCGGCCCGATGCGCACCCCCCTGCGTCGGGCCGGTTTTCTTATTGAAGCACCTATCGATGGAGTGCCCCGTGCCTGCCCCGACCAGCCCCGATCCGGATAATCCTCCCGCGATGAGCGGCGCGGCAATCCTCGTCGAGGGGTTGATCGAGCAGGGGGTCGAGTTCGTGTTCGGCTATCCCGGCGGCGCGGTGCTGCCGATCTATGACGAATTGTTCGGCGATGAACGCATCCGCCACATTCTGGTTCGCCATGAAGCCGGTGCGGCTCACGCGGCAGAAGGATACGCGCGCGCCACCGGCAAGCCGGGCGTGGTTCTCGTCACCTCAGGCCCCGGCGCGACCAACGCGGTGACGGGCATTGCCGATGCGTGGATGGATTCAATCCCGATGGTGGTCATCACCGGGCAGGTTCCGACTGCACTGATCGGCACCGACGCGTTCCAGGAAGCCGATACCGTCGGCATCACCCGCCACTGCACCAAGCACAATTACCTCGTGAAGGACCCGGCCGATCTTGCCGCGACGATCAAGGAAGCCTTCCTGATCGCCACGACCGGCAGGCCGGGCCCGGTCGTGATCGACATCCCCAAGAACGTCCAGATCGCAATCCCCTCGGAGCGCCGCGCGCTGACCCGTGCGGGCGCGCATCGCTACGCACCCCAGACCGTCGCCCCGGCAGAGCACATTATCGAAGCGGTCGAGATGATCGCGAATGCCGAACGCCCGATCTTCTACACCGGCGGCGGCGTGATCAATTCCGGCCCCGAGGCGAGCGCATTGCTGCGCAAGTTCCAGGACCTCACCGGAGCGCCCGTCACTTCGACCCTGATGGGCCTTGGTGCCTTCCCTTCCGCCCATCCCGACTGGCTCGGGATGCTGGGGATGCACGGCACCTACGAAGCCAACATGGCGATGAACCAGTGCGACGTGATGGTCTGCATCGGCGCGCGCTTCGATGACCGGGTGACGGGGCGCTTGGACGCCTTCTCGCCGAACTCGAAGAAGATCCACATCGATATTGATCGCTCTTCGATCAACAAGGTGGTGCCGGTCGATCTCGGCATCCTCGGCGATTGCGGAACGGTGCTGGCGCAAATGATCGAGGCGTGGGGAACGCGGCAGGCGAAAAACCTCGGCGAGTGGAAGGCGCGGATCGCCGGATGGCGGGCGCGCGAGTGCCTCGCCTACCCTGAACGCAGCACCAAAAATCCCAGCATGATCATGCCGCAAAAGGCGGTCGAGCGGCTCCACGCCCTCACCCAAAAGCGCAATCCGATCATCACCACCGAAGTGGGCCAGCACCAGATGTGGGCGGCGCAATATTTCCGGTTCGAGGATCCCAACAAGTGGCTGACCAGCGGCGGCCTCGGCACGATGGGCTATGGCCTGCCCGCCGCGATCGGCGCGCAATTGGGCCACCCCGATGCGCTGGTGATCGACATCGCGGGCGAAGCATCGATCCAGATGAACATCCAGGAACTCGGCACCGCGAGCCAGTATCGCCTGCCGGTCAAGATCTTCATCCTCAACAACGAATACATGGGCATGGTCCGCCAGTGGCAGGAACTGACCTATGAAAGCCGCTATTCGAACAGCTACTCTGACAGCCTCCCCGATTTCGTGAAGCTCGCCGAGGCCTATGGCTGGAAGGGTATCCGCATCACCGAGGAGCGCGATCTGGACGATGGCATCATGCGAATGCTCGACCATCCCGGCCCGGTGATCGTCGATTGCCTCGTCGCGCAGGATGCGAACTGCCTGCCGATGATCCCCTCGGGCGCCGCGCACACCGAGATGCTGCTCTACGGCGACAAGGTCGACGGCACGATGGACGACGAAGCCAAGGCGCTGGTCTAAGGACACAACCATGCCCATGAAGATTGCCGAAGCGGCCTCCGAGCGCCACGTGCTCGCCGTCACTGTCGATAACGAACCCGGTATCCTCGCCAAGATCACCGGGCTGTTCACCGCCCGCGGTTACAATATCGACAGCCTGACCGTGGCCGACATTACCGAGGATCACGCCGTCAGCCGCATCACCATCGTCACCAACGGGCCGCCGTCCGTGATCGACCAGATCGAGGCGCAATTGGAGCGGCTGGTGCCGGTGCACAAGGTCACCGACCTCACCACCGCCGGTCCGCATGTGGAGCGCGAACTTGCTCTCATCAAGGTCACCGGCACGGGCAAGAAGCGCGTCGAGGCGCTGCGCCTCGCCGACATTTTCCGCGCGCGGCCGGTGGACACCACCATCGAAAGCTTCATCTTCGAAATCACCGGCCCGCCCGAAAAGGTCGACAGCTTCATCGCCCTGATGCGCGAGCTGGGGTTGGTCGAGGTGGGCCGCACCGGGATCGTGGGCATGATGCGCGGGGCGCAGGGGGCGTAACCTTAATCGTCAAATAAACTAAAGAAACTGAAGGCAATTCCAATAATACCAGCCATACACAAATAAGTCGTTTGGTCTTTGATTGCGTCGGCGATTTCGGTTGATAGCGGGGAGAGCGCCAAAAACAGAAACGGCGGCGCACTTACGCCGATAATAGCCTTTTCGACGAATTGCCCTTTAGTTAAAGGCTTCTTACGAACAATTCTAATTAAGTAGAAAATAATGGGAAACGAAAATCCAGAAACCACGATATACGTGCCCAACTGGCTAGGATCTGGCAGCAAAGGTCAGTTACGATCTAGTTCTTCGACTTCATCAGAGGCCTGTTGCCGAACGATCTCAGCCTTCGGGTCGCTAAGTACACCAGATAACCACATTGCTGTGAGTGCCATTCCGGCTCCGAGAACTGGCGCAAGCCCTGCTGAACCGGCGGACACAATTGGGAAAGCACCAGCCAAGGCACTGGCCAAGCCCGCCCCTGCTGCTGTCCCGCCGACTCCTAGGAAAATCGGATTCTCATCGCTCCGCATGTCTGAGAGATAGCTCACATTTGTTAAAATTGCAACCACGAGACAGGAATGAGTTTATGAAAGTCTACTACGACGCCGACGCCGATCTCAATCTGATCAAGCCCAAGAAGGTCGCGATTGTCGGCTATGGCTCGCAGGGTCACGCCCATGCGCAGAACCTGCGTGACAGCGGCGTCGCCGAAGTCGCCATCGCACTGCGCGAGGGCTCGGCAACCGCCAAGAAGGCCGAAGGTGCAGGCTTCAAGGTGCTCTCCAACACCGCGGCTGCGCAGTGGGCCGACATCATCATGATCCTGGCGCCCGACGAGCATCAGGCCGCGATCTGGGAGAACGACCTCAAGGGCCACATGAAGCCCGGCAGCGCGCTCGCCTTCGCGCACGGGCTCAACATCCACTTCGGGCTGATCGAAGCGCCCGCCGATATCGACGTCATCATGATCGCCCCCAAGGGCCCGGGCCACACGGTGCGCAGTGAATATGTGAAGGGCGGCGGCGTGCCCTGCCTGATCGCCATCCACCAGGACGCGAGCGGCGCGGCGCATGACGTTGCCCTCGCCTATGCCAGCGCGGTCGGCGGCGGGCGCAGCGGGATCATCGAGACAAATTTCCGGGAGGAATGCGAGACCGACCTGTTCGGCGAGCAGGCGGTGCTGTGCGGCGGGATCACCCACCTCATTCAGGCCGGGTTCGAAACGCTGGTCGAGGCTGGCTACGCCCCCGAAATGGCCTATTTCGAGTGCCTCCACGAAACCAAGCTGATCGTCGACCTGCTCTATGAAGGCGGCATCGCCAACATGCGCTATTCGATCAGCAACACCGCCGAATATGGCGACATCACCACCGGTCCGCGCATCATCACGGATGAAACCAAGGCCGAGATGAAGCGCGTGCTCGCCGACATCCAGTCAGGCCGCTTCGTGAAGAACTTCGTGCTCGACAACCGCGCCGGCCAGCCCGAGCTCAAGGCCGCGCGCAAGCAGGCTGCGGCGCACCCGATCGAGCAGACCGGCGAGAAGCTGCGCGCCATGATGCCGTGGATTGCGGCCAACAAGCTGGTCGACAAGGCGAAGAACTGACGCCACAGCCGGGCCGATGTTCGAAGGCCCGAGAATGAAGCTGGTTTACGCGGCGATCGCCATCCTGTGGGTGGCGATCGTCGTGCATTCGGCCAGCACCCGCAAGGACGTCGACGATTTCGTCGTCACGGTCTCGCAAGCCGAAGTGCAGGCCTTCGCCCGCGAACGGCTCGGGTCGATGCAGGCGCGCTCCTTCGCCGAAAGGCTCGAACTGTGCGCGATCATCTTCGAGGACAGCGAGGGCGCGCTCCAGTCCTCCGAAGTACGCGCCGGGGACGAGGCAACCTGCGACCTCCGCTATTTCGACGAGCCGGGCATGGCCCCGCTCGCCAGCATCCACACTCACGGGCAATTCGATGCGGACTATGACAGCGAGGTGCCCTCGCTGATCGACCTCGAGGGGGACATCGAAAGCCAGATGGACGGCTATGTCGCAACGCCCGGCGGACGGCTGTGGCGGGTCGATTGGGAGCGCGAGCGCGCCGTTCTGGTGTGCGGCGCGGGCTGCTTGGCGCAGGACCCGACATACCGCGCCTGCCCCGATCACACGGTTGCGGCAAGTTACTCCGGCGCGGAACTCGCCGCGCGCAGCCGCCGGACGGTCGCTGACTGCTGAGACTTGGCGCATCGGCCGGAACCCTGCCGCCGCCCGTGGATTGGAACCTGCAACACAAGGAGAGCCCTGACATGAAGCGTTACCTCATTGCCGCCCTCGCGCTCGGCACCGCCGGCCTGCCTGCCTTTGCCCCCGCGCTGACCGCGCAAGGGTCACCCCAGCTGCCCGGTGCCCAGGACCCCGCGCGCGTGACGGCGGGGACCTATGCCGCCGATCCCGCCCACTCGCTGATCGGGTGGGAGGTCAACCACTTCGGCTTCAACGACTACTACGGCATCTTCGGCGATGTCGCGGGAACGCTGGTGATCGATCCGGCGAACCCCGATGCCGCGAAGGTCGACGTGACGATCCCGGTCGCCAATGTCACGACAGCAAGCAAGGCACTGACCGATCACCTGCTGCGCGCCGGCAAGGATGGCGGCAAGCCCGATTTCTTCGGCCCCGTCCCGGCCGCAGCCCGTTTCGTTTCGACCGAAGTGAAGGTTGATCCCAAGGATGCAACCAGAGCGATGATCACCGGCGACCTGACGCTCAACGGCGTGACCAAGCCCGTAACCTTCGAGGCCGAATTCACCGGCGCGGGCACCAATCCCTTCAACAAGAAGGCAACCGTCGGCTTCGAGGCCGAGACCGAAATCAAGCGTTCGGACTTCGGGGTGAACTACGGCATTCCCTTCGTCAGTGACGAGGTCGAACTCGACATCAGCGTCGCGTTCGAAAAGCAGTAGATCCAAGGCGACTGGCGGGCCGCAAAGGGGGGGAACCCGCCAGTCACCCATCGTTGAGCAGGTTAGAGACCAAACCAGCTCGATCCGCCGTAAGTCTTGCCCGCCGGGATCTTGGCCCAATTGGGCCCACCCTTGGCGATGAAGCCCGAAATGTTCTTGCGCCACTTGGCGCGGATGCCCTGATCGTAGTTCAGGTAGAGCTTGCCGCCGACGATGTCGTAGGCGGTCGGGTCGCCCGGCGCGAGATAGCCTTGCGCAATCGCCCATGAGCAATGCCCGCCATATTGCGGCGCATAGGCGGCCGGGTTGGCCTTGAATGCGGCGGCGTTCGCAGCATTGGCGAAGCGCCATTCGGTGCCCTTCCAGCTGACCTTGAACTGGGCGTTGCCCTTGACCGGCTTGCCCTGCCCGCGGAAGTAGCTGACCGTGTCATAGCCGCCGACCGCGATCTTGCCCGTGGCGGCATAGATCCCGCCATCGGCGAGTGCAGGAACAGGCGCGGCGAAGCCGAGCGGAACAGCGAGCGCCGCAAGGGCGAGAAGCAGGCGAGCAGGTTTCATCGATTCTATCCTCTTGCCGGTGACGGCGCAAAGGATTGCCA
>JACESM010000186.1 GCA_013911835.1 Porphyrobacter sp. | reverse complement strand
CTGAGCCGTGGTGCGGTTCGGTGAGGCCGAAGGCGACGCGGCGGGTGCGTTCAAACCCGCCGAGGATGAATTCCTGCTTCTGTTCTTCCGTGCCCCACTGGTCGAACATGGCGACGAAGGGGAAGTTGCCGACGATGCTGTGCTCGTTCTGCAAGTCGTTGTGCAGCCCGAGGCCAGCCCGCGCAAAATGCTCGCGGATCACCGCCATCCAGAGGTTGCTGCCGTCCTTGCCGCCATAGCGCTTGGGGGCGGAGAAGCGCCAATGGCCCGCGCGGTCGGAGCGGCGGGTGGCCTCTTTCAGAAGGTCCTCCCACTCGTGCCGGGGCAAGCCGCCCGTTTCGAAGTCCGTGCGCGCATATTCGCGGCGGTGGTCGAAGAAGCGGATATTGTCGTCTTGGCTCTCGAGCGGCTTGATCTCGGCGGTGATGAAGGCGTCGAGTTCGTCGAGATAGGCTTGCAGGTCGGCGGGGATGGCGAAGTCCATGGGTTAATCCTCTCCGGTCCATTTTTTGCGCGCATGGGCGAGCGCGGGGTATTTGGGGGAGTCGATTGCGACCTTGGCTAGCACATCAGTCCGCCAAAGCCTGAGAACACTCGGGGCATGCAGAGACAGCCCGTCGGAAAAAACCAATCGGGCCATCTCAATATCTTCGGTCAAGCTGCCGTCCTCGTCTTGGCGCGCGATGATCCCAAGGGCGTTGCGCGCAACTGCGAGCTGAAACCGGTCGTGCCCTTCCATCTTGTCCTTTAGGGTAACGAGCCACTCAGAAACGGCAGTTGCGATTTCGCCTGGCCAAGCCTCTCCTCGACGCTCCCATGATTTGGATGGTTTCAAAAGGCTCTTCGCCCGCTCCGCCTCCGGCGCGTCTTCCTCGAGCAGCAGCAGCAGGTCGAGTTCCTGCTCGCTGGTCCGGCGCGAGATTACCACGCGTTCAAGCATCCGGTCCGCGCCCGAGCGCCATTGCGCTGCCATCTTGAGGCACCCGAGCGCCCACCACACCGTCCGGTAGATCGTCCAGAAGTGGAAGCGCGCCGGATCGATGGTCACCCCCGCCTCGGCCTCGTAAGCAGCGGTGTAGTCTGCGATTGCCCCCAACCCCAGCGCCGGGCGGTCGTAGCGGGCGAAGCGCCACACCGCCATGCAGCCGAAGGCCAAGTCCTCGTGGCGGTCGCCGAAATGGGCGATTTCCCAGTCGAGCACGCCTGTCAGGGTCGAGCCTTCGGCCAGCAGATTGCCCATGCGGTAGTCGCCATGGTTGAGCACCGGCTCGACCTCAGGCGGGCAGTTATCCTCCAGCCACTTCAGCCCGAGGGCGATGATCGGGCGGTCGCCGCCTGCCTCCATGAACTGCGCCTTGAGGTCGGCGATGGCGGCGCGGTAATCCATCACCGGCACGCCTTCGGGCACATCGCCCTGCCGCAGTCGGTGAATGCGCGCCAAATCCCGCGCCGCCTCGCGCAGCAGCCCGTCCGGATCGTCGCACCCCAGAATGGCCTTGGGATCAGCCGTCCCCGGCAGCGCGCGCATGACGAACCCGCTCCCAAGCCCGTCGCCTTCCACCAGCACCGCCACCACTTCCGGCGCGGTCACGCCCTTGGCCCGCGCCGCTTCGATCAGCGCGGCCTCGGTGGAATGCCCGTAAGGCCGCCCCTCCATGAAGGCGAGGCTCGGCGCGCGGCGCAGCACATAAGCGGATTCGCCAGCGGAAAACCGCCAACTCTCCATCACCGCCCCGCCCGTCAGGCGCTGCGGCTCCAACGACAAAGCGCCGAGTCCAGCGCGGGCGCAAACCCGCGCCAGCCCGGCGCTCAACTCGTCAGCAGACATCCCCACGGTTCAGGCGGGGACATTGTCCTTCTTCACGGTGATCACCTGTGCGTAGGTGAACTCCTTGAGGCCTTCCTTGCCATATTCGGCGCCGAAGCCCGACTGCTTGTGCCCGCCAAACGGCGCAAACGGGGACAGGTGGAGATATTCGTTGACCCACACCGTGCCGGTTTCGAGCTGCTCGGCGATCTCCACGCCCTTCTCCGGATTACCGGTCCACACGGCCCCTGCAAGCCCGTAATCCGAGTTGTTGGCGCGGCTGATGACTTCCTCTTCGGTCGAGAACTTCATCAGCGGCATGACGGGGCCGAACTGCTCTTCGGCCACGATCCGCGCGTCCTCCGGCGGGTTGTCGAGGATGGTCAGCGGCACGAAGTAGCCCGTGCCCGAAGGATCGACATTGCCGCCGAGCAGGAACTTGTAGCCATTGTCCTTGGCATCCTCGATCAGCTCCAGCACGCGCTCGTACTGCTTCTTGTTCTGGATCGGGCCGACGCCCGTGCCCTGCTGCGCGCCGTCACCAACGGTGACGGTCTTGGCATATTCGACGATCGCGGCGGACAGCTCGTCATAGATATCCTCGTGGATATAGACGCGCTTGGCCGCGACACAAATCTGCCCGGCATTCGAGAAGCTCGACCAGAACAGCTGTTCGGCGACCTTCTTGGGATCGGCATCGGGGAGCACGATCGAAGCATCGTTGCCGCCGAGTTCCAGCGTGATCCGCTTGAGGTCGGCGCTGGCGCCTTCCATGATCTTCTTGCCGGTCGCGGTGGAGCCGGTGAAGGTGATCTTGTCGATATCGGGGTGGCTCGTCATCAACGGGCCGAGATCGTCCTCCCCGGTGATGATGTTGACGACGCCGGCCGGCACCTTGTCGGCGATCAGCTCGGCGATGCGCAGGGTGGTCAGCGGGGTGAAAGGCGAGGGCTTCAAGACGATGGTGCAGCCCGAAAGCATCGCGGGCGCGATCTTCTGGATCGCCATCATCACCGGGAAGTTCCACGGCACGATGCCTGCCACCACGCCCACCGGGACGCGGCGGGTGCGGCTGAGGCGGGTGTCCGAATCCTCGTTGATCTCGTCTTCGAGGCTGAGGCTCGATTGCGCCGCGCTCATGCCCGCCGCGCCGTAGATCTCGCCCTTGGCCTGATCGTGCGGCTTGCCCTGTTCGCTGGTGAGCAGGCGGTAGAGCTCCTCGGCATTGGCCTTGATCGCGCCCGAGATCGCCATGATCGCAGCGCGGCGTTCTTCGATGGGGGTGTTCTTCCACGTCTTGAACGCGGTGCGCGCGGCGGCGACGGCACGGTCAAGCTCGGCCTTGCCGCAGGCGGGGACCTGGCCGATGACCTGCTCGTTCGCGGGGTTCACGACATCGAGCCAGCGGTCGGTCGCCACCATCTCGCCGCCGATAAGGTTCTTGTACTGGGTGACCATCTTTCTGTCCTCTCAAACGAAGGGGGGAGTCGTCTCTCTCCCCGTCAGGTTGGCGCGTTGCATTGAAAAACGCAACGCTCGCGTTGAGGCTATGGGTAGCGCGGCAGGGAGCAGCGTTCACCTGACGATTGCGCTATTCCCGCGCCGCTATATGTGACGCTGCAACAGCCATAAGACGAGAGGACTCACGATGACCGAACCCCGCCCCGATCTGGTAATCTATGGCAGCCCCGTATCGCCCTTCGTTCGCAAGGTGGCGAGCCTGTGCCTGCTGAAGGGCGTCCCGCATGAGGTCGAGGCGGTCAATGTGTTTGCGCCCCCGCAGTGGTTCACCGACATCTCGCCGATGAAGCGCATCCCGGTGCTGCGCGACCGTTCGGTGGCGGAAGTGGGCACCGGCGGGACGATCCCCGATTCCAGCGCGATCTGCGCCTATATAGAAAAGAAGCACCCCGCGCCCGCGCTCTACCCGGCCGAGCCGATGGCCTATGCCGAGGCGCTGTTCATCGAGGAATTCGCCGACACCTCGCTGGCCGCGGCCGGGGGGCTCGGGATTTTCCGGCCGATCTTCTTCGCGGTCTCCAAGGGCGAGGAACCCGGGCTCGACAAGGCGCGCGAGGCCTGGGCCAAGCAGTTGCCGCCGCTGTTCGACGTGCTCGAGACGCGGCTCTCGGGCGCGGCGTTCTTCGCGGGCGATGCGCTGTCGATTGCCGACATTACGGTCGCGCAAGTGATGCTCCAGATCGCGCTGGTGGCCGAGATGCCGCTCGGCGGCTGGCCGGCGCTCGAACGCCATTTCGCCGCGATGTTCGCGCGTCCTGAAATCGCCGGGCCCTATGCCGCAGCCGACGCGATCATCCGCAAGGCCTTGCCCAGCCGCTTCGACCTGACCTAAGGCCTTCTGCGAGCAAGAGAGAGGGCAGTGCCGCGCATGGCGAGTGAATGGTGCATCGGGATCATCGGCGGATCGGGCCTCTATGCCATCGACGGGCTGGAGGACGCGCAGTGGATCGCGATCGAGACCCCGTGGGGCGATCCTTCGGACGAGATCCTGTGCGGGACAATCGGCGGGGTGAAGGTGCGCTTTCTCCCCCGCCACGGGCGCGGGCATCCGATCACGCCCACCGAGCTCAATTCGCGCGCCAATATCGACGCGCTGAAGCGTGCAGGCTGCACCGATATCCTCGCGATCAGCGCGGTCGGATCCTTGCGCGAAGAGCTTGAACCCGGGCGCTTTGCGGTGGTCGAGCAGTTCATCGACCGCACCGTCCACCGCCCCAGCACCTTCTACACCAGCGGCTTCGTCACCCATGTCTCGATGGCCGATCCCGTGTGCCCGCGCCTGTCGGACATGGCCGCGCAGGCAGTGGTCGCGGCCAAGGGCAAGGTTGCCGTGGGCGCGACCTATCTCGCCATGGAAGGCCCGCAATTCTCGACCCGCGCCGAAAGCCGGATGTACCGGTCATGGGGCGCGGACGTGATCGGCATGACCGCCATGCCCGAAGCCAAGCTCGCCCGCGAGGCGGAGCTGCCCTATGCGCTGGTCGGCATGGTCACCGATTATGATTGCTGGCGCGAAGGCGATTCGGTCGATGTCGCGCAGGTCGTGCAGCAGATGCAGGCCAATGGCGCGCTCGCGCGGGCGACGGTCCTGAACTTCATCGCCGCCCTGCCCGAAACCCGCGAGCCCTCGCCGATCGACACCGCGCTCGACGACGCGGTGATCACCGCGCCGGAAGAGCATGATCCGGCGCTGCTGGCCAGGCTCGACGCGGTCGCCGGGCGTCTGTTCGTCTGACGCCGCCTCAGGCCCAGAGGCGCTGCGCCAGTTCGGGCAGCGCCGCGGCATAGCGCGAGACATCCTCGATCCTGCCCGTGCTCACCCGTGAATAGCCCTCCCAGGGCCCATAGGCGCCCCGGATGGCGATCCCGCGTTCGTTCATGGCATCGCGCAAGCTGTTGGCATCGGGGACCTTCACGAAGACGAAATTGGTCTGCGAGGGCAGCGCGGTCAGCCCTGCCTTCGCCACCGCATCGACGATCATCGCACGCCCTTCCAGCACGGCGGCGCGCGACTGATCGAGGAAGGGCGTATCGTCATAGCTCGCAATCGCCGCCGCCAGCCCGGCGAGATTGCCGCCGAAGCTCATCATGTGCGACTGGATGCGGCGGGCGTTGGCCTCGCTGGTGATGGCATAGCCGACCCGCAGCCCGGCCATGCCGTAGATCTTGGAGAAGGTGCGGCACACGATCACATCGGCTCCGCTGCGCACCAGATCGATCATCGAGTTGTCCTCGGGCCGATCGGTCAGCTCGTTATAGGCCTCGTCCACCAGCAGGGTCGCCCTAGGTGTTACGGCGGCGGCAAAGCTGCGCAGCGCAGCGGGGGCGATCAGCATTCCGGTGGGATTGTTGGGATTGCAGACCTGCACCAGCGCCACGCCATCGGCCACCTTGGCCTGCATCGCGGCAAGATCGACGTTCATGTCCGATGCCAGAGGCACCCGGAGCAAGGTGACCCCCTGCCGCTCGCCATAGAGCGCGGTCGTGTCCCAGAACAGATCGGGGCACAGGATCGCCCCCGCGCGCCCCCAGGCAAGCGCGATGGCGCACAGGATCTCGGTCGATCCTTCCCCGACCACGACCTGTTCGGGCGAGACCCCATGCCGTTCGGCAATCATCGCGGTGAGGCGCTGCTGGCCGCGGTCGGCGTAGTAGCAGCCCA
>JACESM010000185.1 GCA_013911835.1 Porphyrobacter sp. | reverse complement strand
CGCAGGCGCGCTGCTCGAACGCGCCGGCCTGATCGAGGCGGCACTGGCGGACGTGCTGAACGGCGCGGCGGAGGATGATCCCTTCAACCGTTTGGTGCCCGCCGCAGGGCTGCTCCCGCGCGAGGCGAACTGGCTGCGCGCGGTCTATCGCTATCTGCGCCAGACCGGTCTTGCCTACACGATCTACACCGTGGTCGACGCGCTCGCCGCCGCGCCGCAGGTGACCCGCGCCATGATCGACCTGTTCGAGGCGCGCCATAATCCGGCCTTCGATGGGAACCGCGAGGAAGCCGCCGCCGCCGCGCAGGCCGCCTTCACGCGCGGTCTGGCGAAAGTCACCGCGATCAACGACGACCGCCTGCTGCGGCTCTACCGCGCGGTGATCGATGCGGTGTTGCGCACCAACGCCTTCGCTCCCGCTGCCTCCGAGGCGCTGGCCTTCAAGCTCGAATCCGCGCATGTTCCGGGCCTGCCCAAGCCGCTGCCTTGGCGCGAGATTTTCGTCTATTCGCGGCGCGTCGAGGGCATCCACCTGCGCTCGGGCGCGGTGGCGCGCGGGGGGCTGCGCTGGTCCGACCGGCGCGATGACTTCCGCACCGAGATTCTCGGGCTGATGAAGGCCCAGCGCGTCAAGAACGCGGTGATCGTGCCGACGGGCGCGAAGGGCGGGTTCTATCCCAAGCAGCTCCCCAACCCCGCGATCGACCGTGAAGGCTGGGCGGCCGAGGGCCGCGCCGCCTATGAAATCTTCATCCGCACGCTGCTGTCGGTCACCGACAACATCGTCGCCGGGCGCGTGGTGCACCCGCAATGCGTCACCGCGCTCGACGGCGATGATCCCTATTTCGTGGTCGCCGCCGACAAGGGCACCGCGACCTTCTCCGACATCGCGAACGGCATCGCCCAATCGCGCGACTTCTGGCTCGACGACGCCTTCGCCAGCGGCGGTTCGAACGGCTATGACCACAAGGCGATGGGCATCACCGCGCGCGGCGCATGGGTGAGCGTCCAGCGCCACTTCCGCGAAATGGGGGTGGACGTCCAGAACGACTCGGTCACCGTCGCGGGCTGCGGCGACATGTCGGGCGACGTGTTCGGCAACGGGATGCTGCTGTCAAAGGCCTTGAAGCTGGTCGCCGCCTTCGATCACCGCCACATCTTCCTCGACCCCGCGCCCGATCCGATGGCGAGCTGGAAGGAGCGCAGCCGGATGTTCGCGCTCCCCCGGTCGAGCTGGGACGATTATGACAAGGCGCTGATCTCCAAGGGCGGCGGGGTGTTCCCGCGCTCGGCCAAGACGATCAAGCTTTCCAAGCAGGCGCGCGATGTGCTGGGGATCGAGGCTAAGGAGATCGAACCCGAGGCGCTGATCACCGCGATCCTCAAGGCGCCGGTCGACCTGATGTGGTTCGGCGGGATCGGCACCTATGTGAAGGCCCCGCAGGAAAGCCACATACAGGTCGGCGATCCGGCCAATGACGGCTTGCGGGTCGACGCCACCGAAGTCCGCGCCCGCGTGATCGGCGAGGGCGCGAATCTTGGCGCCACGCAGGCGGGGCGCATCGCCTTCTCGCTGGCGGGAGGCCGGATCAACACCGACTTCATCGACAATTCCGCCGGGGTCGATTGCTCGGACAACGAGGTCAACATCAAGATCGCGCTCGCCGCCGCCACCGCGTCGGGCAAGCTCACCCCGAAGAAGCGCAACACGCTGCTCGCCGCGATGACCGACGATGTCGCCGCGCTGGTGCTCGAGGACAACCGCCTGCAGGCGCTCGCGCTGTCGATTGCCGAGAGCGGCGGGGCCGGGGCAATCCCGGCCTATGTGCGGCTGATCGAACGGCTCGAGGAAGCCGGCGATCTCGACCGCCGCACCGAGGGGCTGGCCGACGCCGAGACGCTTACCCGCCGCGCCGCCGATGGCCAGGGGCTGACTCGCCCTGAGCTTGCGGTGCTGCTGTCCTCGGGCAAGCTCGCGCTGCAGGCCGCGATCGAGGCGAGCGACCTGCCCGATGACCCGGTGCTCGAACCCCTGCTCCTCGCCCGCTTCCCGGCGGCGATGCGCAAGTCCTTCGCGGCCGAGATCAAGGGCCACCGCCTGCGGCGCGAGATGATCGCGACCAGCCTTTCGAACCGCATCGTCAACCGTTTGGGCATGGTCCATCCCTTCGAGCTGGCCGAGGAAGAGGGCGTGGGTATCGCCGAGGTCGCCGCGGCCTTTGTGGTGACCGAGCGCCTGTTCGGGCTTGAGGAACTCTGGCGCGATCTCGAAAGCGCCGCCATGCCCGAGACCGCGCGCCTCGCGCTGTTCGATCGCCTCGCGGCGGCGGTCGGCAATCTCATGAGCGACGTGCTGCGCACCGCTTCGGGCAAGGTTGCGGCGGGGCGGATGATCGCCGATCTGTCGGACGGTGTGACCGCGCTGGTCGCAGGCCGCGAGGAATTGCTGACCGAGGAACCGCGCGCCCGGTCCAGGGCCTTGCGCGACGGCTTCGTCGGCATCGGCGCGCCCGAGGGGCTGGCGGCGCAGGTCGCCGGGCTGTTCGACTTCGACGGTGCGGTGGGCTTGGCGCAAGCCGCACGCAGCGGCGGGATCGAGCCGCGGCTACTCACCCACGCCTTCACCGACATCGGCACCGCCTTGGGCCTCGACTGGGCGCAAGGGACGGCGGCGCATATGAGCCCGTCCGACGTGTGGGAGCGGCTGCTGATCTCGGGGTTGGCGCGCGATTTCCAGCAGATGCGGATCGAGTTCCTGCGACGGCTGATGCAGGCGGGGCACGGGCCCAAGGCAGGTATCGCCGATCCGCGCGGCGCGGTCGCCGAATGGGCGACACGCAACCAGCAGGGCGTCACCCAGTTCCGCAAGCTCGTCGCCCGCGCGCAGGCCCGCCCGCCGGTCGGCGCAGCGATGCTCGCACAGATCGCGAGTCAGGCGCGCAATCTGCTGGAGCGGTAGGGCCTGACCTCCAAACCACTAACTTGACCCTCCGGCAAATTGCGCCACATCAAGGGCCGCGAAGCACCGGAGGGGCATAAGGCAGGTCATGGCATCCACCACGCAGCACGCAGACGTCGTGATCGTCGGCACCGGGCACGGCGGCGCGCAGGCGGCAATCGCCTTGCGCCAGCACGGGCACGAGGGCTCGATCCTGATGATCGGGCGCGACGACGCGCCGCCCTATGAGCGCCCGCCCCTGTCGAAGGAATATCTCGCCGGAGACAAGGGTTTCGAGCGGATCATGATCCGGCCCGAGAAGTTCTGGGCCGAGAAGCAGATCGACCTGCGGCTCGGCGCGGCGGTGACCGCGATTGATCCGGCGCGGCATACGCTGATGCTCTCCGATGGCGGGCACGTCACCTATCGCAAGCTCATCTGGTCGGGCGGCGGCGATCCCCGGCGGCTGCCGGTGCCGGGCGCGGTGCTGCCGGGCGTATTCTATGTGCGCGACAAGCGTGATGCCGATGCGATGATGCAGGCGCTCGCCGACGGGGCGAAGCGGGCGGTGGTGATCGGGGGTGGTTACATCGGCCTCGAAGCCGCCGCGGTGCTGCGCAAACTCGGCTGCGAGGTGGTGCTGGTCGAGATGCTCCCCCGCCTGCTCGCGCGGGTGGCGGGCGAGGAGCTTTCCACCTTCTACGCCGAGGAGCATCGTCGTCAGGGTGTCGACGTGCGCCTGTCGACCGGCGTGCATTCGGTGCTGGGCGAGGCGGAGGGCCGGGTGACCGGCGTAAAGCTCGACAGCGGCGAGGAGGTCGCCTGCGACATGGTGATCGTCGGCATCGGCGTCGTCCCCGCCGTCGCCCCGCTGATCGCCGCCGGCGCGGCAGGATCGAACGGGGTCGATGTCGACTTCTGCTGCCGCACGACGCTCGACGATGTCTATGCGATCGGCGACTGCGCCGCACACGCCAACCCCTTTGCGGGCAACGCGGTGATCCGGCTCGAATCGGTGCAGAACGCGCATGACATGGCGGGCACCGCCGCGCGCGCGATCATGGGTGAGAAGGAGCCCTATCACGCGCTGCCGTGGTTCTGGTCGAACCAGTATGACCTGAAGCTCCAGACCGCGGGGCTCAGCCTCGGCTTCGACCAGACGCTGGTTCGCGGCGATCCCGAGACGCGCAAGTTCACCGTGGTGTACCTCAAGGGCGAGGTACCGATCGCCTTCGACTGCGTGGGGACGATGAAGGACTACGTGCAGGCGAGGAAGCTGCTCGAGAGCGGCTGCGGCAAGATCGACCCGGCGCTGCTGGCCGATCCGGAAGTGGCGCTGAAAGACCTTATCTGAGCCGCTCCAGCGCCCATTCCGCCGCCTCGGCGACCACCGGATCGGGGTCGCGGGTCAGCGCCTCGACCTGCTCCGCCAGGTCTGCGTTCCCGCTATTGCCCGCCGCATAGAGGCAGTTGCGCACGAACCGGTCCCGCCCGATGCGCTTGATCGGCGAGCCGGAGAACAGCGCCCGGAACCCCGCATCGTCCAAGGCCAACAATTCCCCAAGGCGCGGGGCGACCAGTTCGGCGCGGGGGAGAAATTCCTTCATCGCCTGCGCCTCGCTCGCGAACTTGTTCCACGGGCACACCGCGAGACAATCGTCGCAGCCATAGATCCGGTTGCCCAGGCTTGCGCGGAATTCCTCGGGCACCGGGCCCTTGTGCTCGATGGTGAGGTAGGAAATGCAGCGGCGCGCATCCAATTGGTAGGGCGCGGGGAAGGCGTCGGTCGGGCAGGCGTCGAGGCAGGCGCGGCAGCTTCCGCATTGGTCGCGGTGTGGCTCGGCCGGGGCCAGATCCAGCGTGGTGTAGATCGCGCCAAGGAACAGCCAGCTGCCGTGGGTGGGGCTGACGAGGTTGGTGTGCTTGCCCTGCCAGCCGATCCCCGCCGCCTCGCCCAGCGGCTTTTCCATGACCGGGGCAGTGTCGACGAAGACCTTCACCTGCGCCCCGGGCACTGCCTCCACCAGCCAGCGGGCGAGCGCCTTGAGGCGCTTCTTCACCACATCGTGATAGTCCCGCCCTTGCGCATAGACCGAGATGCGCGCGTGGGCTTGCGACCCCTCCAGCGCCAGCGGATCATGCCCGGGGGCGTAGCTCATGCCCAGCGCGATGACGCTCCGCGCTTCGGGCCACAGCCCCTGCGGGGCGCGGCGGTGATCGAGGCGCGTGGCCATCCACTCCATCGACCCGTGGTGCCCCTCGCCCAGCCACTCCTCCAGCCGCGCCGAGCGCAGCGGGTCTTCCAACGCCGAGGCAAACCCGCAGACCGCAAAGCCGAGGGCGAGCGCCCGTTCATGCACCTCGTCGGCAAGGGTTGCGGCAGGGTTAACCATATTCGGCAAGGGCTCCGTTTAATCCTGTCCGCTAACCGCGTATGCCATGGACATGGCGGTAAGCGATCAGAGCCTTTCGGGCAATCGAGCGGAAGGCTTCAGCGCCGTTCCGGCAGACGCAAGGCCCCTCGCGATCGAGGCGCGCGGGCTGGTCAAGAGCTTTGACGGCACGCGCGCGGTCGACGGGGTGGACATTTCCGTGCCCGAGGGGGCGATCTACGGCATCCTCGGCCCCAATGGTGCGGGCAAGACGACGACGCTGCGCATGCTGCTCGGCATTATCGACCCCGACGAGGGCGTGCGCCGCGTGTTCGGGCATGACCGCCCGCATGATATCGGCCGGCTGATCGGCTATCTTCCGGAAGAGCGCGGGCTCTACCCCGCGATGAAGTGCATCGAGGCAATCGCCTTCATGGGCGCGCTTCGGGGCCTTCCCTTGAAGGAGGGTCGCAGGCGCGCGGTGGAGCTGCTCGAGCGCCACGGCCTAGGCCATGCCGCCGACCGCCAGATCCGCCAGCTGTCGAAAGGCATGGCGCAGACCGTCCAGTTGCTCGGCACGCTGGTCCACGAGCCGCGGCTGGTGGTGCTCGACGAGCCGTTCTCGGGGCTCGATGCGATCAACCAGGGCAAGCTCGAGCTGATGATCCGCGCGCTGGCCGATGACGGCGTCACCGTGATCTTCTCCACCCACGTCATCCACCATGCCGAGCGCCTGTGCGA
>JACESM010000184.1 GCA_013911835.1 Porphyrobacter sp. | reverse complement strand
GGGTGCAGGCGGCGGCGGGGGCGGCGCAGGTTGGGGGCGCAGCACCAGCGGCGAGGGCTGGATCGGCGACATCGGCACGGGCTGCTCGGTTTGCGGGGTATCGGGCGCATCGGCAGGAGCGGATTGTTCGGGCGCAGTCTCGGGCTCGGGCGCGGGCGGGGCGGCGAATTCCTGCGCCTTGAAGGTGGTGATCTTCTCCTTGGCGTCCTCCTCGCCCACGATGTTCGCGCCGAGCGTGAACAGCAGCAGGATCAGCAGGCCTTCAAGCGCGAGCGCGATGGCAAGGCTCGCGAGCTTGCGCCGCCGCGATAGGTCGCGAAAGCCCGTAAGCCAGCGGGCGAGGCCCTGCGGCTCTTCCAGAGCCAGTCCTGAAGAATCCTCGAAAATCGCCGCTGCGCCTTTGCCGGGGCCGGGAGGGGGCGGCCCTGAAGGTGGCGATAGGGCCTGCGGGAGGCAATTTGAACTGCAAATTCGTATGGAAACGGAGCCGGTGGTGCGCGGCAGGCTCTCATGCGACACCGCGCTGCGCATCATTGACAATTCAGACCATCTGGCGTAACTGCCCGATCAAGTTTGAGCAATCAGACAACGAGCTAAAGGCGGTGCAAAGAGCACAAGCTCAGCGCATCGCCGACCTTTTCAGGGCCGCCCCTCGGGCGGCCCTAAGTATTTTGCGATCCGCCCCGGCTTGATGAACGGCAGATACTGACCGAACCAGCGGTAGCGAAGGTCACGCAGCGACTGCCGCGACAATTTGTTCGGCAAGGCGGGGCGGTCCCGAGTGACCGTGTGTTTCGGATCAAGGCAATCCACCATGACATGAAGGATCACGGTGTAGCGCAGCAAACGCTGACGTGATTTGGGGTCGTCCAGACTTGCCAGAAATGCAAGTAGCGGCCCCAGCCAGCGCTTGAAGTCCGGATCGGTCCGGTACGCTTTGACAAAGTCGAGCAGGCTTGGTGAACGGTCAATTGCAGCCGCAGCTTCGCCCAAAGCCCTCTGATGCAGCCGATCGACGAGCCGTATGTCTCGCGACTCGAGGCAGTCGTAAAACCTCGCCAGCTGCTTGCCTTTGCGCGAACGCCCAACCTCGTTGTTGTAGTAGGCCAGACGGAACAGCTCCATCCAGGCCCAGAATTGGACGAAAAGATAGGCGACGCTCAGGAACTCGTCATTGGACAAATCGCGCGGCTGGGCGTTGCGCAATGGCAGAAAATCACTGCGTCCGAGAGACGTCAACTTGCCGACCAATTCGTCCGCCGACTTCAGCAGGGGTTCGAGATTCGAGGTCAAACTCTGGGCACTGGCCGAACGGGCAGCACGCCATTGCTTGAACTCGCCATAAGCGCCCTCAGCAAGCTTCAGCAGCAGGCCTCCGCTCGCCATTGCGCCGAAGAGTTGCCAGATTTCACCTTCAAACATGCGTCACCCTGTCATCAGCCGATAGGATAGCGCTTCGGCAATGTGGACGCGGCCGACCGTTTCGGCGTGCGCAAGATCGGCAATTGTGCGCGCCACCCGCAGCATCCTTGTGTAGCCGCGCGCGGAGAGCCTGAGCTTCTCGGCCGCTTGCAGGAGGAGCTTGCGGCCTGCCTCGTCGGGGGTGGCGTGGCTCTCGAGCAGTTCGCCCTCCAGTTCCGCGTTTGACCGGACGCCGCGCCCCACGGCGCGCTGGCGCGCGGCGGCAACGCGGGCGGCGACCGCCTCGCTGCCCTCGGCAGGCGGGGGGAGGGTCATGTCGAGCGCGCTCACCGCGCCGACATGGACGTGGAGGTCGATGCGGTCGAGCAGGGGGCCGGACAGGCGGCTCTGGTAATCGCCGATGCAGCGCGGATACTTGTTGCAGTTGCGCGCCGGATCGCCCGCATAGCCGCAGCGGCACGGGTTCATCGCGGCCACCAGCTGCACGCGCGCGGGGAAGGTGACGTGAGCATTGGCCCGGGCGACATCAACATGGCCGGTCTCGAGCGGCTGGCGCAGCGAATCGAGCACCGGGCGCTGGAATTCGGGCAATTCGTCGAGGAACAGCACGCCGAGATGCGCCAAGCTGACCTCGCCCGGGCGCACCTTGAGCCCGCCGCCGGTGAGCGCGGCCATGCTCGCCGAATGGTGCGGGGCGCGGAAGGGCCGGGCGCGGCTGATGCGGCCTGCCTCGAGCATCCCGGCGACCGATTGCACCATCGACACCTCGAGCGCCTCGGCCGGCGTCAGCGGGGGGAGGATGCCCGGCAGGCAGCTTGCGAGCAGGCTCTTGCCCGATCCGGGCGGTCCGACCATCATCAGGTTGTGGCCGCCCGCAGCCGCGATCTCGAGCGCGCGCTTGGCGGTCTCCTGACCCTTCACTTGGCGAAGGTCATTGCCTCCCACCGCCTCGGCCACCGCGCCGCGCGCCGGTTCGGGGAGCACCAGCGAGCCTTTGAGGTGCCCCAGCAGACTGGTGAGATCGCGCGGGGCGAGCACCGGCACCCCGCTCGCCCAGCGCGCCTCGGGGCCCTGCTCCTGCGGGCAGATCAGCCCGCTGCCGACGGTGCTCGCATGGAGCGCGGCGATCAGCACGCCGGGGCTGGCGACCACCCGGCCATCCAGCGCCAGTTCGCCCACCGCGATCCAGTCGCCCAATTGCTCGGCATCGGTCACGCCCATCGTCGCCAGCAGCGCGAGCGCGATCGGCAGGTCGAAATGCGATCCGTCCTTGGGCAGATCAGCGGGTGAGAGGTTCACCGTGATCCGCTTGGGCGGCAGCGCGAGGCCGATCGCGGCGAGCGCGGCATAGACCCGCTCGCGGCTCTCGCTCACCGCCTTGTCGGGCAGGCCGACGACATTGAAGCGCGGCAGGCCGGGGCCGATATGGCACTGCACCTCGACCTCGCGCGCCTCGAGCCCGAGATAGGCGACCGTCCTCACCAGCGCGACCATCGGCAACCCCCAATGCTTTTTCGCCAGACCCCGCGCTGTTTGTGCAGCTATCCGAATGACTTGTCGAGCGAATTGGGCGCGCGCCCCGAAAGGTTAAGTGCCCCTGCACCCGCGCCTCGGCACGGATGCGAAGGCATTTCTAAAGCATAAATCTTGGCGAATTCGGAAGGCGCGGCAGGCGACAATCGTCGCCATGAACCGCGCTCTCGCCCTGCTTCTGGCTGCCTTTGCGCTGCTGCTCCCCGGCAGCGGCGCGCTGGCGCAGCAAGGCGCGCGCGTGATCAGCCACGCCAGCTGGGTCGAGGAATGGGATCCGGCCACCGGCCAATGGGTGCGGGTCGAGGAAAGTCCGGCCCGTGTTCCCGCCGCCGTCTGGGAGCCCGTGTCCGCCACGGTCACCCGCGCCGGGGCGGTCACCATCACCGAGACGATTATCGAGGACGCCCAGCCGGTGCGCTTCATCGCATCGGGTGCGCGCCTGCCCGCTGGCGCCGCCGGGATCGCCGCCTTCGGGCCGTTCCGGGTGATCGACGGCAAGCGCGCGGCGCTGATCGCGCCCACCGATGCCGCATCGCCGCAGGCCTTTACCGCGATGCTCGCCGCCTTCCCGGAGCTTGAGGTGATCGAGTTCGTCGATGCGCCGGGCACCAGCCATGATCTGGCCAACCTGCGCCTCGGCCGCGCGATCCGGGCCGCCGGCCTTGCCACGCATGTCCCGGCGGGCGGATCGGCGCGCTCGGGCGCGGTTGAGCTGTTTCTCGCGGGCACCCGCCGCACGGTTGATCCGGGCGCGCTGTTCGCGGTGCATTCGTGGCGCGACGAGCGCGGCCGCGAGCCCGCCGACTTCGCCCCCGACGCGCCCGAAAACCGCCTCTATCTCGACTATTACGCCGCGATGGGCATGAGCGAGACCCAGGCGCGCGATTTCTACGCCATGACCAATTCGGTGCCGCACGCGGGGGCGCTGTGGCTGGAAGGCGGCGAGATGGCGCGCTGGATTGCGCCTGCCAAGCGCAGCATCGACACTGATGTGGCGGGCGCGATCCGCATTGCGCTCGCCCGTGCGGGCGCGACCCTCGGCGCGGCGCTGCGGGGGCCGTTGCGGCTCCCCGAAGCCGAATCCGTCCCGCTATCCGCGCCCCGGCTGGCCTATGCCATGCAGGGTGCGGCTCTGCTTGACTCAGGCCTCTCTTTCCCATAACGGCCCGCGTCTGTTTACGGCTCGCGTTCGTCGCGGGCCCCGGCGTGTGTGCCGGTCAGCTTGTTTTTCGAGGATGATATGAAGCGTACCTTCCAGCCCAGCAATCTCGTGCGCGCCCGTCGTCACGGCTTCTTCGCCCGCAAGGCCACCCCGGGCGGCCAGAAGGTCCTGCGCGCCCGCCGCGCCCGCGGCCGCAAGAAGCTCTGCGCGTGATTCTTTGCGCACCCGCCTCCGCGGGTGCGATATCCTCGCTCACACGGCCTGAAGGCCGCGTCGCTGCGGGCGGCCGTTCGGCCTTGCGGGCTCCCCTCGGGAGCCCGTTTGTCGTATTCTGACAGCAATGATTTCGGTTCTGACCAAACGCGCGGACTTCCTCGCCGCGAATTCCGGCACCCGCAACGCGCGCGCCGGGTTCGTGCTGTTGACGCGGCCCAACGACGGGCAGGGCATCCGCTTCGGGATCACCGTCACCAAGAAGATCGGTAATGCCGTCGTGCGCAATCGAATGAAGCGCCGCTTTCGGGAGCTCTTGCGCGCGGCGCTTCCCGTCAGCGGCCTGCCCGATCACGACCACGTGCTGATCGGCCGCGCGGGCGGGATCGAGCGCGATTTTCACCTGATGGCGGGCGAGCTCGCCAAGGCGCTGGAACGGGCGCGCGAAGGACGCGGTGATCCTTCGGGCGGGCGGCGTCCGCGCAAGGGCAATCGCGGGGGGAGTCGCAAATGAAGCAGATCCTTATCCTCATCGCGCGCGGCTGGCAGCTTGGCCCATCGCGCATCCTGCCGCCCTCGTGCCGCTACTATCCGTCTTGCAGCCAATATGCGATCGAGGCGCTGGGCAAATATGGCGCACTCAAGGGTGGATGGATGGCGTTCAAGCGGCTAATGCGCTGCCACCCCTGGGGCGGGCATGGTCACGATCCGGTGCCCTAGGCCCATCTGAAGGGCCGAAATCCCCGGGGGTCTGGAAACGGGACCGACTTACCCCCATAATACACCCATTGTCGCATTCCGCGGGGCTTACACTTGGACAATCGCAATCTTCTGCTCGCTGTCGTGCTTTCGGGCCTGCTGATCCTGGGGTGGGATATCGGCCTGCGCTATTTCTATCCCGAAGCGTCAATGTCCGCGCAGACCAGCCAGAAAGCTGCGGCCACCGCTGCCAAGGGCGCCGCAACGGCCAAGGGTGCAGGCGGCCTCGGCGCCGAAGCCGCCGCGCGCAAGGTCGACCTCAAGACCGCGCTTGCAGGCGGCAACCGTGTGGTGATCGACACCCCGCGCCTTTCGGGCTCGATCAACCTCGCCGGCGCGCGGATCGATGACATCACGCTGAAGAATTACCGCGAGACGGTGAAGAAGGATTCGGGCCCCGTCCGCCTCTTCGCGCCTGAGGGCACGACCTCGCAGTATTTCGCCCAGTTCGGCTTTGTCGTGAACGGCAACCGCCAGGACCCGAACCTGCTGTGGCAGGCCGACGGCACGAAGCTGACCCCGACGACGCCGGTGACCCTCACCCGCACCGAGGGGGACGGGGTCACCTATCGCATTCGCTTTGCGGTCGATGCCAATTACATGATCACCGCCAGCCAGTCGGTCAGCAATGCCGGCGCGGTGCCGACCGTGATCCAGCCCTTCGCGCTGATCAAGCGCACCAGCACCAATGCGACGATCGACCAGTTCGCCTCGCACTCGGGCGCGGTCGGCGTGTTCAACGATACGCTCTACGATCCGCATTCCTATGCCGAGCTCGAGGAGATCTTCGCACCCTTGCGCAAGCAGTTCGAGGACGGCCAGATTACCGAAATCCCCTCCGACAAGCCCGAGGGCGCGCCCGACTGGCTGGGCTTCACCGACCAGTATTGGCTCTCCGCGCTGGTCCCCGGAGACGGCAAGGGCAACGTCAAGGTCGACGATGCGGGCTTCCGCAGCCTCGGCAGCCAGCTCTACCGCA
>JACESM010000183.1 GCA_013911835.1 Porphyrobacter sp. | reverse complement strand
CCTTCGCCGAAGCTCATCTTGCGCACGGTGAAGTTCGAACCCATGCCGCGGTTCGAGCGGGCGATCACGACGCCTTCATAGGCCTGGATACGCTCGCGGTTGCCTTCCTTCACCTTCACGCCGACGCGGACGGTGTCGCCTGCGCGGAATTCGGGGATGTCCTTGCCGGACTTGGCGATTTCTTCGGCTTCAATCTGCTGGATCAGGTTCACTGGTCCGGTTCCTTAGCTTTTTGCCGCGCGCCAGAGGCAGGCTGGACCCGAGCGCCCTCATAGCGCTCCCACAAGTCCGGCCTGCGTGACCGTGTATCAGATTCGCTTTGCAGCTTTCGCCACGCCGCGATCCTCGCATGATCCCCCGATCGCAGCACTTCGGGGATCGTGCGCCCTTCCCATTCAACAGGTCGGGTATAGTGCGGGTATTCGAGGAGGCCGTTTTCGTACGACTCCTCAGCCCCGCTGGAAGGCGCGCCCATTACTCCGGGAAGCAGCCGAATGCAAGCGTCAAGGAGGGTGAGCGCCGCCATCTCGCCGCCCGAGAGCACGATGTCGGCGAGGGAGACCTGTTCGATCTCCGGGCGGGCCTCGAACAGGCGTTCGTCGAAGCCCTCGAAGCGCCCGCACAGGATGATGACGCCGGGGCCTGCCGCGAGTTCGCGGATGCGGGCTTGGGTGATGGGTTTCCCGCGCGGGGTCATAGCGAAGATGGGGCGATCCTCCCCTACCGGGGGAGGGGGACCATCCGCAGGATGGTGGAGGGGCGAGCCACCGCGATCCGAGCGGTTGTCCATCGGGGCAGCGCCGCTCGCCCCTCCACCAGCTTCGCTGGTCCCCCTCCCCGTTCCGGGGAGGATTACACTATCCAAAGCCCTTCCCAGCACATCGCACTTCAGCACCATCCCCGCCCCGCCGCCCGCAGGCGTATCATCGACAGTGCGGTGCTTGTCCTCGGCAAAGTCGCGGATCTGCACCGTCTCGCAGGCCCACTTGGCATCCGCCAAAGCGCGCCCCGCGATGGAGTGCCCGAGCGGCCCGGGGAACATCTCCGGATAGAGCGTGAGGATGGTGGCGGCGAAGGTCATCGTTCAGGTCTTGCGCTTCTTGGCGATTAAAAAGGCAATAGGGAACATTGGCAAGGCCAACGTCACCGCAAAAAGGAACGTGAAAAACAGATCGAATAACAGGCCGAAAGACGGCGCGATAAGCCGCAAAACGACCGTGAAGCACACCGACCCACACAACGCCGCCAAGGTGGCGCGCGTCTCCACCGATTCATGCGCAAGAGTGCGATTGAACAGATATGCAAACGGGATCGGCAAGGCGAGGAACCCTGCCAAGCCAAGCAATATGATCAGGAATGCGGTCAGTTGTTCCAATTCACCCCATCCTTCGTCCGCAAATCGACGGTCAGTTCAAACACATCTTGCCGAGCATAATGCCCATCTGTGTCTAGGTTCGTCAGCCCTTCAGCTACCTCGGCAAGGTCGAGTTCCGCCAGCAGAGTCTCCTCCCCCTCACCCGCCTGCGCGATCACGCGGGTATCGGGAGCGGCAATCAGCGATCCGCCGCGATTGAGCACCTCGCCGGGGATCGCCTCCAGCAATTCGCGAGCGGCGTCGTTCCCGCCCACGCGCTCCAACCCATCGAGCAAATCATCCTTCACCTGCACCAGCCCCGCCGCCAGCACGAAGCAGCGCCCCTCCATCGCATAGTGGCGCGAGGCGATCGCGTGGCTCTCGCGCACCGTCGGCCATGCTGCCACGTGCACATCCTCGCCGAGGTTATGCATCGCCGCGCGCGCCAAGGGCATCCAGTGCTCCCAGCAGATCAGCGAGCCCAAGCGGCCCCACTCGGCCTGATGCACGCCCAGCGTCGAGCCATCGCCGCGCGCCCAGATCAGGCGCTCGCCGTGGGTCGGCACCAGCTTGCGGTGATCGAGCACCGGCAGGCCCGGACGGAAGGTCAGCTGGTTGTTGACGAGGCTGCGGCGCACACGCTCATGCGCGCCGATGCTGATCACAGCCCCGCTCGCATCGGCGAGTTCCTGCAAGGGCAGCAGCCGCTCGTCATTGGCGACCACCGCCTGTTCGAGCATGATCCGGTGCAGCGCCTTTGCCCCCGGATGATCCCACAGCGCGGCGCCCGGCGCTTCATCCAGCCACAGCGGATAGCCCCCCAGAAAGGTCTCGCCGAAAGCGACCACTTTCGCGCCGCTCTCCACCGCCGCGCGGGCAAGGGACACGGCCTTGTCGATCCCCCCCTGAAAATCGAGCGGGATCGGAGCGGCTTGCACGACGGCAACAGGAAGCTTGGTCATGCCCGCCACTTACGCGCGGAAATCAGCCCCCGCAACCGCCGCAGCCACCGCCGCCGCAACCCGATCCACCATCACTGCTTCCGCCATCGCCGCCGCTGCTGCCGCCATCGCCTTCGGGCTTGCGCAGCGCGTGGACCGGCTCCCACGGCGTGCCGACCAGCACCGCGGTGCCGAACAGCGCGACCGCCATCGCGGCCTCGTCAGGCATCGGCGCGCGCGCGAAGCGGTCGTTCCTTGTCCGCAGGTCGCGCACCGCTTCGATCCCGGCAGCGGTGCGCGAGTCGATCGTAAAGAAGCGGACCAATGCGAGCGCAGCGGTCACGATCATCAGGACCACCAGAAAGCCGGTAGGCTCGCCCACCGCGTCGCCCGCCCGCTCGCGATAAGTCCCGATCACGAACAGCGCCGCCAAAGGCATCACCGACAGCCAACGCAGCCGGGTGTAGTCCGCATCGCGCATCAGGAGCCCTGCACGCTGGAGCCGCGCTGCAACCACACCAGCATGAACACCAAGCGCCTTCTTCGCATCGGCGAACGAAAGCTGCCCGCCTGCCGCCAGCAGCGTCTTCGCCGCAGGCGAGACCGCCGCCTCGCAGCGGCTTACCTGAAGCTTTCCCTTCTCGCCCCCGATCAGACCGCCCTCGACATAGAGCTCGGCGAGGGCCGAATCGGCGAGCCGCGCAGGCCCGCCGGTAAGCACGGCAATGCTGTCGACATCATCGAGGCTGGCCCGGCGTCCGCCTTCGCGCAGAAGGGACGGGATCAACCATGCGCTGGCGCCGGCGAATGCCAGCAAGACGCTGTAGAACAGCAGGAAATCGCTGCCCGTCCAGGACGAGAACAGCTGCATCACATCATCCTTCCTGCAAGCCACCCCGCAGCAACGAGGATAAGGCCCAGCGCCAGCGCGACCCGGCGTGTCAGCACAATATCATGCAAAAGGTTAACGCGAAAACCCTGTGGATCGACGGCAAAACGCCGATGCGCGCCAGGCCAGATTTCCGCAGGCGGCGCGGTGCCGAAGGCGGTCTCGTAAGCGGCAAGGGTCATGGCATATTGGCGGTAGAAGCGGTCCCGCTCGACCGGCCCGCCCTCGGTCGGTCCGTGGTGGAGATCGTGCCTCAGCACCTCGCGGCAGAAGCGCTGCCAGTAATCGCGGCTGTAGGTGAGGTGGAGATGCCAGGCCTGGTCGACCGCATCGGAGGGCGTCACCTCGTGGCCGGCGGTCAGCGCGAGATAGCAGAAGCGCCTGTATTCGCCGATCACGCGCTCTGCATGGGCGAGGCTCCAGCGGTTCTCGCGTGCGAGCCGGGCGGCGAAGGAGAGCGATGCGTCCGCCGGGCCGATGTGGTGGTCGGCGATGCGCTGCCAGAGAGCGGTGCCAATCGCCTGCACCGCCCGCGCGCCCTACTCGAAGACCTTGGGGTCGAACCCCGTCAGTCGGTCGAGCCGCCGCGTAGCGAAGTGCGCGACCGGCCAGCCGAGGCTGACAAGCGCCACCAGCAATATGACGAAGACCGCCACCAGATCTACAGCCGAGCGCCCGGGATTGTCCGACCATCCCAGCAGGAAAATCGGCAGGATCACGATCATGGGCCCGCCCAGCGCAGCGGCGATCACGCGGCCCCCGCGATTGCCGGAGCCCAGCACGAACCGCACCAGTAGCACGGCTCCGAGCGTCACCATGACGAGGATGACAACAACCAGCGCGAGAGCGAGCAGAGCGGCGACCATACGCCTCAATCTTCGGCGAAAAGGGCCCCGATCACAAGCCTTGTCGCGTCCCACTCGATCACCGCCGCCGGGATCATCGGCACCATGAAGGTTTTCGGCCCCTTGGCGGGCACCGGATCGCGGGTGATTTCGATAATGTCAGTCGCGCCGAAATTCTCGATGGCAGCGACGGTGCCGACGGCGTCTCCGGCGTCAGTGACGACGGGGAGGCCGAGGAGGTCGGCGTGGTAGAACTCGCCCTCGCCCAGCGGGGGCAGCGCCTCGCGGGGGACGGTCAGCACCGTGCCGCGCAGCTTTTCAGCATCGGCGCGAGTACTGCTCTCGGCAAGCCGGGCAATTGCCCCGCCCTTCCCGTCCTCGCGGATCTTCACGAGGGTCAACGCGCCACCATTGAAGCTCTTCTGTTTGGCGAGCGTGGCAATTCCCTCGCCGAACAGCTTCAGACGCACCTCACCCGCCACCCCGTGCGCGCCGGCGATGGCGGCAAGGGTGACGGGCTTAGCCATGCTTGCTTAGCCTTCAGCCTGCTCTTCAGCGGCAGCCGGAGCTTCCTCGGCAGCAGCTTCTTCAGCGGCAGGCGCTTCTTCCTCGGCCGGGGCAGCGGCAGCGGCCTTGGCTTCTTCCTCGGCAGCGCGTGCGGCTTCCTCGGCTTCGGCGATCTTGGCGGCACGCTCTTCGGCGCGCTCCTTGGCCTTCTCGCCCGGCTCACCCTTCTTGGGGTTCACGCGGGCCGCACGCTCCTTGATGCCGGCGGCATCGAGGAAGCGGGCAACGCGATCGGTCGGCTGCGCGCCGACGCCAAGCCAGTAACGGGCGCGGTCTTCAACCAGCTTCACGCGCTCCGGCGAATCCTTGGCAAGCAGCGGGTTATAGGTGCCGATCTGCTCGAGATATTTGCCGTCGCGCGGCGAGCGGCTGTTGGCGACGACGATGCGGTAGTAGGGACGCTTCTTGGCACCGCCGCGCGAGAGCCGGATGGAAATCGACATGAGTAGTTACCTTTCGAGAGAATTGAACTTTTGAACCGAAACTTCTGACTTGAAACTATTTCTTGAACCGAGGGGGGCCGCCGAGACCGGGCAGGCCGCCCATCGGCCCGGGACCGCCGAGGCCCGGGAGGCCGCCTGCGCCGCCTCCCATGCCGCCGCCCATCGGGCCGCCGCCGCCGCCGAACATCGCCGCCAGCCCCTTGAGGCCGCCCATCTTCTTGATCTGCTTCATCGCGCGGGCCATTTCCTGGTGCATCTTCAGCACCTTGTTGACCGTCTGCACGTCCGTCCCGCTGCCCGCAGCGACGCGCTTCTTGCGCTTGGCGTTCATCAGATCGGGGTTGGCGCGTTCCTTGGCGGTCATCGAGGAGATGATCGCTTCCATGTGGATCAGCACCTTGTCGTCCATGCCGCTCGCCTGCATCGCGGCCTTGGCCTTCTTCATCCCCGGCATCATGCCGGCGAGCATCCCGAGGCCGCCCATGTTGCGCATCTGGCGCAGCTGCATGGCGAGATCGTCGAGATCGAACTTGCCCTTTTCGAGGTTGCGGGCGAGCTTTTCGGCGTCCTCTTCCTTGATCGTCGCTGCCGCCTTTTCGACGAGGCTGACAACGTCGCCCATGCCGAGGATGCGGTCGGCGACGGAACCCGGCCGGAACGGCTCGATCGCGTCGAGCTTTTCGCCGGTTCCGGCAAACTTGATCGGCTTGCCGGTCACCGCGCGCATCGAAAGCGCCGCACCGCCGCGCGCGTCGCCGTCCATGCGGGTCAGCACCACGCCGGTCAGCGGCACTTCATTGGTGAAGCTCTGCGCGACGTTGACCGCGTCCTGACCTGTCAACGAATCGACAACCAGCAGCACTTCACCCGGCGACGACACGCCAGCGACCGCCTTCATCTCGGCCATCAGCGCATCATCGACGTGCAGACGCCCGGCGGTGTCGAGCAGCAGCACGTCGATGATGCGCTGATGGCCGAGATGAAGGCGGTCGCTGGCGTGTCGTCGCCGGGTGAAGTGCTGCTGGTTGTCGATTCGTTGACA
>JACESM010000182.1 GCA_013911835.1 Porphyrobacter sp. | reverse complement strand
ACGCGGATCTTGCGGTCGTCATCCTCGACTTCGATCTCGGTCAGGCCGGTCTCGTTCAGCAGTTCAGCCAGTTCGCGCACCAGCGCGGTGTCGATGTTCATCCCCGACTTGCGCCCGTTTGCCTTGCCGCCTTGGCCAGCGTCGTTTGCCATGTGTGCCCCTTGTTAAGTGCTGTGCGCCCGAACCTTCGCTCGTGAAGCGAGGGCGTCTATTGCCGCCAATTGCGGCAGGCAAGTGGCAGCGGTGCAAAATGTGAAAGTCGCGTGACGATTCAGACTTCGCCCGACGCTACGGCTTCAAGCGCGATGAGGTAGGAGTTGGCGCCGTGGCCCTCGACGGTCTTGGCCGCGCCCATGCCGACATAGGAAAGGTGGCGGAAGCTCTCGCGGGTCTTGGGGTCGGACAGGTGCACTTCGATCACGGGTGTGCGGATTGCCCGACACGCGTCCAGCAAGGCGATGGAGGTGTGGGTATAGGCCGCAGCGTTCAAGAGCACCGCCCGCGCGCCCTCCGCCTGCGCCTCATGCAGCCATTCGACCAGCGTGCCTTCGTAGTTGGTCTGCCGCATGTCGATTGCGAGCCCGAGCTCGCGGGCGCGGTCCTCCAACATCCCTGCGATGTCGTCCAATGTGGTGGTGCCATAAATCTCCGGCTCGCGCGTGCCGAGGAGATTGAGATTGGGGCCGTTGAGGACGTAGACGAGGTTGGTCATTTGGAACGCTTTTCGTAGTGATACATGCATTGCGCTATAATCAGCATCTGGGTCTCGCCGGTACCGGTGACCCGATAAACCAGCCGGTGTTCGCGGTCGATCCTGCGCGACCAATAGCCCTGAAGTTCCTGCTTGAGCGGTTCAGGCTTTCCGGTGCCCTTGAAGGGATGACGAACGCATTCTTCGATCAGCCCATTGATCTTGCGGATGATCGAGGGGTCCGTCTCGGCCCAGTGCGCGTATTCCCGCCAGCCGGATGTCGTAAACGCGACCTTCACGGCCGGATCAGGTCGCGTTCCACCAGCTCGCCGCGTTCCGCCTGAGCAATGCTTTCGCGAAGCCGCTTCGCATTCTCGGGACTGGAAAGCAGGTATTCTGTTTCCACAATGGAATTCCAGTCGGCAAGCGAGACCATTACCACCGCCTCGCCGTTGCGGCGGGTGATGATCGCTTCAGAATGGTTCTCGACTACCTTGTCCATCACGGCCTTCAGGTTCTTGCGCGCTTCGCTGTAGGTCATCACGTCCATGGCAGGGCTCCTTGCGCATCATATGTACCTTCTCTTGTACAAACGCAAGGTGAACGTGCACATCCTTGTTTCGCATTGCTGTAGGCAGAAAACCGGTTCCCACTTTTCTGCGCAATGCTCCCCCTTACCTGTCCACCCCCTTGACCTTCCCCCACTGCCGCGCCGCCGTGTAGCCGAGGTAGCCGGTGCCGAAGAGGGCATAGAGCGGCTCGGGCAGGCCGGTGAGATAGGCGTTCATCCCTGCGGCGATCTCGCGCGCAGCTGACGGGTTGAAGGCGCTCAGCACCCCCATCGGCAGTGAGGCGAGCAGCAGGATGTACATCACATAGAGAAAGCTCGGGCGCGCGCGGCTGGTCCACGGGTCGCTCGAATTGGCCTCGGCGACGATTGCCTGAAGCTGGGTCTCGAGCATCTGCATTTCCTGCGTGCCCTGCAAGGCGATCAGTTCGAGCTTCGCCTTGGCCTGCGCTTCCTTGTCGGGAATGATCTTGTCGATGATCGAGGCGATGGGGCCGATGAGGACGTCGAGTAAGGCCATTGTGCGCGCTCCTGTTGCGTGAGTCGCGCAGCAGAATGACCAAATAGGTTAGTGTAGGAAAATGATTTAACCTATTGCGTGCCCGCTTCGGCCAACAAGCGCTGCGCCAGCACCAGATGCGGGCGGTCGAGCATGGCTCCGTCAAGCGCCACCACGCCCGCGCCGGGATGGTCGGCAAAGGCCTGCACCACCGCGCGGGCGTGGGCGAGTTCCTCGGCGCTCGGGGTGAAGGCGGCGTTGATCGGATCGACCTGCGCCGGGTGGATCGCGAGCATCCCGGCAAACCCCTGCGCCCGCACCCGCCGCGCGCGGGCCGCCAGCGCATCGAGATCGCGGAATTCGGGCTGCACCGTCTCGATCGCCGCCACGCCCGCCGCCGCCGCGCCGATGAGGCACAGGCTGCGCGCCATTTCGTAGGTGTGGGCATATTCCCCGTCCGGCCCCCGCTGCTCGCGCGCGCCGAGCGCCGAAGACAGGTCCTCTGCCCCCCAGCTCATCGCCACCAGCCGTTCGCGGCCCGGATAGTCGCCCGCATAGTCGCCCGTCCGGAACATCGCCGCCGCCGTCTCGGTCACCAGCGCGGCGATCAGCGTGCGCCCCAGCGGAATGCCGTTCGCTGCCTCGAGCGCGGTCAGATAGTGGTGGAGCTGCGTCACATCGGCCGCCCCTTCCGCCTTGGGCAGGAACACCCCGCCAGGGCGCGCGGGCATGATTGCGGCAAGATCGGCGATGCACTCGTGCCCTGAAATCGGGTTGATCCGCACCCACAACCGCGCCTTGTTCTTCGAGGCGGCGATCTGCTCGGCCACCATCTGGCGCGCGGCCGGCTTGTTCTCGGGCGAGACCGAATCCTCGAGGTCGAGCAGCGCGATATCTGCCGCAGAGCCTTCCGCCTTGCCCATCTTCTTTTCGCTGTCGCCGGGTGCGAACAGCCAGGATCGCATGCGCGGCGGCTTGGGGGTGATGGGGGCCATAGGCAATCCTTTCGGCCCATCGCTTAGGCAGGCATCACCATCAGGTAAAGCCTCAGAAGGTGCCTTCGATCTCCAGCGTCACGATCTGCCCGAAGCTGCGCCTGCGGGATTCGGAAAAGCTTGCCAGCCCCGCCGCACGATCGGCAAAGACAGTGCGATCAAACTTGTTGCGCCGGTCGAGCAGGTTGCCGATCATGCCGCGGACGGTCAGCCCGGCGACGTCCTTGTTCTCGACGAACACCGAGGCAAAGCCGAAGGTCTGGCTGCGGCGCGACACTTCATCCAGCCGCACCACCGGGGTAAAATCCATCCAGTCGAACATGCCGCCCACGGCCCACACCTTGTCCGCAAAATCATGCCGCAGATTGCCGCGCAGATTAACGCGTTCATTGCCCGACAATTCGCGGGGCGTGGTCAACAAGGGATCGCGCACGCGGCTGTCCTGCAAGGCAAAGCGCAGGTCAAACCGCGTGCCCTTCCAGCCCAGCCCGTCCGACAACAGGGTGATATCGCCCCCGATACCGTAGCGTTGGGCGCTCGGGATATTGCCGACCGCCTGCCCGCCTCCGGGCAGCGGAATCTGGTCGACGATGTCGGTGATATCTTCATAGAACCCGCGCAGATTGGCCTTTCCGAGCGCGCCGAGATTGAGGCTAAGCTCCAGCTCGCTCATCCAGCTTTGCGGCGGCACCAGCGCCCCGTTGGAGCCGTCCTCGCGGTCCTGATCGAGATCGACTCCGGCCAGAAAATCGTCAAACTCGAGCTGGCCAACCACACGTTCGATCCGCCCAGCCAGGTTGACCCCGTCGCGCGCTTTCCAGTCAAGCGACACAAACCCCTTGGGCCGGAAGAACTGCCGCGACAGGCCGAATGCGCCGCTCTGGCTGATGCGCGAGAATTCCGCGCCGAGCGAGCCCTGGAATTGCAGATTGCTCGCGAGCGCGCGGCTGTAGGTGAGGCCGCCATCGATACGGTCCTCATCCACCCGCGCGCTGGCGCCGGGCAGGGGCGTGGGCTGCAACACGCCCGCGCCATCACGCACCGAAAGCTCGGCGTCGATCTCGAGGAAATTGCGCGCGCCTTCTATCGCGGCGACCAGATTGCCGCCAAGCGCTGCGAGCGTGTATTCGCCACGCGCGATCGTCTCTCCCGAGCGTGTGTCGCTGACAAATCGCGATCCGGTAGGCGCGCGGCCATCGGCGAATTCGGTCAGGACATTGGCGACTTCGGGGGTGTCTTCGAGCCCGTAAAACCCGATCACCTTCAGCTGCCCCGGCCCGAAGGTGAACTGGTAGTCACCCCCCAGCTCAAAACTGCGCGAATCCTCGGTGCGGCGGAACAGGCGGTTGCGCACCTCCGGGGTGACCAAGCCGGTCTGTGCCGAACGCTCGGTCTCGCTGAAGATCAGCGCTTCGACTTCGCCCGTCAGATTGAGGATGTTGCCATTGTCTGCCTTGCGCGTGAACGAGCCCGAGAGATTGATCAGGTCGGAATTGAAATTGCTCTTTTCCTCGCGGGTCTCGATCAGCTGTCCGGCAGCATTGAACACGCGCTCCGGTCCCTCATCGCCGCGCCGGTTGGAATCATTGTCGAGCGACAGATTCCATTCGGTCTTGGCCCCGCCGCCGGCAATCCCGATCCGCCCGTCCAGCAGCTGCGCGGGCGTGCCGCGCGTGCGGAACTGCGGGGCGACGCGAAACTGGCCGGTGATCCGCCCGGTCGAACGGGTGACCACATTGAGCACCTGACCGCTCAGCCCGCCAATATCGAGGCTGGCCCCGTCCACCACCTCCAGCCGGACCACATCGTCCAGCGGGATGCGCTGCAAGGCTTCGACCGGGCCGTTGGATTTGCCTGAAATGCGCCGCCCGTTGATCAGGACATTGGTATCGGCCTGCCCCAGGCCGCGCGCATCATCGGTATCGCGAATGGCAAAGCCGGGCACCTGCCGTGCCATGTCGAGCGCGGTGCGCGGGGCGAAACGGGCGAAATCCTCGGGCGTGAAGGTGCTGCGCGTGTTGGCGTCCGGGGCGGGCATGTCCGAGGGCGCGGCTTCGCTCGAGGGTGCCGGGGATGCCGGGGCATCTTGCGCGGAGGCGGGCAGGCAAAGGCCTACCGCGCCCATAAGCCACACAGCCGCCCCGCAGCGGATCAAGGAACGAAATGAGGCAGCGTGCATCGGCGGCGCTTGAAAGCAAACGGATCGCAATGTCGATAGGCAGCGGTGCACAGACCCGTCCAAATGCCTTTGGGAATCGATAAACAGGCTCGCCACTTAATCTGGCCTTGTACATCAGGCATGGGGTGTTCGACCACTCGGCACATGCTGCGGCGCAATGGTAGCTCCGGCGCCAACCGTCTTTTCATTGGCCCGCGCGCGCTTCGGTTGCTATACAGGACGGGAATTCAACCATCGGGGAGCGGCGCCTGTGGCAATCGCATTTTCTGTAAATGGCAAGCCCGTCAGCGTGGAGGCCGATGCCGACACGCCGCTGCTGTGGGCCCTGCGTGACGATCTGGGCATGACCGGCACCAAGTTCGGCTGCGGCATCGCGGCCTGCGGGGCGTGCTCGGTGCATGTCGACGGCAACCTCACCCGCTCGTGCAGCGTGCCCGTCAGCGAGGTTGCGGGCAAGGCGGTGACCACGATCGAGGGCCTCAAGGCCGCCGATGGCACGCTCCACAAGGTGCAGGCCGCCTGGATCGAGGCGCAGGTGCCGCAATGCGGATACTGCCAGTCGGGCCAGATCATGGCCGCCGTGGCGCTGATCGAACAGGTCGGCACGCCGTCGGACGCGCAGATCGACGAGGCGATGACCAATATCTGCCGCTGCGGCACCTATCCGCGCATCCGCAAGGCGATCCTCGCCGCGACCGGCGCCGCCGCTGCCGCTCAGACGGGAGATGCATAATGGCCGATAACCCCAATCCCGACATCGACCTGCCGGAAACCGCCGCCCCCGCGGCCAAGCCCAAGCGCAAGGGCATCAAGCGCCGCATCTTCCTCGCCGGCTCCGCGCTGGTGGTGGGCGGCGGGATCTTCGGCGTGTGGTGGACCGACAGCAGCGCCAAGGCCAAGGGCAATGCGCTGATCGGCGGCGAGGGCCGCCAAGCCTTCGGCAGCGTGATGACCATCGCCGAGGACGATACCGTCACGGTCTTCTCGCCGCATATCGACTTCGGGCAGGGCTCGAACACCGCGCTCGCGCAGATGCTCGCGGACGAACTTGATGCCGATTGGAACAAGGTCGCCATCGAGCAGGCCCCGGCCGACCTCGCCTTCGCCAACGCCGCGCTCGCCAAGGGCTTCCTGCCGACCATGGCAGGAGAGACGCTGGCAGGGC
>JACESM010000181.1 GCA_013911835.1 Porphyrobacter sp. | reverse complement strand
CGGCTACCCTTGGACAGGATTTTACGAGCGGAAAGAACGCAATGGCTGACCATTCCTACGACTACGACGTCCTCATCATCGGTGCCGGTCCCGGCGGCTATGTCGCAGCGATTCGCGCGGCGCAGCTCGGCCTGAAGACCGCCTGCGTCGAAAGCCGCGAGACGCTCGGCGGGACCTGCCTCAATGTCGGGTGCATTCCGTCCAAGGCGCTGCTGCACGGCTCGGAGCTGTTCGACGAGGCGAAGAACGGCCACTTCGCCACCTGGGGCATCACCGCCACCCCGACGCTCGATCTCGGGCGGATGATGGAAGAGAAGACCAAGGCCGTGGGCGAGCTGACCGGGGGCATCGAGTTCCTGTTCAAGAAGAACAAGGTCACCTGGCTCAAGGGCCATGCGGCGTTCGAGGATGCGCACACCGTCAGCGTCGCGGGCGAAAAGGTCACCGCCAAGGATATCGTGATCGCCACCGGGTCGAGCGTCACCCCGCTCCCCGGCGTCACCGTCGATAATGCGGGCAAGCGCATTGTGGACTCGACCGGCGCGCTCGATCTCGATGAAGTGCCCGAACACCTCGTGGTGATCGGCGGCGGGGTGATCGGCCTCGAACTCGGAAGCGTGTGGCGCAGGCTCGGTGCCAAGGTCACCGTGGTCGAATTCCTCGATCAACTGCTGCCCGGCATGGACGGCGAAGTCCGCCAGGAAGCCGCCAAGATCTTCAAGAAGCAGGGCATGGACATGATGCTCGGCCACAAGGTCACCGGGGCGAGCGTTGCGGGCAAAACTGTTACGCTGTCCATCGAGAAGTCAGCAGGCGGCGATGCACAGACGCTGGAAGCCAGCCACGTGCTCGTGGCCATTGGCCGCCGTCCCAACACCGAAGGGCTGGCGCTCGAGAAGGCCGGTCTTGCCGTCAACAACCGCGGCCAGATTGAGATCGACCACGATTTCGCCACCGCCGTTCCCGGCATCTGGGCGATCGGCGACGTCGTCCCCGGCCCGATGCTCGCCCACAAGGCCGAGGATGAGGGCATCGCGGTGGCCGAGAACATCGCCGGGCTCACCGGCATCGTGAACCACGATGTCATCCCCAGCGTCGTCTACACCGCGCCGGAAATCGCGGGGGTAGGTATCACCGAGGAGCAGGCCAAGGAAAAGGGCCTTGCGGTCAAGGTCGGCAAGTTCCCGATGATGGCCAACAGCCGCGCCAAGGCCAACCGCGACACCGACGGTTTTGTGAAAGTCATCGCCGACGCCGCGACCGACCGCGTGGTCGGCGTGTGGATGATCAACAGCCTCGCGGGCACGATGATCGCCCAGGCCGCGCAGGCGATGGAGTTCGGCGCGACCTCCGAGGACATCGCCTACACCTGCCACGCCCACCCCACCCACGCCGAAGCCTTCAAGGAAGCGGCGATGGCGGTGACGGGCAAGCCGATCCACATGTGAGGATCGGCTGATGCAGGATGCCATCGTCGTTGGCGCAGGCCAGATTGGCCGGCAGGCGTGGCATCACCTGCTCTACGAAGGGTTCGGCGATGTGCGCGTCCTCGCGCGCTCGAAGGCGCGGTGGATCGAGGACGAGGCGGTTTCTGACCGGTTCGACTGCCGCGAACTAGGCGATGGCCCGCCGCTTGAGGCCGACGTCGTCTTCGACACCATCGCCTTCGATGCCGTCGACATCGCGCGATACGATCCCGACCGCGTGGGGCACCTCGTCCTGATCTCTTCGGCCAGCGTCTATTGTGACACGCAAGGGCGAACGCTCGACGAGGCGCGCGACACAGGCTGGCCCGAATTCGGCGGACCTATCACCGAGGACAACCCGACCGTCGCTCCCGGGCCCAAGACCTACTCGACCCGGAAGGTCAGGATGGAGGAGCAAGCGCGGGCGATGTTCGGCGACCGGGTCACCATCCTGCGGCCTTGCGCGATCTATGGCACCCACAGCAAGCACCCGCGCGAATGGTGGTTCGTCAAGCGGCTGCTCGACAATCGGCCGCGCATCCCGCTGATCTATGGGGGAGCTTCGCGATTTCAGGCGACCTCGGCCTGCGACATCGCCTTCTTCGGGGTCTGGTCAGCCAAGAAGCGGGTGGGCGGGACGTACAATATCGGGGACTGCGACTGTCCGACCGTCGCGGAGCGCGGCCGCGTGATTGCGCGCCACCTTGGGTGCGAGGTTGAGTTTGTCCCCATTGATGAAGGTGTCGGAACGGTTGGCCGCACCCCGTGGTCTGTGGGCCGCCCGCTGATCGTCAGCAGCGAGAAGCTGACCTCCCACTTCCCGTATCACCGCGAGGCCATGACTTACGCAAGGCAGGTGACCGACACGCTCGACTGGCTGCGCGACCGCACTCCTGCCGACTGGCGCGCGGCCTTCCCCCAGCTGGCCGCTTATCCTTGGGATATGTTTGACTACGCCGCCGAGGACCGCTTTCTCGAGGGTCGGTGAAGCGTTACAAACCTGCCCCCAAGGGGAGAATGCACGCATGGCCTATCCGCAATTGACCGAGGAGCCCGGAGCACTCGCCACGGCCGCCGCGATCCGTGCGGGCACCCTCAGCGCGGTCGAGGCAGTCGATGCGGCGATCCTGCGCACCGACCGGCTCGACTGCGAGATCGACGCGCTCGCGGTTCCGAACTTCGAGGCCGCCTATGCCGAGGCGCGTGCGCTCGATGCGGCAGGGCCGCAGCCCCACCAGCCGATGTTCGGCGTGCCGATGACCATCAAGGAAAGCTTCGATGTCGCCGGGCTCCCGACCACCTGGGGGCACCCGCGCTTCAAGGACCAACCTGCCCCGAAGGACGCGCTGCTCGTCAGGCGGCTGAAGGCGGCGGGCGCGATCATTATCGGCAAGACCAATGTGCCGGTCGACCTCACCGATTGGCAGAGCTTCAACCCGGTCTATGGCCGCACCGCGAACCCCCACAACCCGGATCGCTCCCCCGGCGGATCATCCGGCGGCAGCGCGGCCGCCGTGGCGAGCGGGATGGTCGCCTGCGACTACGGCACCGATATCGGCGGATCGGTGCGCGTGCCGGCGCATTTCTGCGGGGTGTGGGGTCACAAGACGACCTGGGGCCTCGTCCCCAAGCACGGGCACGACTTCCCCGGCATGTCACGGCGCGAGGGCTTCATCGCTGCCGCCGACGGCCCGCTCAGCATCGCCGGGCCGCTGGCGAGGAACGCAGCTGATCTTGCCGTGCTGGTCGAGGTGGGCGCGGAAGTCCCGCTGCGTGCGCGCGCCAAGCCGCTGGCCGAGTGCCGCCTGCTGGCGATCACCGCGCTCCCCGGAGCGCCGGTTGATGCCAGCGTGCTGGGGCCGACCGAGGCCGCGCTGGAGACCCTCGCCCGCGCTGGGGTGCGGATCGACCGGGCAAGCGACCTGCTGCCCGATCAGGCGCGGCATTATCGCAGCTATCTCAAGATGATGAACATCACCATGTCGGGCGGCGCGCCCGCCCCTGATGGCACCATCGCCAGCGCGAGCGACTGGTTCGCGCTGTTCAATGCACAGGCCGCCTGTGTCGCCGAATGGGAGGCGCTTTTCGCCGAGTACGACTTCGTCCTCGCCCCGCCCGCCCCGGTGCTCGCAGTGCCGCACGCCGAACAGGCAGTGTTCCGGGGCAAGCTGGTGATCGACGGCAAGGAAGAGCCGGGCAGCTGCGGGCTCGTCTGGTCGGGCATGGCGACCTTCCCGGGCCTGCCCGCGACCGTGCTCCCCGTCGGCAGCGGCACCTATCTCGGTGCCGAACTCCCCTGCGGCATGCAGGTCATCGGCCCGCGCTGGAGCGACCTCGATTGCATCGCGGCGGCAGAGGCGATTGGCACCTTCTTGCACGGTTGAGCTTCCTTCGTCATGGGGCTGACCATGACCATTATCATGCGCACTCTCGCCAAATGGCACATCTGGCTCGGCTGGCTGGTCGGGGTGCCGATCGCCATGTGGCTCGCGACCGGCCTGTTCATGGTCTCGCGCCCGATCGACGAGGTGCGCGGCAATCACCTGCGGATCGAAGGCGAGGCTGTCCCGCTCAAGATGCCGGGCAGCTCGCTCGCGACCGAGGAGGCGAACCTCAGCGAGATGCGGATCGTCATGCAGGGCGGACGTGCCGTGGCGGTGCTGACAGATATGGACGGGCTGGTCAGCCGCGTCGATGTCGCGACGGGCGCGGCCATCCCTGCGCTCGATGCTGCCGCTGCGCGGGCGATGGTCGCCGCACGGATCGTCGACGGCGACAAGGCGGAGCGCGTCACACTTTTCCCCGCCGACCGCACGCCCTTCGATTTCCGCCGCCCGCTCGCCGTCTGGCAGGTGGCGCTCGCTGACGGCACCAATGTCTATGTCGGGCGCGATACCGGCGAGATCGAGGCGGTGCGTACCCGCTGGTGGCGCGCTTTCGACTTTGCCTGGGGCCTGCACATCATGGATCTCTCCGAGCGCGAGGATACCAGCCACCCGGTGCTGATCGTGTTCGCCGCGCTGTCGCTGACGGGGGCGCTGATCGGCTGCGTGCTGATGTTCCGGCGGCGCAAAGTGCGGCCGGCCCCGGCTCCGCCTGCCGCATGACCCCCACGGTCCTCACCCCGATCCTCGATCTGCTCGATCTGGCGGGGATTGCGCTGTTCGCATTGTCGGGCGCGGTGCTCGCGGCGCGGCTGCGGCAGACCTTCGTCACCATGGCCTTCTTCGCGCTGGTGACGGGCGTGGGCGGCGGCACCGTGCGCGACTTGCTGATCGCGGCGCCGGTGTTCTGGATCGACGATCCCTGGGTCGCTGCGGTGTGCCTCGGCACGGCGCTGATCGCGTGGTTCACGCCCGTGCGTTGGTGGGAGGGCAAGGGCTTCGCCTATGCCGACGGCGCAGGGCTCGCCGCCTATGCCGTTCTGGGCAGCGCCAAGGCGCTCGCTTACGGCATCCCGCCAGTGCCTGCCGCGCTGATGGGGATCATCACCGGCTGCGTCGGCGGGATCATCCGCGATGTGGTCGCAGGCCGCCCGTCGATCATCATGAGCCCCGAACTCTACGTCACCCCTGCCGCGCTGACCTCGGTGCTGAGCGTTGCCGGCATGCTCGCCATGGCCCCGCTGGGCCTGCCGGGCGAGATCGCCTGGGGCTTTGCCTTCGCCTGCGGCTTTGCGCTGCGCAGCGCGGCAATCCGCTGGGAATGGGGCCTGCCGAGCTACGGCGGGGAACGCGGCGGCGGGGACGCCTAGCCTCCGCTCGCCTCTTCCAGCGTCTCGGGGATGACCTCGCCGGGGATTGGCCCGCCGGGATAGGCCGGAAGCGGCGCTGCGGCGGCGGCAGGCGCGCGGGTCGGGGCAACGGCGAGGCCGCCGCGAACCTCGGTCTCCTGCACCGCCATGTCGGGGCGCACCGTCCCGCCGAGCCCGGCGCGCGCGGAGGCGTAGTCCTGCGCGTCCCACTGCCCGTCGCCCGCGCCAACGCTGCTGACGCCGAAGGTGCCGTCATAGTCGATGGTGTCGATGCGGCCATCATTGCCGATCCGGCAGCGGAACTGCGCGCCGTTGAAAATCGAGCCGGTCACCTGCCAGCCGCTGGCGGTGCGCTCGGCATTGTCGACCGTGTCGACCCGCACGTCGCGCTCGATCCGGTCAAGGCACATGTCAACCGCACTGTCGAGCCCTGCCGAGCCCGCGCGACGGTCATCGCGGCGGGTGTCGCGACGATCAAAGTCAGCATCGCGGTCCCGGTAACGCGGGTCACGGTCGACCACCACGACATCGCGATCACGCTCGCGGCGGCGCTGGGAATCGGCAATGGCGAGTGCGCCGCCGATGATCGCGGCGCCAATCAGCACGTCACCCGCATCGATCCGGTTGCGGCGCCAGCCCCGGCGGCCCCAGCCGCAACCCCAGCGGCAGCCCCACTGCGCAGTCTCGGCAGCGGGATCGAAGCGTGAGGGGGCAAAATAGGTCGATGCCGCAGCCTCGGGCGCCAGCGGCGCTGCCGAAGCGGGGGCGGCAAGAATGGTGGTAGCAGCCAGCGCGGCGAGCACACCAGCGCGCAAAGTCAGAGCCATGATGCTCTCTCCTCCTGTTACAGATGCCGCTCGCCCACCAACGCCCGGTCCGGTAGCACGACTAGCCGCGGCGAGCTTGCGCTGGGCTGAACCGCGCGCCGCACAAGAGCCGCCCCGCGCACCGGGTGGACGGCGGCGGGGCGG
>JACESM010000180.1 GCA_013911835.1 Porphyrobacter sp. | reverse complement strand
GCTTGCGACAAGCGCAAGCAGCCATGCACCGAATTGACGGATCAGCTTGGTGAAGATTCTTGCGTGCGGCACGGGCTACCCTCTAGGCTTGGCAGGCCTCATTCGCAATCGGAGCCGCCACGGTGACAGCAATTTCAGACAATCTCGAAGAAACCGGGGGGCCCCGCGACCTCGTCATCCTCGGCGGCGGTCTGGTCGGCATGACGCTGGCACTGGCGGCGGCGAAGAAGGGGTTGTCGAGCCACGTGATCGACCGCGCCGACCCGGCAGAACTCACCGCCGAAGGCTTCGACGACCGCGCCACCGCGATCTCGACCGCAAGCTGGCACCTGTTCGCCAATATCGGCATCGCCGAGGGGCTCGAGCAATTCGCCTGCGACATCGCCAGCATCGCGGTGACCGACCAGCAGAAGCCCGGCCGCCTCGATTTCGTCCCCGGTGAGGGTGACGGCACGCTCGGGCGGATGTTCCCCAACCGCCGGCTCCGGCTGGCGCTGTTCGAGGCGGCGGCGAAGGAACCGCTGATCGAATGGACCCCGCTCGCCACCGTGGTGGAGCGCCAGCGCAGCGAATATGGCGTCGCGGCGGTTCTCTACGACGGGCGCAAGTTCAAAGGCTCGCTGATGGTCGCCGCCGAGGGCCGTCAGTCGCCCACCCGCGATGCGGCGGGCATTGCGATCGCCAAGTGGGACTACAAGCACCGCGCGATCATCTGCGGCCTCACCCACGAAAAGCCGCACGGCAATGTCGCGTGGGAAATCTTCTACCCCGCCGGGCCCTTCGCGCTGCTGCCGCTCAATGACGATGCCGACGGCACGCACCGCTGCTCGCTGGTGTGGACCGTGTCGGAAAGCGACGCGGCGGGCGTCACCAAGCTGGGTGATCGCGCCTTCCTCGCCGAGGTCGAAAAGCGCATGGGCGGGGTGCTGGGCAAGGTGCTGAGCGTCGGCCACCGCTCGAGCTATCCCTTGGGCTTCCACCACACCGCCAAGATCACCGCCGAGCGCCTCGCGCTGATCGGCGATTCCGCGCACGGCATCCACCCGATTGCAGGGCAGGGGCTCAACCTCGGCCTGAGAGACGTGGGCGCGCTGGTCGAGGTGCTGGCCGAGGGCGCGCGGCTGGGGCTCGATCCGGGCGATCCGGAATTGCTCAAGCGTTATGAAAACTGGCGCGGGCTCGACAGCTTCATGGTCGCGCTGGCGACCGACGGGCTGACCCGGCTGTTCGGCGTCCCCGGCAACGCGGCGAGCGCGGTGCGGCGGCTCGGCATGGCGGCGGTGCAGCGCACGCCGATGCTCAAGCAGTTCTTCATGGACGAGGCACGCGGGGTCTCGGGCGATCTGCCGGAGCTGCTGCGGGGGTAGATTGGTTCGCGCCAAGGGACCAAGGGGCCAAGATCGTGGTCCGCGCCGCAGGCGTTCCATGCAGGCAGGGGCAATGTCGAATGGATAATGCGGCTTTGCCGCAGGCGCTCCATCTTCGCCCCTTGGCCCCTTGGCGCGAACCCTTCACGGCCTGCGGCGCATGCCACCTCCGAGCGGAGGATATCAGCTAAGGCAGCACCAGCGGGCTCAGCGCGCGCACCGGATTGCCCGCGCCGTCACGCACCCCGCGCTGGTCGAGCACCGCAGCGGTCTCGATCACCTCAAGCGCGTCCATCGCCTTCTTGTAGCGTTCCGCATCCGCGATCCACGCCGCGCCCTTGGCTGCGCCCGGCATCCCGCGCACCTCGTCGATCGCGGCCTGATAGCGCCCCTGCTCGAGCGCCCAGCGCGCGCGTTCGAGGCGCTTCTGCGGCTGGGGCGAGGGGGTGGACTCGCGGCGGAAGATGAAAAGCTCCTTCAATTCGCGCTTGAAGGCGCCCCACGAGGGGCCCTCGCTTGTCTCCTGGAGCTGCGGCCCGAGACCCTCGAGCCGCGCGACGAGGCTGTCGATGCGCACCGGGTTGCGCGCGAAGTCGATGATGGTGCCGACCGCGTTGGGCCACTGGTCGCCGAAGCGGATGCGCAGCTGGTCGGAAAGGTAGCCGAGCTCCGCGCCGCGCTCGACCGCGCGGCGGGTGGCGAAGGCGATCAGCAGGCTCTCGGCGCGCGCGGCATTGCCGGCGGCGGCCTGGGCCTGGAGGTCGAGCCGGGTGAGGCGCTGCTCGGCGGCGGCGAGGCGCTGGTCGAGGCCGCCCTGCTGTTCCTCGACCCGCTCCACCGCCTGCTCGGCCTTTTGGGCCGCTGCAAGGGGCGTCGGGCTGGCGGTGAGCCCGGGCGTGGGCGCAGCGGCGGTGGGCGAAGGCGAGGCAGTGGCGGCGGTGCGCTGGGCGCCGTTCCCGGCAAGATTGTACCACACCACCCAGCCCGCCAGCCCCGCACCGAGCGCGAAGGCGAGGAAGGCGCCAAGCAGAGCGCCGCGCATCGATCCGGATGCGGGCAGTGTGTCGTAAAGCGATGGTTCTGGCTGCGATGCCATGGCGATCCGTTCTTGCGACCCTGCTCTAATGGCTCCGGCACACGCTGCTACGGCTGCCGGGGCGGGATGGAGCGAATGGAGCGCGCCTGCTGGCACAAGTCAAATGCCAATTGCAGTAGCGTGCGCTCGTCGGGGGTGGCGGCGATGTGAATTGCGGCCCAGCCCTCTCCTGCCGCGGCCGCAATGCGCGGGCCAAGCGCGGCGAGGGTGATGCGCGCGCGGGGCAGGCCGAGGCGGCCCACCTCGGCCGCGAAGTGGCTGGCAGTGGCGGCGGAGTGCAGCAGCACCAGCGCCTCGCCCGAGGCCAGCAGCGGAGCGGCGGGGTCGAGCGGCAGGGCCTCGCTGCGGTATGCGATCACCTCGGCGAAGGTGACGCCGACGGGCGGCGTGAGCTGCACGTGCTCCTCGCCCGCGATGCGCAGCAGGTGGCAGGGGGCGGTGATGGCATCAAGCACGCCCTGCAAGCCGCCGCTCCCCGTCATGGCGACCGTGAACCCCGCCCCGCGCGCGGCATCAGCGGTCGCCTCGCCCACCGCGAAGACGGGCTTGGCGGTGAGGCGCGCGAGGTGCGGGCCGCCGTGGAGGAAGGCGTTGGCGCTGCCGATCAGCAGGCCGTCGAAGCGGGCAGGATCGGGGCAGTCCCACGCCAGCGGGCGGATCGCGGAGAGCGGGTGGCCGGTGATGGCAAGGCCCATGGCGCGGGCCTTCTCCAGCGTCGCGGCAAGCCCGGGTTCGGGCCTGAGTGCTAGGAGGTGGAGGCCCACCTTTGCGCTCACTCCGCCGCCCGGAAGTGGGCCGCGATGCTCTCCGGCGCGCGGGCGAGCAGATCGGCGGCGAGCCGCTCGACAGGCGCGTGGTCACCGGGGGCGAAGCTGGCGCTGCCCTCGATCCGCTCGGCCCCGTCGGGCGAGAACAGCGCGGCGCGCATGTTAAGGGTCTCGCCCGCCAGTTCGCACAGCACTGCGACGGGCGAGTGGCAGGTGCCGCCCAGCGCCGCGAGCAGCGCGCGCTCGGCTTCCAGTTCGGCGCGGGTGGGGGCGTGGTCGATCGCGGCGAGCAGCGCGGTGGTCGCGGCGTCATCGGCGCGGCATTCGATGGCGATGACGCCTTGTGCGGCGGCGGGGATCCACTCGCCGGACGCCAGCGGCGTGCCCACCTCGGACTGCTCGAGCCGCTCGAGCCCGGCTGCGGCGAGGAAGGTCACATCGGCCTCACCCTCGGCGAGCTTCCTGAGGCGCGTGGCGACATTGCCGCGGAAGGTCACGACCTTGCAGTCGGGCCGCAGGTTGAGGAGCTGCGCGGCACGGCGCGGCGCGCTGGTGCCGACGGTCGCGCCGTGCGGGATCGCGGCGATGGAGCCTGCGCCCACCAGCGAATCCCGCCGGTCGGCGCGCGGCAGGAAGGCAGGAAAGTGGAACTGGGCGGGCCGGATCGTCTCGACATCCTTGGCCGAGTGCACCGACAGGTCGATCCGCCCCTCGCCCAACCACTGGTCAAGCTCCTTGGTCCACAGCGCCTTGCCGCCGATCTCGGACAGCGGCCGGTCGAGCACCTTGTCGCCGCTCGCCAGAACGGGGACGAGTTCGACCTCCTCCTCCGCCCAGCCGTGGGCGGCGCACAGGCGCGCGCGGGTCTCGAAGGCCTGCGCCATCGCGAGGGGGGAATTGCGGGTGCCGAGGCGCAGGCGGGGCCCGGAATGGTCGGAGCTTCGTTCAGGTTCAGTCATGGCCGCGCTTGCTCTAGCCCGCACAAGGACTAGATGGAAGCCGGATGGGTTCAGCAGCACACACCTTGGACACGGCTCTGGTATTGGGCATCGAATCGAGTTGCGACGAAACCGCGGTCGCGCTGGTGCGCGGCGACGGGACGATCGTGGCGCAGGCGATCGCCAGCCAGGAGGCCGAGCACGCCCCCTATGGCGGCGTCGTGCCCGAGATCGCCGCGCGCGCCCATGCCGAGCGGCTCGCGCCGATGATTGCCAGGGTGATGGGCAAGGCAGACATCACGCTGGATGATGTCGACGCCATTGCCGCCACCGCCGGGCCCGGGCTGATCGGCGGGGTGATGGTCGGGCTGGTGAGCGCCAAGGCCTTGGCGATGGCAGCGGGCAAGCCGCTGCTGGCGGTCAACCATCTGGAGGGCCACGCGCTCTCGCCGCGCCTTGCCGATGCGGGACTCGCCTTCCCCTACCTGCTGCTGCTGGTCTCGGGCGGGCATTGCCAGATTCTCAGCGTCGAGGGCGTCGGCCAATACCGCCGCCTTGCGACCACCATCGACGATGCGCTGGGCGAGGCCTTCGACAAGACCGCCAAGATCCTCAGGCTCGGCTATCCCGGCGGGCCTGCGGTCGAGCGGCTGGCGCTGGAAGGCGATTCCCACGCGGTGCCGCTGCCCCGCCCGCTCAAGGGTTCCAGCGAGCCGCACTTCTCCTTTGCGGGCCTCAAGAGCGCGGTGCTGCGCGCGGTGGAGAGCGGCGTCCACGCCCCCGCCGATATCGCTGCGAGCTTCCAGCAGGCTGCGGTCGAATGCCTTATCGACCGGCTCGAACTGGCGCTGGCGACCGCAGGCCCCTTCCCGGCGCTGGTCGTCGCGGGCGGGGTTGCGGCCAACAGGACGGTGCGCGGCGCACTCGAAACGCTTGCGGCAAAGCATGGCATGCGCTTCACCGCCCCGCCGCTTGCCCTCTGCACCGATAACGCCGCGATGATTGCCTGGGCGGGGCTCGAACGCCTCGCGCAAGAGGGTGAAGGCTACACCGGCGACCCGCTCGATTTCGTCGCCCGCCCGCGCTGGCCGCTCGACCCGGCGGCCGAGGCTGTGCGCGGGGCAGGATACAAGGCATGACGGAAGGGGGCATGACGGAAGGGGGCATGACGGATATTCAAACCATCGGCGTCATCGGCGCAGGCGCATGGGGCACGGCGCTCGCCCAGATGCTCAGCGGCGACGGGCGCGGCGTCCTTCTGTGGGCCTATGAGCCGGAGGTGGTCGCGGCGGTCAACGCCGAGCACCGCAACCCGCTCTACCTGCCTTCCGCGAGCCTTGCGCCGACCATCCGCGCCACCGGCGACCTTGCTGACTTCGCGCACCTCGATACCGTGCTGGTCGTCACGCCTGCGCAGGTGCTCGGGCGGGTGCTGTCCGGCTTGACGATGCACCCGCGCGATCTGGTGCTGTGCTCCAAGGGCATCGAGGCGGGCACCGGCAGGCTGATGAACGACGTCGCGCGTGAGGCTGCCCCCGGCAGCGAGATCGCCGTCCTCTCCGGCCCGACCTTCGCGCATGAAGTCGCCGCTGGCCTCCCCACCGCGGTCACCCTCGCCTGCGGGGGCGGGCACGCGCAGTGGGAGCGGCTCGCCCCCGCCCTCGCCCGTCCTGCCTTCCGGCCCTATTTCTCCGACGATGTCGCGGGGGCAGAGATCGGCGGGGCGGTCAAGAATGTGCTCGCCATCGCCTGCGGGGTGGTCGACGGCCTCGGCCTCGGACAGAACGCGCGCGCGGCGCTGATTGCGCGTGGCTATGCCGAGATGCTGCGATTCGGCGAGGCGCTGGGGGCACGGGCCGAGACGCTGGCGGGCCTGTGCGGATTGGGCGATCTGGTGCTGACCTGCTCCTCGACCTCGAGCCGCAACTTCTCCTTGGGCAAGGCGCTTGGCGAAGGCGCGCGGGCGGCTGATCTGATGGCCGACCGCCGCACCGTGGCCGAAGGCGCGCACACCGCGCCCGTGCTCGCCGGGCTGGCGCAGAGCCGCGCCATCGC
>JACESM010000018.1 GCA_013911835.1 Porphyrobacter sp. | reverse complement strand
TCTTGTAGAGCGCGTCCTTCACCTTCTGCGGCTTGTCGCGCGCCATCTTGAAGCTGAAGTCCTGCATCTTGATGTTCTTGAACCGGGTGATCCGGTAGGCGAGGCTTTCGGGAAGCACCTTTCGCAGGAAATTCGCCACCGCGTCCTTGGCCGGGCGCGAGAACATCCATGTGGGTGTCCGCTGGAGCATGGTCACATGCCCTGCTTCCTTCGCCATCGAGGGAACGATGGTGACTGCGGTCGCTCCCGATCCGATCACCACGACATTCTTGCCCTTGTAATCGAGGTTCTCGGGCCAGAATTGCGGGTGGATCACCTGCCCCTCGAACTCGCCGAAATCGAAGCCGGGATCATGGGGCTCGTCGTAATCGTAGTAGCCTGCGCCGAGGTAAATGAAGTTGGCGGTCATGTGCGCAGTGCTGCCGTCGGCCTTTTCCAGCTCGACATGCCAGCGCGCGTCATCGTGGTGGAAGTCGGCGCGGATCACCTTGTGGCCGAAGCGGATGTGCTGGCGGATGCCGCGCTCGTCGACGATGCGGTCGAGATAGTCGAGGATCGCGGGCGCATCGGCGATACTCTTCTCGTGCCGCCAAGGCTCGAAATCGAAGCCGAGCGTGTGCATGTCGCTGTCCGAACGGATGCCGGGGTAGCGGAACAGATCCCACGTCCCGCCGAGATTGTCGCGCCGTTCGACGATGGCGTAGCTGTGGTGCGGCGCCTTCATCTCCATGTGCGCAGCCATGCCGATGCCGGAGATGCCGGCACCGACGATCAGGACGTCGAAATCGGGCGGTGTTGCGAGCATGTCGGCGCCTCTCTCTCCCTAATTGACACTGATGTAACCACAGCCTCTGCGCAAAAGCGAGTCTTGAATGGCAAAGTGCAACTGAGTTTGTGGTGACGGGAGGGGCCGTCCGCTTTAAGGCGCGGCCCATGACGTTTCGTGCCCGCCTGCTCGCCTGCGCTCTGCTGCTTCCCCTCGCCGCGCCCCTCGCCGCGCAGGACGAGGAGGCGAGCGAGGAGGATCGGGCGGAAGAGATCATCGTTACAGGCAAGGGCCTCGATCCGGCGCTCTCGACCGGGATCTATGCCACCACCACGCTGGAGCGCGAGAGGATCATCGCCAGCCCATCGGGGCGGATCGAGGATGTGCTGCGCAATGTCGCGGGGTTCCAGCAGTTCCGGCGTTCCGACAGCCGCTCGTCGAACCCGAGCGCGCAGGGCGTGACACTGCGCGCGCTGGGCGGCAATGCCACGAGCCGCGCGCTGGTGCTATTGGACGGGGTGCCGCTGGCCGATCCGTTTTTCGGTTTCATCCCCCTGTCGGCGGTTCCGCCCGAGACATTGGGCACGATCCGCGTGACGCGCGGCGGCGGGTCGGGGCCGTTCGGGGCAGGCGCGCTGGCCGGGACGATCGAGCTTGAGAGCGCCGAACCGGGCGAGGCCTTTCTCGGCAGCGCAGCAATCAACAGCCGCGCCGAGACCGAGGCGAGCGGGGTGCTGACCCAGCGCCTCGGTCGCGGCTTTGCCGTGGCGAGCGGGCGATGGGACCGCGGGCAGGGGTTCTTCACAACGCCCGAAGCGCAGCGCGCCACCGCTACTGCGCGCGCCGCTTTCGACAGCTGGAACGTGGGCTTGCGCACCGTCGCTCCGCTGACCGACACCGTGGAGGTGCAGGCCCGTGTCGCGGTGTTCCGTGACGCGCGCACGCTGCGCTTTGCGGGCGCGGACTCCACCAGCGAAGGCGAGGAAGCGAGCATTCGCTTCGTCGGGCGCGGGGCATGGCAGTTCGACGCGCTCGCCTATGTTCAGGCGCGCGATTTTTCCAACGTGGTGATCTCCGCGACCCGCTTCACTCCGACGCTCGACCAGCGCCGCACGCCTTCCACCGGGATCGGCGGCAAGTTCGAGCTGCGTCCGCCGATCCTCGAAGGCCACGACATCCGCATCGGCGCCGACTACCGCCGCGCCGACGGGGAGCTTCAGGAGGAGGCGATCAATGCCGTCAGCGGCGCGATCACCGAGCGGCGGCGGGCCGGGGGCGCGACCGGCAATCTCGGCTTCTTCGTGGAAGACGATTGGCAGATCGGCCCGCTCACCATCAACGGCGGCCTGCGCGCCGACCGCAGCAGCATCACCGGCGGTTTCTACCGGGCTGTCTCGGCCAGCACCGGGGCGGTGGTGAGCGAGGTCGTCGCGCCCGACCGCAAGGACTGGTCGCTGAGTTGGCGCGCGGGCGCGCTGTTCTACGCCACCCGCCGCCTCGATCTGCGCGCGGCGGCCTATACCGGTCTGCGCCTGCCCACCCTCAATGAGCTCTACCGCCCCTTCGTCGTCTTTCCCGTCACGACCGAGGCCAATGCGGGCCTTGTCAACGAACGCCTCAAGGGCTTCGAAATCGGGTTCGATTGGCAGCCGGTGAACGCGGTGGTGATCGCCGTCACCGCCTTCGACAACGAGGTCGAAAACGCCATCGCCAATGTCACCATCGCGCCCAACCTGCGTCGCCGCGCGAACCTGCCCGCGATCGAAGCGCGCGGGATCGAGGCGAGCGTGGCGGCGAAGTTCGGGCAGGTCAGCCTCGACGGGTCGCTCGCCTGGACCGACGCGGAGGTGCGGGGCGAGGGCGTATCGGCTGATCTCGACGGCTTGCGCCCTGCCCAGACGCCTGAATTCGCTGCCACCCTCACGCTCGGATGGCAGCCTGCGTCCGGCTGGCGGATCGCGGGAACGCTGCGGCACGTCTCCGCCCAGTTCGAGGATGACCGCCAGACCGACCGCCTCACACCTGCCACCACGCTCGACGCCTTCCTCGCCGCGCCGCTGTGGGGTCGCCTGTCGCTGACCCTGCGGGGCGAGAACCTGACGGACGAAGAGATCATCACCCGCAATCAGGGCGGATCGATCGATCTCGGCGTGCCGCGCACCGTCTGGCTGGGTTTACGCTACGGCTTCTGACCGCGGTTGCCGTTGCCGAAAGATTGTTGCGCGCCATGCTGTTGCATCGCACAGATGCTGCGCTGCAATGTCGAATGTTGCATTCTTGCTACGCCCATTCAGAACTTTGCCTATGACTCTTGTTAGGCTGCGCGAGGCTGATAGGGTGCGAGTCGCAAAACCAGTCCGGCACAAAGACCGGCGGGCCTTTGGAGAGAGAAGACATGACGCGCAAGTTCGCAAAGCTTGCCTGCGGCCTGATGGCCTGCAGCGCACTCACTGCCCCCGCCTACGCTCAGGACGAAGGGGCTGAGACCCCCGAAGTCCAGAACGACAATGTGATCATCGTGACCGCGACCCGCCGTGCGCAGGACGTGCAGGACATTCCGCTGGCGGTGACTGCGATTTCACCGCAGCAACTCGACAACCAGGGCGTGGTCACCATCCAGCAAGTTGCTGCGCTGGCACCGTCCTTCACCAGTTCGCAGGCCCAGACCGCCTCGGGCTCGGTGGTGCTGCGCATCCGCGGGGTCGGGACGACGTCGAACAATATCGGCTTCGAAAACGCGGTCGGCATCTTCATCGATGGCGCGTTCCAGTCGCGCGCGGGGGTGGCACTCAGCGAATTCGTCGATGTTGAACGGGTCGAAGTGCTGCGCGGCCCGCAAGGGACCACATTCGGTCGCAACACCTCGGCGGGCGCGCTCAACATCACCAATGTTCGTCCCGATGTCACCGAGTTCGGCGGTTTCGTGAACGCTGGCTACGGCAATTTCGACGAGTATAGCCTGCAGGGCGCAGTCAATGTGCCCGTGGTGAAAGACACGGTCGCACTGCGCCTGACCGGGGCATGGCGCCAGCGCGACGGGTTCCTGACCGTGGTTGATCGCACCGGGGCCGAGATCGGTGACACCAATGATGTCGATCAATGGCTGGTGCGCGGCCAGATTGGCTGGGACACTGATAGCGGCCTGCGCGGCCGCATCATCGCCGACTATACCAAGAGCGAGTCAAGTTGTTGCGGCGCGATCGAATTGTTCCAGACACCCGCTGTGACCAATGGGGTCTTTGCTGCGGTCGGGCTCGGGGCCAATGGCGGCAACGGCCAGCCCTCGGTTTCGACTGGGCTGCGCGATCAGGGTGCGTTCGAAGAAGCGCTCGACAATCGCGTGGTGTCGGCCAATTTCGCTCCCGTGGCGGACATTGATATCTACGGCGTCACGGGCGAAGTGGAATTCCCCATTTCTGACAATGCCGACCTGATCTTCATCGGCTCCTATCGCAAGTACGAGAGCTTTGAACGGTACGATTCGGACTTCACCGCGCTCGACATCTTCAACGTCGAATCGCTGAACCTGGAAATCGACACCTGGACCGCGGAACTGCGGCTTCAGGGGGACACCCTGGGCGGCCGGCTCAATTACATGTTGGGCGGGTTCTTCTCGGACGAGCAGATCGATCAGGTGCAGGGCTTTGGTCTTGGCTCGGAATTTGAAGAGAACTTTGCGGCAGCCTTTCTTGGCGGCGCGTTCGGACCAACGCCGTTCCAGCTCCTTCACAGTCTGACCCCGGGTGTCACCCCGGCCGATCCCAACGGCACCCGCACCACCAACCGGTTCCAGCAGGATGGCCAGAGCTATGCGCTCTTCACGCACAACTCGCTGGAGATTGTCGACGGGCTCGAGCTGACGCTTGGTGCGCGCTATTCGTGGGAACGCAAGTCAGGCGGCTTCTCGCAGGTTTCGACCAACAATCAGGTCTGCCCCGCCACGCTGGCCTCGCTCGGCACCATTGGGGCGCTGGTGCCGCCCGCATCGGTCGCAACGACGACGGGTGCGTTTGTCGGACTTGGCTGCTTCGGTTTTGCTGCGCCGGCGGATCTTCCACAAGCGGCGGCGCTCCCGCTGCCCAGGACCTTCCAGACGGACTTCGACGATGAAGAACTGATTTACACCGCCAAGCTGGGGTATGAATTCAGCCCATCGATCAACGCCTATGCCAGCTTCACGCACGGCTACAAGGCAGGCGGGATCAACCTTGATACCACCGCTGCCGTGGGCGGGGCTGATCCGACCTTCCTGTCGGAAGAGGTCGATGCCTATGAAATCGGGGTCAAGGGCCAGACCGCCGATGGTGCGGTGACGGTCAATATCGCCGGGTTCTATGAGGAGTTCACCAACTTCCAGATCCTCGAATTCACCGGGACGGCGTTCGCAACATTCAACGTGCCGGTTGCCGAGACCCGCGGGGTCGAAATCGAAGGCCTGATCCGGCCCAGTGACGAGCTGACCATCAATCTGGGGGCAACCTTCCTGCAGGCAAGCTATCCGGATGATTGTGCCGGCAACGTGACTGCGGTGCAGGTGCTCGCGCTCTGCGGAAACGACTTTACCAATGCGCCGCAGATCATCGCGCTGGTGGGTGCACTGTGGGAGAAGCCGATCAGCGATTCGGTCGAGCTGTTCCTCTCGGGCCAGGTTCGGGCGGAGAGCGATCAGCGCACTTCGACTCAGGCGATCGTGCTTCCCGGTGCGGCGCAGATTGCTGCGGCAGGCGGGGTGCAGCAGGCGATCGACGCGGCACCGCCGATCGTGGCGGACATCCAGGACGGCAAGGCCTTCGTCAACCTGCGCGGCGGGTTGAAGTTCGCCGACGGTGCCTACACGATCGAAGGCTGGGTCACGAACCTGACCGACGAAGTCGTGCGCGGCGTGACCTTCAGCACCACGCTGCGCGGCATCGGGATCAACAACTCGCGCTCGGCCTTCACCCTGCCGCCGCGCCAATACGGCATCACGCTGCGCGCGAAGTTCTAAGGGCGCAGAACAAGCTAGCTCCGAAAAGGAGCGGGAGAGGGGGTGGCCCGGGCGACCGGGCTGCCCTTTTCTTTTTTGTCTTTCGAAGGCGCGTCCGCGGGAGTCCGTGAGTTCCGCATCGCATCCGCGATGCGAAATCCTCGCTCACACGCCCTTCGGGCGCGTCGCTGCGGGCGCCCGTTCGGGCTTGCGGCCCCTGCGGGGCCGTTCAGCGCCAAACGCGATCATGGCAGGAAGCGGTGGCTCGGTCGCTCAGCGACCGCGAGCGCACGCGCGCGAGCCGCAGGTGCCCGGAGCGGAGCGCAGCGGAGTGGAGGAACGGCACCGAGGACGGGCCCGCGGAGGCGGGCCCGCTCACAAAAACGCCGCGGAGGCGGCTGCGCCTACATCCCCCTCGCGATCACCATCTTCATCACCTCGTTCGATCCGCCGAAGATGCGGGTGATGCGGCTGTCGCGGTACATGCGGGCGATCGGGTAGTCGTTGATGAACCCGGCGCCGCCGTGGAACTGCAGGCATTTGTCGACGACTTCGCCCTGAAGCTCGGTCACCCAGTATTTCGCCATGCAGGCGGTCGCCACATCAAGCTCGCCCTTCAGGTGGCGGGCGATGCAATCATTGACGAACACGCGCGCGGCGGTGCTGCGGGCCTTGAGGTCGGCCATGACGAACTGGGTGTTCTGGAAATCCCAGATCGTCTGGCCGAAGGCCTTGCGGTTCTTGACGTAGTCCATCGTGGTCTCGAGCGCCTTCTCGATCCCGTTGATCGCACCGATTGCGATGATCAGCCGTTCCTGTGGCAGCTCGCCCATCAGCTGGTAAAAGCCCTTGCCCTCGACCCCGCCGAGCACGTTCTCGGCCGGCACGAAGACATTGTCGAAGAACAGCTCCGAGGTGTCGGCCGCATCGAGTCCGATCTTGTCGAGCTTGCGGCCGCGCTGGAAGCCCTCGGCGCCCTCGGTCTCGAGCAGCATCAGCGAAATGCCCTTGGCGCGCTCGTTCGGGTCGGTCTTGGCGACGACGATGATGAAGTCGGCGATCTGGCCGCTCGAGATATAGGTCTTCGAGCCGCTGATGCGGTAGCCGTTGCCGTCCTTCACCGCCGTGGTGGTGATCGACTGGAGGTCGGAACCAACGCCCGGCTCGGTCATGGCGATCGCGCTGACGAGGTCGCCGCTGACGAGGCGGGGCAGGTATTTCTGCTTCTGCTCCTCGGTGCCGTGGCGCACCAGATAGGGCAGGATCACGGTGTTGTGGAGCGAGGCGGCAAACCCGTCGACCCCGTGCTTGGACTGCTGGTCGATGACGACGAGGTCATGCCGGAAGTCGCCGCCGTGGCCACCATATTCGCTCGGCACGGAGACGCCGAGCAGGCCAGCCTCACCCGCCTCGCGCCAGAATTCGCGCTCGACCTGGCCATCCTCGCGCCACTTCTCGACGCGCTTCTGGGGGGCGTGCTGCATGTAGAACTTGCCCACCGCGTCGGCGAAAATGGCGATTTCCTCGTCTTCCATGAAGGCGGGTTGGGGCACGTTGAGGACGGACATGTCTCACTCCTGATTATCAGCTAAGCCTGCGATGTTTCACGTGAAACACGGGCCATGAACAGCAACTGCGTGGCAACTACCTGCGTGCGGCCTGACAACCAACCGGTGACGCCGCTGCGCAGGTACCTGCGGTGCTTACTTGCCGGTCCAGTTCGGCTTGCGCTTTTCGGCAAAGGCGGCGGCGCCTTCGCGCGCGTCGTGGCTGACGAAGACGGGGCCGATCAGCTCGCCCTGCTTGGCGTAGCGATCTTCCATCGCCCAGCCGCGCGATTGCTTCATCACCGCCTTGGACACCTTCACGGCAAGCGGGCCATTGGCTGCGATCTTCGCCGCCAGCGCCTTGGCACCTTCGAGCGCCGAGCCTTCGGTCACCATGTTGATGAGGCCGATCTGGTAGGCGCGCTCCGCCCCGATGAAATCGCCGGTCAGCGCCAGTTCCATCGCCACCCGCTCCGGAATCTGGTCGGGCAGCATCATCACGCCGCCTGCCGCCGCAACAAGCCCGCGCTTCGCCTCGGGAATGCCGAACTTGGCATCCTTGTGCGCCACCACGAGATCGCAGGCGATCATCAGCTCGAGCCCGCCGGCGAGCGCATAGCCCTCCACCGCAGCGATCAGCGGCTTGGCGGGCGGCGCCTGCACCACGCCGCCGAAGCCGCGGCCCGGAACGCTTGGAGATTCGCCGCGCAAGAAGCCCTTGAGATCCATCCCCGAACAGAAGGTCCCGCCTGCGCCGGTGAGAATGCCGACGCGCAAGTCATCCTCGGCATCGAGACGGTCCATCGCCGCCGCGATCGCCTCGGAGGCGGCCTTGGTCATGGCGTTCTTCGCCTCAGGGCGGTTGATGGTGACGATGAGGACGCCGTCCTCGACTTCGGTCAGCACTTCGGGGGCGGTGGTGTCGCTCACGGCTCTCTCTCCTATCGAAAATGTGATTGCGATTTGAAACGCAATTCTTGTGCGAGTGGTGCAGTGGGTTTACGGACGCGTCAACCGCAATTTCGCTAGAACGAGAGAGGAATGATCCATGGCCGAGGCTTATATCATCGACGCAGTGCGCACCCCGCGCGGGATCGGCAAGCAGGGCAAGGGCGCGCTCGCCGCATGCCACCCGCAGCACCTCGCCGCGACCGTGCTGAAGGCGATCAAGGACCGCAACAATCTCGACACCAAGACGGTCGATGACGTGATCTGGTCGGTCTCGACTCAGGACGGGATGCAGGCGGGCGACATGGGCCGCATGGCGGCGCTTGATGCGGGCTATGACATCACCTCGTCCGGCACCACGCTCGACCGCTTCTGCGGCGGGGGGATCACCAGCGTCGCGCTCGCCGCGGCGCAGGTGATGAGCGGGATGGAGGATTGCGTCGTCGCCGGCGGCACCGAGATGATGAGCCTCACCGCCGCCATGAGCCAGGAGAAGATGCGCGCCGGGATCAAGCCGCCGATGATGGGCAGCTACAACGCGCGCCTTCAGGCGGTGCACCCGCAGTCGCACCAGGGCATCTGCGGCGATGCCATCGCGTCGAAGGAAGGCTTCACCCGCGAGGAGCTTGACGAGGTCGGCTACCGCTCGCAGCAGCGCGCGGCCGAGGCGATCAGCGAAGGCCGCTTTGCCAAGTCGGTGGTGCCGGTGGTGGCAGACGATGGCACGGTGATCCTCGACCGCGAGGAATATCCCCGGCCTCAGACCACCATGGACGACCTCGCCAAGCTGGAGCCTGCCTTCCCCAAGATCGCAGACGTTCCGCTTGATGCCGAGGGCACGACCTTCCGCAAGCTGATCAACAACAAGTATCCCGATCTGGAGATCAAGCACTTCCACCACGCGGGCAATTCCTCGGGCGTGGTCGATGGCGCTGCGGCGGTGCTGATCACCTCGAAGGACTACGCTCAGAGCCATGGCCTCAAGCCCCGCGCGCGCATCGTCGCCACCGCCAACATGGGCGATGATCCGACGCTGATGCTGAACGCGCCGGTCCCGGCGGCGAAGAAGGTGCTGGCGAAGGCGGGGCTGACCACCGACGACATCGACCTGTTCGAAATCAACGAGGCCTTCGCGGTCGTCGCCGCCAAGTTCGTGCGCGATCTTGAGCTCGATTGGGACAAGGTCAATGTGAACGGCGGCTCGATCGCGCTGGGGCATCCCATTGGCGCGACCGGATCGATCCTGATCGGCACCATCGTCGACGAGCTGGAGCGTCGCGGCGGCCGCTATGGCCTCGTCACCATGTGCGCGGCGGGCGGCATGGCCCCGGCGATCATCGTCGAGCGGGTCGACGGCTTTGACGGTTAGGATTCCTGACAACACCCCGTTGATCATCGGGGTGGGGCAATATTCGGAGCGGTTCGGAGAGCCCGGCTACGAGGCGCTGTCCTATATGGACCTCGGTGGCAGGGCGCTGGCAGCGGCCATCGCTGACAGCGGGGCGACGGGTTCGGTGGCGGATGCCATCGACACCCTCGCCGCGATCCGTGCCTTCGAGATCTCGCGCCCGGATCGCAAGCCGCCGTTCGGCGCGGCGAACAATGTGCCGCGCGCGATTGCGGGGCGGGTCGGCGCGAACCCGGCCCGCGCGATCCTCACCACCACCGGCGGGCAGACCAACCAGCAATTGGTGGGCGAGTTTGCCACCGCCATTGCGGCGGGGGAAAGCCAGTGCGCGGTGATCGTCGGGTCCGAGGCGATCTCGACCGTGCTGGCTTTGAGCGCCAAGGGCGAAATCCCCGACTGGTCGGAGGAGATCGAAGGCGACTTCGAGGATCAGGGTTTCGGGGTCGAGGAATTGCTGGAGCCGGTGCTCTTCATGCACGGAGCAAGCGGGGCGATCCCGCTCTATGCTCTCGCCGAGAACGCGCGGCGGCACAGGCTGGGCATGGGGCTGGAGGAATACCGGCGCGAAATCGGCAAGCTGTTCGCGCCCTTCACGCGCACAGCGGCGGCGAACCCGCACGCCGCTGCTCCCGTAGAGCGCACGGCGGAGGAGCTCGCCACCGTCACCGACCGCAACCGCATCGTCGCGGAACCCTATCCGCGCATGACTGTGGCGCGCGATCAGGTGAATCAGGCGGCGGCGGTGATCGTGGCCTCGGCGGGGCTGGCACGAGAGTTGGGCGTGTCGGAGGACAGGTGGGTGCACATCCACGCCGTCACCGCCGCGACCGAGCTGAAGCTCTCGCAGCGGCCCGATCTGGCGGGCAACCCCGCCAGCCTCGCGAGCGTTGATGCGGCGCTGGCGCGGGCGGGCAAGTCGATGGCCGACCTGTGCTATCTCGACTTCTATTCCTGCTTCGCGATTCCCGTCTTCAACCAGTGCGATCACTTCGGCCTCGCTATCGACGACCCGCGCGGGCTGACGCTGACGGGCGGCCTGCCGTTCTTCGGCGGGGCGGGGAACAACTACTCGGCCCACGCCATCGCCGAGGCGGTGCAGCGGGTGCGCGGTGATCGCGGCTCCTATGCGCTGGTCGGGGCGAATGGCGGCTGGATGAGCAAATATGCCACCGGCATCTACTCCACCGAGCCTGCCGACTGGAGCGGCAACGACCGCTTCGCCGTTCTGCCCAAGGTGACCGACAAGGTGCCCCTCTCCAAGGGGCCGGTGGATGCCGCGGTGGTCGAGACCTACACCATCAACCGCGGTCCCAAGGGCGCCGAGGCGATCTTCATCGGCAAGAGCGACGCGGGCGAGCGGGTGGTGGGCAATGCCGACCTGTCGGATCCCGCGACCGCCGAGGCGTTCGAGAGCGGGGAGCCGTTCGGCAAGTGGCTCACCCTTACGCAGGACGAACGCGGGCGGACGATGGGGAAAGCCATTTAATCTTCCCTCCCTTTGGGGGAGGTGGTTAGGGGGTGGGGCTCCCGAGCCCGCTAAGGCAGGCCCCCCATCCCCAACCCCTTCCCCCATGGGAAGGGGCTAAGTGCGCCTTTCCCCTCCGAGGAAATCGAGCGCGTCGAAGCCTTCGGGTGCCGCCACCTCGACCACCGGATCATTCCGATCATCGAATTCGGTGCGCAGCGCGCGGCTCATGATGGCGTGCATGTGGTATAGGCAGGTGATGTAGGTCAGCTCGAGCACTTCCTCGTCCGAGAACGCCGCCTTCACCTCGGCAAACAGCGCGTCCGGCACCCGCCCGCCGTGGCACACCAGCCGGTCGGCATAGGCGAGCACGAGGCGCTCTTTCGGCTCGAACACGTCCGCAGTCTGCCACACGGGAAGCGCCGCGATCTTGGCCTCGCTGACGCCCAATCCCCGCAGGCTCTTGCAGTGCTGCGAGAAGACGAACTGGCTTCCCGTGGCCCAGCCCGCCCATGTCTGCCCCAGCTCGCGCAGCACAGGATCAAGCTTCCTCGCGGGCGAGCGGTAATAGGCGAACCCCTGCGCGGCGTGCTTCAGGGTATCGGGGGAGTTCGCAAACACCGTCCACCAATCGCCCCGCGTGCCGGTGGCGGTGCCTGGCCTCACGACGGGGTCGCGCTCGCCGAACAGTTGCGCATAGAGCGGGGCGGCGACCTTGGCGTCCGCCTCAGCCAGCGGCACTTCGCGCAGGCGCGGCATCAGGCGTCCTCCACCAACGTCGCGGGTATGTGGCGGATATCCTCCGGCCCGAAATCGCGGGTGGTCGCGGCGAATTCCAGCATGATGCCGTTGGGGTCGGTGAAATAGACCGAGCGCACGAACACCCCGTCGTGGGTCTCCTTCGCATAGCCCCCCGGGCTGTCATCGTGGTTGAACACCATGTGGGTGTGCGGCACGCCCGCCTCTTGCAGCCGCTCCAGAGCCGCCTCGAGCTCGCTCTCCTCCATGTGAAAGGCGAGGTGGTTCATCGATCCCACTGCCGTCTTGGCGTCGAACGGGAATTTCTTCACCGAGGCGATCCCCGGAGCCGCCAGGGGCGCGTCCTTCCACCAGAAGAAGGCGACCGCATTGCCCCCGCCGCAATCGAAGAAGAAATGCTGCCCCCCGTCGGGCAGTTCGACCGTCTTGAACAGCGGCATGCCGAGCACCTGGACGTAGAACTTCATGGTCTCGGCCATGTCGCGGCACACCAGCGCGATATGGTTGATGCCCTTGGTGCGGATCATCGCCTGTCTCCCCTTTGGCGACAGACTGCCCCGTTCGCGCGCGGCTGGCAATGCTTGCGCGAATCGGCGTTTTCGGATAGATGGTTTCAATTGAAACTATCTCGCTTGCCCGAGGGGATCACCGATGAACGCACCCGCTACCGACCTGTTCGAAAACCCCGCGGGCCTCGACGGGTTCGAATTCGTCGAGTTCTGCGCGCCGGAAAAGGGCATGCTGGAACCCGTGTTCGCAGCGATGGGCTTCACCCGCGTTGCGCAGCACCGCTCGAAAGATGTGCACCTGTGGCGGCAGGGGGGCATCAACCTCATCGCCAATTACGAGCCGAAGAGCGCGGCGTGGTACTTCGCGCGCGAGCATGGCCCCTCGGCCTGCGGCATGGCCTTCCGCGTGCGCGATGCGGCCAAGGCCTATGACCACCTCATCGCCAAGGGCGCAGAGCCGGTCGCCGTCCAGACCGGCGTCATGGAGCTGCGCATCCCCGCGATCCGCGGCATCGGCGGGGCGATCCTCTATCTGGTCGACCGCTACGAGGGCGCTCAGGGGGGCAACGGCCTCACCATCTACGACATCGATTTCGAGTATCTGCCCGGCGTCGAGCGCCGCCCCGAGGGCGCGGGCTTCCACACCATCGATCACCTCACCCACAACGTCTATGGCGGGCGGATGAAGTACTGGGCCGACTATTACGAGACCCTGTTCAACTTCCGCGAGATCCGCTTCTTCGACATCAAGGGCGAATATACCGGCCTCACCTCCAAGGCGCTGACCGCGCCCGACGGCAAGATCCGCATCCCGCTGAACGAGGAAGGCGAGGGCGGCAAGGGCCAGATCGAGGAATTCCTGCGCGCCTTCAACGGCGAGGGCATCCAGCACATCGCGCTGATCTGCGACGATCTGGTGGCCTGCTGGGACCGCCTGCAAAAGCTCGGCGTCCCCTTCATGACCGCCCCGCCTGCCACCTATTACGAGATGCTCGAAGGGCGCCTCCCCGGCCACGGCGAGGATGTCGATGCGCTGAAGATGCGCGGCATACTTTTGGATGGCACCACCGAAGGCGGCGCGCCTCGCCTGCTGCTCCAGATCTTCGCGCAGGCGCAGGTCGGACCGGTGTTCTTCGAATTCATCCAGCGCAAGGGCGACGAGGGCTTCGGTGAGGGCAACTTCAAGGCCCTGTTCGAGAGCATGGAACGCGACCAGATCATCCGCGGCGTGCTGAATGTCGAGGAGCCGGCGCAATGACCCACCCCGTAAACCTCGCCGGCATCCACCACGCCGCCTACCGCTGCAAGGACGCGAAGGAGACGGTCGAGTGGTATGCCCGCGTGCTCGGCATGACCTACACCACCGCCTTTGCCGAAGATCACGTGCCCTCGACCGGCGAATATGATCCCTACATGCACATCTTCCTCGATGCGGGGAACGGCAACATTCTGGCGTTCTTCGAGCTCCCGAACCAGCCGGAGATGGGCAAGGACCCCAACACCCCCGCATGGGTGCAGCATCTCGCATTGAAGGTGCCCTCGGAAGCGGCGCTGCTGGCGGCCAAGGCGCATATCGAGGCGCAAGGGATCGACGTGCTCGGCCCGACGCATCACGGCATCTTCAAGTCGATCTACTTCTTCGATCCCAACGGCCACCGGGTGGAACTCGCCGCCGATATCGGCACGGCCGAGCAATATGCCGAACTTGCCCGCGTCGCGCCGGTGATGCTGGAGGAGTGGTCGCAGACCAAGAAGGCCCCGCGCCATGCCGACTGGCTCCACGAGATCGCGCGGGCGGAACACGCGACGAAGTAGCTGCTGGCTCTCCGGGGTTCACGCAGAGACCGCAGAGGAGCAGAGACCGCAGAGAAGTTTACGCGGCGAAGCCGCAGATTGGTTTCACGCGAAGACGCGAAGATGTGGTGCGACACCGCAACGCACACTGCCCTCTTCGCGTCTTAGCGTGAAAAAGAATGGCCGCTGACGCGGCGGGTCAATATCCCTCTGCGGTCTCTGCCCCTCTGCGGTCTCTGCGTGAACCCAAGCCTGCCCGGTTGGACGATATGATCTTCATCAAAGAGGGCTGCCCGACGAGGAATTGCGCCAGCGCATTATCGCGCTCCAGCTTGCCGTGCCCTGCGACATGGCCCGCAGCTACGCCATCTCCCCCGGCTAAGACGGGGCGCAGGACAGGCGGATTTCGCCGAGCGCAAGATCATAGGTGATCGACGAGCAATGCGCGATCTGGTCGCGGCCGATGCGCGTCAGCAGGTCGGGCTTCCCGCGCCCCTTGCGGCGGCTGACGAGGATATTGTTCGGATCGAAGCGCGGATCATCCGCCGCGATCTCGCCCACGCGGCGCGGCTCGCCATAGTCTTCGACCCGCACCGCGAAGCGTGTCAGCGCGAGATCACCGAGCAGGATCGGTTCGGCGATGCGCATCATCCGCGTCGGGCGCTCGACACCGAAATCCATCACCGCGATGCCGCCCGAGCCGGGCTCGAACCCGCCCTCCTGATGGGTGGCGATGAAATTGGCGGTGGGGGCGGTGATGAGGTTCTCCGCGCGTTCGGGGACGAAGATCATCATCAGCCTCTTCTTGCCGACGATTACCTCGGTGCCGAGCCGGGTGTTGCTGTCCCCGCCCGCGCGGCGCAGGGGGAAGCGCTGGAGCACTTCGCCGGGCGCGGGTTCACGGAAGACGAAGGTCACCCGCTTGTAGGGCATGTGGTGGACGCCGATCACGCCGTCGGCCTTGTCCGAGGCGGCGCGATCCGACCAGCTGACGGCCAGCGGCGCCGCGCCCGCCCCGAAATCGACAAGCCCGGTGGCGGTCTCGCCTTCAACCACCACCGGGCCGAAGCGCCACCCGCGCCGGCGATCCGCGATCAGCAGCGCCTGCGCGGCGGCGGCGGGGTTGACGACCGGCAGCCCGAAGGCCTCGGCGCTGACCTCGAGCCGGAGCGGCAGGCCATTGATGGTGAGGGAGACGATATTGTCGCCGCGCAACACCAGTTCCTCGGGCAGAGACACGGGAGCGGCAGGCGGCGCGGCCATATCCTGCGCGATCAGACCCGACACCGGAAGCGCAATCAGGGCGGCGAGGAGAATTGCTGTGCGTCGGCGGGATACCATCATGGAGAAACACGCCGGGAGCGGCGCTGTTCCTACTGCTCGCGCCGCTGCTTGCGTCGCTCCCGCTGGCGGTCACGCATCAGTTCGGCAACTTCCACGATCTCGGCGCGCGCGATCATCCACCACAGGCCCGCGACCATCCACACGAATACGCCGATGCCGAAAAGCACGATCCCGTAGAAGAATTCCGCCCCGTCGCTGTTCACGCCGACATGATCGGCAAACCATACCACCAGCGCCCCGAGCAGGGCCAGCCACACGGCGAACTGGCACCAGCCCGATGCGCCGCGCGGCACGATGGTGAAGTTGGCCGGTCCACGCCGGTACATGACGAAGGGCTTGTCCTTGTCACGCATCTCTCCCTCCCGCAACGATGTCTTAGCCCGCAAGCTTACACTGGTAAGCGCGGTTAGATAACGAGTCAGGCGCCACCTTAGATGAGCAAAGGCCCAATTCAAAACGATTTTCTGTTCTTAGGCGGGATCCCCGGGGCGATCGGCGGCGGGCGGGCGGCCGCGCCGGACGGGTTCGGCGTGTGCCACCTTGACCCCGCGCCGCGCCAGCGCCTCGCGCAGCAGCACCTCGATCTCGGCGTTCACGCTGCGCAATTCGGCATCGGCAAGCCGCTGCACCGCATCGTGAAGCGCCGGATCGAGCCGCAGGGGAAAGGCTTTCTTCTCGGCCATGGTCGGGTCAGTAGAGCGACCCTGCATTGACCACCGGCGTGGTGTCGCGTTCGGAGCACAGCACCACCATCAGGTTCGAAACCATCGCCGCGCGGCGCTCGTCATCGAGGTGGACCACGTTCTTCTCGCTGAGCTGGGTCAGCGCCAGCTCGACCATCGAGACCGCGCCCTCGACCAGCTTGGCGCGCGCGGAGATCACCGCTTCGGCCTGCTGGCGGCGCAGCATCGCGCCGGCGATCTCGGGGGCATAGGCAAGGTGGGTGAGCCCACACTCGTCGACGGTGATCCCCGCCACCGAAAGCCGCTCGATCAGGGCGAGCCGCAGCTCGGCGCCGACTTCCTCGTGATTGCCGCGCAGCGTGACTTCGAGGTGCTCGATATCGTCATAGGGATAGCGCGAGCCGATCGAGCGCACCGCCGCTTCCATCTGCGCCATCACGAATTCGCGGTAATCATCGACATCGAACAGCGCCTGCGCGGTGTCGGTGACGCGCCACACGACCTGGGCTGCCATCTCGATCGGGTTGCCGCGCGCGTCGTTGACCTTGATCTTCTCGCTGATGACGTTGTTGGCGCGCACCGCGATCTTCTTGCGGGCGAGCCACGGCAGCACCCAGCGCAGGCCTTCGTTGCGGTCGGTGCCTTTGTAGGCACCGAACAGCTGGATCGCGGCGGCTTCGTTGGGGTTGATCATGTAGAAGCCGGTGAGGCAGAACAGGCTGGCAAAGCCGGTGATCGCCGCGAGGATCAGCGGCAGGCCGGCCGGAGGGCCCTCGCCGCGCACGGCGGTGATGAACAGCCAGGCGGCAATCGCCGCCAGCACCAGGCTGAGCAGCAGCATCACATAGCCGCTCTGGGTCGCGGCCGGATATTCGCGGCTGCGATTGAGGGCGGGCGTATCAGCAGAGGACATGACGAATCTCCATTTCCCGATATAATTGTGATATCATTTTTATATCGCGAACGGGGATCGTCAAGCCGAAATCGCCAGCGCCCTTATTGCCGCGCGTGCATCATCGCTTGGCGCGGGGGGCGGTTTGGCTGTAGCAAGCGCGTCAGAGGGCATTGACGCGCGAAAGGGGGCGGCTCGATGGACAGCGGCGACAACACGGCTCCGGGCCAGCGCCCGCTGCTGTTCGTCAGCTATTCGCGCAGCGACCTTGCCCGCGCGCGCCCCGTGATCGACCTGCTCGAGGGCGCGGGGTTCGAGGTGTGGTGGGACGGGCGGCTGGAGGGGGGCGAGAACTACCTTCAGAGCACCGAGACCGCGCTCGAGACCTGCGCCTGTGTGGTGGTGTTGTGGTCGGCGACATCGGTGGCCTCGCACTGGGTGCGCGACGAGGCGCAGCGCGGGCGCGAGCGCGGGTGTCTGGTGCCGCTGACGATCGACGGCACGATGGCGCCGCTCGGCTTCCGCCAGTTCCAGCTGCTCGACATCAGCGCGTGGGATGGCCGCGCGGACTCAGCCGAGGCGGCGCGCATCCTCGTGGCGGTGCGCGCGCGGCTTGGCGGCGAGACGGGCGCACCCGCGACTGCGCCATTACCACCACCGCCTCCACAGCCTCCCGCGCCGAAGACCCCCGCGCTTTCGCGCCGCACGCTGATGATCGGCGGCGTGGGCGGGGCGGCGGCCATCGGCCTTGCTGGCGCATGGCAGTTCGGCCTGTTCGGCAGCCCGGCCTCGGCGGCGACCTCGATGGTGGTGATGCCCTTCGCCAACGAGACCGGCGATCCCGACAAGAAGTTCTTCTCCGATGGCCTTGCGCGCGAATTGCGCACCGTGCTGTCGCGCAACCCGCGCCTCAAGGTCGCGGCTCCCACCTCCTCGAGCGCGATCGCGGACGAGGACGATTTCGAGATCGGGCGCAAGCTCGGTGTCGGCAGCATCCTGCGCGGCAGCGTCCAGCGCGACGATGCGCGGGTCAGGGTCACCGCCGAGCTGGTCGAGATCAAGGGCGGGCTGGTGCGCTGGGCCGAAACCTATGACCGCGCGCTCGAGAGCATTTTCGTGCTGCAATCCGAAATCGCCGAGACCGTCGCGCTCTCGCTGGTGGCCGAGGTTGCGGGCGATGACGAGGCCAAGCAGGCCGTGGCGGCGCAGGGCGAGATCGGCGGCACGCGCTCGGTCGCGGCCTATGAGGCTTTCCTGCGCGGTCTTGCGCTCTACGACATCTCGGCCGGCGACGAGACCGACCGTGCCGCGCTTGCCCAGTTCGAGAAGGCGATCGCCGAGGACCCCGGCTATGCTGCGGCCCATGCCTATCGCTCGACCATGCTCGCCGCGATCGCCAACAATGTCGCCAGCGGGCAGGGCGAATCCCGCCAGCTGTTCGATGGCGCAGTCGCCGCTGCCGAAAGGGCGATTGCTCTCGAAAAGCGGCTCGCGCGCGGGCACCTGGCGCTGGGCTTCGCGCTCGCCAACGGGCGGCTCGACCGGGCGGGAGCGGCCACGCATTACCTCGCCGCCGAACAGCTCGCTCCCGGTGATGCCGACGTGCTGCGCGCTGTCGCCAGCTTCCTTGCCTATGGCGCCGACGTCGCGCAGGCGGGGCGGATGATCGACAAGGTGCTTGAGCTCGATCCGCTCAACGCCCGCGCCTTCCGGTCGGCAGGCTATGTCTCGCTGTTCGCGCGCGATTATCAGGCAGTGGTGCGCCGGATGGAGCGCGCGCTGGCGCTCAACCCCAGCCTTGCCAGCGCCCAGTTCGGGATTGCGGTCGCGCGGCTGATGCAGGGCGATGCCGCAGGGGCGATCACCGCCGCCAAGGCCGAGCAAGGGGCGCCCTATTCGATCGCCGCCATTGCCATCGGCAAGCACAAATTGGGGGATGCGGCGGGGTCCGACGAGGCGCTGGCGAACCTTGCGACGGCGTTCGACGATTCCCACTACCAGCAGGCCGAGGTCCACACCCAGCGCGGCGATATTACCGCAGCGCTCGGCAAGCTCGAGGAGGCCTATGCCATGCGCGACCCCGGCCTCTTGTGGCTGCGCAATGATCCGCTGCTCGATCCGCTGCGCGGCGAGGCGCGGTTCAAGGATTTGCTTTCGCGCCTCGGGTCATGATAGCCCCTTTCCGGCGCCCGATGGGGGGCGCCCTGTGAGGGGGTAGATACCATGAAGAAGATCGTAACTTTCGCGGGCCTGGCCGGCGCGGCGCTGGCTCTGTCGGCATGCGGTGGCAAGACCGAAGAGGCCCCGGCGGCTGAGCCCACTGCCGAAGAGATGATGGCGCCTGCCGATGAGACGCCGATGGCCGAGGCGACCGACGAGGCCGCGATGGCTGCCGAAGGTCAGGATGGCACCGCCAACCCGATCGGCCCGGCTGCCGCTGCGCCGGAAGCCGACGCGCAGTAAGCCCGCGCGACATCCGCCCCGCGCGGGGAGGGTGCCAGCCGGTGGCCCTCCCCGCGCGGGGTTTTTTCGTGGCCCTCAGCGTGCTCGCGCCGGTACCTGGCCCGGGCTGAAACCCGGCAGGTTCTTCGCCAGCCACTCCTGCACCGCCTTGTGGCCGATGCGGATATAGCGGCTGGGCACCCCGGTCGTGCTGCAATTCTCTCCGCTGCTGACCACGCCGATCAGCGTCGGCCTGCCGCGCTGGTCCTCGTAGGTCACGAGCGGACCGCCGCTGTCGCCCTTGCAGGCCTGTTCGCGGTTCGCGCCCATCGCGCACAGCACCGAATCCTTGCGCCAGTCGCGATAGGCGGTGCGGTTGGTGCAGGCGGTGGCATCCTCGAGCTCGAGCCGCACGCCCTGGAGGATCTTGGCCGGGGTCGGGTCATCCAGCGATTGCCTCCCCCAGCCGAAGGCGAACACCGGCGCCCCGGCGCGCACCGGCCGCTGCGCCACCGTGCGGGTGTCGACCGTGATGCGCCGCGCCCCGAAGGCGAAATCGCCCTTCGCCCCGCGCTTGGGATCATACTGCACCAGCGCGATGTCGAACTGGTAGGTCTTGGGCGAGTAGTTGGGGTGCCGGATCACCTTCACGATCGGGTAGGCGTTGCCCTCGGGCGCCTCGGGCTGGATCACGCCCAGCCGGATGCGGTAATCGTGCTCCTCGATCTTGACGCCCAGATCATAGGTGCAGTGCGCGGCGGTGATGATCCAGCCGGTCGCGACCACCGATCCGCCGCAGGCGGTGCGGAAGCCGATGGTTTGCTGCCCGAGCTTCGCCGGACGCCACAGCAAGGCCTGGAACGGGGCAAGCTCCACCCGGTTGACCGTGAATCCGCCGATCGAATAGGAAATGTTGATGCAGGCTTCGTCGACATGGGTGCGGCCTTCCCATTCGACCTGCGAGGCGCGGCAGGAACGGGCACGCAGCTCCGCCTGCTCGCGCGCGAACTGCTCGGCCGAGGCCTGCGCGGCCGCGGCCTGTTCCTCGGGGGTGAGCACGGGGGGCACAAGATCACTGGCAAGGACTAGCGGGGCGGACGGATCGTTCGTCTGGCGATCGGTCAGCAGCTGGCACGCGCCCTTGTCGCCGGTGTCGCAGGCTTCGGCATAAAGCGCGGCGGCGCGCGGCAGATCCTGCGCAAGTGCGGTGCCCGCGGTCAGGGCATCGGCGAGCGCCTTGCAGGCCGCGCCGCCCTCCGCTGCGCAGCCGCGCGCAAGGTAGCTTTCGACCGTAGCCGCATTGGCAACCACCGGGGCCGAGGTGCTGGCGAGCGCCTCGATCAGCAGGCGCCCCGCCGGCAAGCAGGCCTCGATCACGCCCGCATCGCAGGCGGCGGTATAGAGCTTCCCGGCGCGCGGGCGGTCGATATAGGGCCCCTCCCTGGCGGTCATCCATCCGGCCTGTTCGACGCAGGCCTGCTGTTCGCCGCCTGCGCAGCGCGCCGCTAGCGCGGGGTATGCCCGCAGCTCGTCGGCACGGATGCAGGCATAGTCATTGGCGGGGCAGGCGCGGTCATAGAGCGCGATTGCCGCGGGCACTCCATCCGCCCCCGCGCGCTCGCGCTCCCCGGCAAGTTGCGTGCAGGCGAAAGCATCGCCCGCTGTGCAGCCGAGCTCCCGGTATTCGGTAAAGCGCGGGTCGCTTGCCCCGGCGGTGTCGCGCACGTTGGCGGCGGCCGTGTCGCAGGATCTGGCATGGCCGGCGCGGCAGTGCCGGTCGAGCAGCGCGGCTGCCTGCGCCTTGTCCTGCGGCCCGTCCCCGTAGCGGTCGAGCGACCATGCCAGCGAATAGCAGGCGTCGGCATTGCCCTTGTCGCACAGCCCGCCGAGCAGCGCGCGGCCCTCGGCACGCTGTTCGGGCGTGCCGTTAAAGCCTGCCAGCCGCTCGCCGAGATCGATGCAAAGCGCCGTCAGCCCGCGCGCGCAGTTCTCGCGCCTGTACACCAAGGCGTCTGCGGGGCCGAGGGCCTCGAACCGCCCGTTCTCGATGTTGTCGGCATCGAGCTTGCAGCCCTCGATCGATTCCAGACGGCAGGCGCGTATCGCGAATTCGACCGCTTCGGGCAGCCCGACCTTGCCGAGCGAGCCGGGCAGGAGCTGGGCGAGCAGGTAGCAGCCTTGCGCATCGGCCGCGTTGCAGGCGCGGCGCAGGATCAGCTCCGCCACCGGACGGTTGAGCGGGCGGCCCGCGCCCTGCATGAAGGCTTCGCCCAGCCGTGTGCAGCCCGCAGGATCGCCGGCGAGGCATGCCGCCTCGGCGCCATTGGCTTCGGCCTTCTCGCGGGCGATTTGCGTGTCCCGTTTGTCGCGAAGGAAGTCGGAGGAGTAGCCTATTGTCTCATCGTAGACATAGGGCGGGGTTTCCAGTTCCTGCGCGCGCAGCGGCACGCCCGCGAGCCACAGCGCCAGCAGCGCCGCCATGCCCATCGCCAATCCTGCGCGCATCGCCCGCACTCCCCCCGAACAACCCGCACGAAATATGCGCTTTCACCGGCGGCGCGTCAAACCGGGCGGCGAAGCGCGCTTCGCGCTTGTAAGCGGGCGTTGGGTGCGATTAAGCACGCGGGAGGGGCCTGCCGCTGTTCGGCGCGGGCGATTAGGGGACGCGCCAGTGCCGACATCAGCCAGCCTGCCCGCACCGATCGGCGACAGCTGGCTGCCGCATCTGGCGCTTGGCGTGACCGGCCACCGCGCGGCCAATCCCGCCTACTCCGCCAATGCCGCCGCGATCGCTGCCGCGCTCGACGCGCTGTTTGCGCGGATCGACGCGATCTGCGCGGGGCTCCCGGGCGCGCGCGGCCCGGTCAGGCTCCACAGCCTGCTGGTCGACGGCACCGATCAGGTCGCGGGCGAGCTCGCCCATTTGCGGGGCTGGGATCTCGCCGTGCCGCTGCCCTTCGGCGCCGCGCTCAACTGCGCAATCAACGCGCATCCCGACACGCTCGAGGATGTCGACGCGCTGCTCGCCGGGCGGCCTGCGGCCAATCGGGCGGTCGAGGCCAAGGCCGCCGCGATCCGCGCGATCACCGCAGGCGCGCGGATGTTCGAACTCGCCGACCGCGACGCCGAGATCGAGGCGCTGTGGCGCGCACACCTCGCCGACCCCGAGGACCGCGCCGCCGCGCGCGCCTTCGACGCGCTGGTTTCGGACAATGTCGCCTTTGCCGGCAAGGTGATGGTCGAGCGGGTCGATCTGGTCA